>CAIVLE010000040.1 GCA_903906635.1 uncultured Burkholderiales bacterium | reverse complement strand
GTGGTGTTCATGGCGGGGTTCTCTGGGCTTGGGGTTCAGTCAAAACCCAACAGGTCAAAAATGTCACGGTCTTTCATGGGCACCGAGGGCAGGGGATCCGAGCCCAGCCACAGCGAGGCGGCCAAACGCATGTACTCGTCTTGCACGGCTTGAACGGCAGGGCTGGACTCGAGTTCGAACAAGGTGCACTTTTTGAGACGGCTCTTGCGGATTTCGTCCAGCATGGGGAAATGCGCCATGGTCTTGAGGCCAACCACCGCGTTGTATTTGTCGATTTGGTCGGTCGCGTCGCTGCGGTTGGCGATCACGCCCCCTAAGCGCACGTTGTAGTTTTTGGCTTTGGCACCAATGGCTTGGACGATGCGGTTCATCGCAAAGATGGAGTCAAAGTCGTTGGCGGTCACGATCAGGGCGCGGTCTGCGTGTTGCAGCGGTGCGGCAAAGCCGCCGCACACCACATCTCCCAGCACATCAAAGATCACCACATCGGTGTCTTCGAGCAGGTGGTGTTCTTTGAGCAACTTGACGGTTTGTCCCACCACATAACCACCACAACCTGTGCCTGCGGGCGGCCCACCGGCTTCCACACACATCACGCCGTTGTAGCCCTTGAAGACGAAGTCATCAAGGCGCAGCTCCTCGGCATGGAAGTCCACTGTTTCGAGTGCATCGATCACCGTGGGCATGAGTTTTTTGGTCAGCGTGAAGGTGGAGTCGTGCTTGGGGTCACAGCCGATTTGCAGCACCCGCTTGCCCAGTTTGCTGAACGCCACCGACAGGTTGGACGAGGTGGTGCTTTTGCCAATGCCGCCCTTGCCGTAAATGGCGAAGACCTTGGCGTTGCCAATCTTGACAGACGGGTCCATTTGGACCTGTACGCTGCCCTCGCCATCGGAACCTCGGGTGCGCTGGATGCTTTGTACCGGAATGCTGGTGGTTTCGATCATGCTGGGAGTCCTTCGTGTATGCCTTCAAGGCGGTCTTCAAGTTCTTCACCTGCCCTCAGCAGGGCGGATAGGGTTTCGGCGTCGGGCTGCCAGTACTGGCGACGGGTGGCTTCTAGAAGACGGTTGGCCAATTTGGCCGAAGAGGTCGGGTTGAGCTGAGCCATGCGTTCGCGCATGGCCGGGTCCAGCACAAAGGTCTGGGCCAGTTGCTGGTAGACCCAGGGCTGAACTTGTCCAGTGGTGGCTGACCACCCCATGGTGTTGGTGAGGTGCGCTTCGATTTGTCGCACTCCTTCGTAGCCGTGTTGCAACATGCTTTCGTGCCACTTGGGGTTGAGCATGCGGCTGCGGGTTTCGAGGGCCACTTGTTCGGTCAGGCTGCGCACCACACCGTCGCCTTGGGTTTGGTCGCCAATGAAGACGGGCGGGGCTTCAGCGGCGTTGCCGTCGCGCTGGTGTTTGGCCTGCAGCACGGCGCGGCTGATGCCTCCCAGCGTGTCAAAGTAGGTGTCAATGCTGGTCACGCCCAGCTCCACCGAGTCGAGGTTTTGGTAGGTCAAAGACACGCTGGCCAAGGCGCTTTGCAACACGGCGGTGTTGCGCACCGGACGGCCTTCACGGCCATAGGCAAAGCCTTTGCGCTGGGTGAAGGCGTCGCCCAGTTCGTTTTCGTTGTCCCAGCAGCTGCTGTCAATCAGGTGGTTGATGTTGCTGCCATAGGCCCCTTCGGTGTTGCCAAACACGCGCAGTGAAGCACACTCCAGCGTGCTGCCTTCGTGCTCAGCCATGAAGGCCAACGCGTGCTTGCGGATGAAGTTTTGCTCAGCGGGCTCCTGCGCGCTGGCGGCGAGAAAAGAGGCTTCGGCCAGCAGTCGAATTTGCATGGGCAGCAGGTCGCGAAAGATACCTGAGAGGGTGATGACCACGTCAATGCGTGGGCGACCGAGCTGCTCCAGGGGCACCAAGCTGGCCCCTGCCAAACGACCGTAGCTGTCAAAGCGCGGTGTTGCACCCATCAAGGCCAGGGCTTGGGCCAATGGGCCGCCTTCGGTCTTGAGGTTATCTGTGCCCCACAGCACCATGGCCACGGTTTCTGGCAAGGCTTGGTGGTCTTGTGCATAGCGAGCCAGCAGCTTGTCGGCCTGACGCTGGCCGTCAAGGACAGCAAAGGCCGAGGGCATGCGAAATGGATCTAGGCCATGCAAGTTGCGTCCTGTGGGCAACACGTCGGTGTTGCGTATCAAGTCGCCCCCGGGTGCGGGCTGGAGGTAGCGTCCGTCTAACGCGCGCATGAGGCCTTGCATTTCGTGATCTTCGCCCAGCAGTCGGTTGGTGCGCACGAGCTGGCGCAATGACTCGGCTTGGGCGCTGTCATGGGTGGACAGGTGGGCGCTGAGTTCGGCCTCGCTGGCACCATCGACCAAAGCCTCCATCAAGTCGCTGTGGCTGTCGTGTTGCGTCAAACCCATGGCGTCAGCCATGACTTTGAGGGTTTGCAGCCGCTGGGTGCGGGTGGGCGCTTGTCCCATGACGTGTAGACCTTCGGGAATGAGGGCGTATTCGAGCTCCAACAATTGGTGTTGCAGCGACTCAATCCATTGGGCGTTGTCGTTGTCTGCGCCCGAGTTGAAGGCGGCCGGCACGCTCAGCTCAATGCCCTTGGCTTGTGCGTGGATGAGCTCTGCCAGGCTGGTGCGGTCTTGGATCTGATCGGGGCCCATTTGCTGCCAGCGCTCGATGGACTGCTGCAGGTTGACGAGTTCTTTGTACAGACCTGAATGTGTCAGCGACGGTGTGAGATAGCTCACCAAGGTGGCTGCGCCGCGGCGCTTGGCCAGCGCGCCCTCGGAGGGGTTGTTGGCGGCGTACAAATACACATTGGGCAGCGCGCCAATCAAGCGGTCGGGCCAGCATTGGGCCGACAAGCCGGTTTGTTTGCCAGGCATGAATTCGAGAGCGCCATGTGTGCCAAAGTGCAGCACCGCATCGGCGGCATAGTCGTCGCGTAGGTAGCGGTAAAACGCGCTGAAGGCGTGGGTCGGGGCGCAGCCTGTTTCAAACAACAAGCGCATCGGGTCGCCTTCATAGCCAAATCCAGGCTGCACAGTGACCACCACTTGACCAAAGGCCGCGCCCAAGATGAACAGCGACTGCCCGTTGGTCAGGTGCTTGCCGGGCGCGGGGCCCCACTGCGCTTCGATCTCATTCAGCCAGCGTTCGTGGCGCACATGGTGGGAGGTGTCCATGGCATGCAGCACATTGGCTTGGGTGCCGTACTGACTGGCGTTGCCTTGCAGCAAGCGCTCGCGCAAGTCGTCCACGCTGTCGGGTAAATCGACCTGGTAGCCTTCGGCAGACAGGCGCTGCAAGGTGTTAAAGAGCGACTGGAACACCGACAAATAGGCGGCTGTGCCCACACTGCCCGCATTGGGGGGGAAGTTAAACAGCACGATGGCCAGTTTGCGCTGTGCACGGGGCTTGTGACGCAGTCGCACCAAGCGCTCCACGCGTGAGCTGAGCATGTCGGTGCGTTCGCTGCAGGTGAACATGTCTTGGCTGCGTGGGCCGCTGGGGAAGGCGCAGTGTTTGTCGCAACCCGTGCAGTTTTGCCCGGCAGGGCCCGGGCGTCCGCCATAGACCATGGGCAAGATGGAGCCATCGAGTTCAGGGATGGCCACCATGATGGTGTTTTCCACGGGTAATAGCCCGCGTGTGGAGCCGCCCCATTGTTCGATGGACTGGAATTCCAGCGGGTGAGCCGCAATGTAGGGCACGTCAAGTTCGCTCAAGGCCACTTCAGCGGCGCTGGCGTCGTTGTAGGCCGGGCCTCCGACCAATGAGAAACCGGTGAGTGAGACCAGGGATTGAATCGTGGAGTGACCGCCTTGCTTGAAAAAGCGGTCTATGGCGGGGCGCGCATCCAAACCACTGGCAAATGCCGCAATCACGCGCAAACCACGGGCTTGGAGCGAGGTGATGACGGCGTCGTAATGCGCGGTGTTGCCCGCCAGCAGGTAGGAGCGCAACAACAGCAGGCCCACGGCCGGCTGGTCTTTGCGACCATGGCCAGGCAAGTCGCTCAGGTGCTCGCTGATGCGATGTTTCATCTGAGGGTGGTACAGGCCCACCTCAGGGTATTCGATGGGATCTTCGGGCTGGGCCAGGGCCCGCATAGGCTCGCGTGGTCCTTGTGCATAGCGGTGCACCAGTGTTTTGACCAAGTTTTCAATGTTGTGCTCAGAGCCTGCCAGCCAATAGCGCATGGTCAAAAAGAACAGCCGTAAATCTTGTGCCGTGCCAGGGATGAAGCGCAGCAGCTTGGGCAAGCGGCGCAGCATGGCCATTTGCTTGGCACCCGCGTTGGAGGGGGCGCCTTTGTCGTCGCCCGTATCGGAGTTTTTGGCGCTGGGGCGAAGTTTTTTAAGCAAGGCCATCAGACCGCTGGACTCGCGGCCCATGACCAGTTTGCCCATGCGTGTGAGTTGCGTGACCTGCGGAGCCGACATGATGCACACCATGGCATCGCAAGCTGCACGGCGCGCCTGCAGGGCCTCGAGCACGGGAAGAAAATGGTCTTCCATGAACAGCATGGTGACGATGATGATGTCGGCCTGCGCAATGGCGCTCAGGCACGCGGCCAGTGCGTTGTCACTGTCTCGCCAGGCCGATGCGCTGTGCATTTGCAGCTGCAGGCCCGGTATGTCTGTGGCCAGCCGCACTGCAGCGTGTTGGGCGGCGCTGGCCAAGTGGCTGTCCATGGTCAACAACACCACGTTCATGCGTGGTGTGTTGCCCCTGGCCTGTTTAGCGGCTGTAGTGGGCTTTGGCATCGTAGAGCGTCTCCACGGTGATGGTTGCAACACCCAGGTCCTGGGCAAATCGTTCGGTGTTGCGACGTGCTTTGCCGCGCACAAAGAACGGAATCTTGCCGAGTTCCTTCTCAGCTTCTAGGCTCCAAGTGGCTTGGTTCGAGGCCGCTTGGGTGGGGAGCAGGTGTGCAGACGAGTCGGATAAATTGGGCGCGCCAGCCAGGGGCGGCGTCATCTCTGTATGTGCCTGCGCTGAGGTGGGTGGGGCTGGACTGATATCCGCTGCAGCACGGGTGCTGCCCAGGTGAGAGGGGGCGGCACCTGCGTGGAACTCAAAGTCTTCACGGAACATACCGATCAGGTGCTCTTCCAGGCCCATCATCAGCGGGTGCACCCAGGTGTCAAACAACACATTCGCACCTTCGAAACCCATCTGCGGTGCATAGCGGGCGGGGAAGTCTTGCACGTGAACAGGCGCAGAAATCACCGCACACGGAATGCCTTGGCGTTTGGCGATGTGGCGCTCCATTTGCGTGCCCAAAATCAGCTCGGGTTGCAGTGCTTGGATTTGGTCTTCAACTTCGAGGTAGTCGTCGGTGATCAGTGCTTGGATGCCCAGACCCTTGGCGCAGTCGCGCACCTCGCGGGCGAATTCGCGGCTGTAGGTCCCCAAGCCCACCACCTCAAAGCCCATTTCTTGGCTGGCAATGCGCGCTGCAGCAACAACATGCGTGGCGTCGCCAAAGATGTAAACCCGCTTGCCTGTGAGGTAGGTCGAGTCAACCGACTTGGCGTACCACGTGGCGTGAGCGTTGTCGGGGTCTTGTGTGGGCAGAGCCAAGCCGGTGAGGGCGCACACCTCGGCGATGAAGTCTCGGGTGGCATGGCTGCCCAAGGGCACCGTTTTTGTGTAAGGCTGGTCAAACTGGCGCTGCAACCACTGCGCTGCACTCAGGCCAATTTCGGGGTAGAGGACCACGTTGAAATCGGCAGCAGCGAGTTTTTGGATGTCGGCCACGCTGGCATTGAGTGGCGCCACCACCGCGACGTCAACGCCCAGTTGGTTCAAGAGTTGGGTGATCTCTTTGACATCGTCGCGGTGGCGAAATCCCAAAGCGCTTGGGCCCAGGAGGTTGCAAGTAGGGCGTGCTTTGGGCAAGCGTTCGGTGGGCTTGTGCACCAAGTGTCGGCAGAGTTGGTAAAAGGTTTCGCTGGCGCCCCAGTTTTCTTTGCGCTGGTAAGACGGCAGCTCCAAGGCGACCACTGGAATGGGCAGCTGCAGCGCTTGGGCCAAGCCCCCCGGGTCGTCTTGGATCAACTCGGCGGTACAAGACGAGCCGACCAACATGGCGGCAGGCTTGTAGCGGGCCACGGCCTGTCGGGCGGCGTCTTTGAAGAGCTCAGCGGTGTCACCTCCCAGATCACGCGCTTGAAAGGTGGTGTATGTCACAGGTGGGCGACGTGGCAGCCGCTCAATCATGGTGAACAGCAAGTCAGCGTAGGTGTCGCCCTGGGGCGCGTGCAGCACGTAGTGCACGTCGCGCATGGCGGTGGCCACGCGCATGGCGCCAACGTGGGGTGGTCCTTCGTAAGTCCAGAGCGTCAATTGCATGGTGTGTTCCTGCGCTTTCAGGCGGCCAGCTTCATGCGGCGTTTGAGCGGGCGACTGAACAGGCCAGCCAGATCGCCAGCTTGTTCGTAGCCCTGAATGGGGGTGAAGACCAACTCGATGGCCCACTTGGTGGTGATGCCCTGGGCTTCCAGCGGGTTGGCAAGACCCAGGCCACAGACCACCAAATCGGGGGCATCGGCCACACAGCGCTCGAGTTGGCGGTCCACGTCTTGGCCTTCACTGATGCGCGTGCCCTGGGGCAGCCACGCCAGTTCAGGCGCCATGTGCTGGCGATGCAAATAAGGCGTACCGACCTCCACCAAGTTCATGCCCAGTTCGCGGTGAACAAAGCGCGCCAGTGGAATTTCGAGTTGTGAGTCGGGGAAGAAAAAGATGCGTTGGCCTTGCAACACCTGGCGCTGGACAGCCAAGGCTTTTTCGGCCCGTTGACGTGCTGGGGCGGTGGCTTTTTCAAACACCTCAGGGGCCACCCCAAAGGCACTGGCCGCGGCTTGCAACCAAGCGGTGGTGCCTTCAACGCCCAGCGGAAATGGGGCGGGTAGATGTTGGGCACCGCGTGATTGCAAAGCTCGTGCGGTGTCGGCCAAAAAGGGCTGGGCCAGCAAGAAGCGGGTGTTGGCCCCCACGGTGGGCATGGCTTGGCTGTTGCGTGGTGGGAAAAAATTGACTTGTAAGCCCATGCGCTCGAGCAGGCTGCGCAGTTGGTCTTCGACCACATCGGCCAAGGTGCCAACCACCATCAGCTCGGGCGCTGTGGTGCTGGAGGCCGCCAAGCCGGGCACCATGGCGGCCAGGCAAGCGTCTTCGCCTTGGGTGAAGGTGGTTTCGATGCCGCTGCCTGAATAGTTCAGCACGCGCACTGCCGGGTGGTGGATTTGGTTTTGTCGCTCTGCGGCACGCGAGAGGTCCAACTTGATCACCTCTGAGGGGCAAGAGCCCACCAAAAACAACAAGCGGATATCTGGGCGGCGCGCCAACAATTGGCTCACCACCCGGTCGAGTTCGTCGTGCACATCGGCCAAGCCGGCGAGGTCGCGCTCGTCGATGATCGCCGTTCCAAAGCGGGGTTCGGCAAAGATCATCACTCCAGCTGCGGACTGAATCAGGTGCGCGCAGGTGCGTGAGCCGACCACCAAGAAGAAGGCGTCTTGGATTTTTCGGTGCAACCAGATGATGCCAGTGAGTCCACAAAAGACCTCGCGTTGGCCGCGTTCCACCAAAGGTGTGACGTCGGTGCAGCCCGTGGTTTCTGCGCGAATTGGAATGACGCTGCTCATGTGCTGGCCTCTGCGCCTGTGAGGGGCGAAATGGGGGTGGGTTTTTGCAGTCGCGCCATGCGCAACTTACGGATGTATTGAGCCGCGTTGAAGCCGTAGCTCATGTAAGCGGCCAGGGCCAGCAACAATTGCTGCGTCGTGTCCCACAGGCCTTGCCACCACACCCATAGGTAAGCCGTGTGCAGCGCCAACACACCCATGCTGACCACGTCTTCCCAGAAGAAAGCTGGCGCAAACAGGTATTGGCCAAAGACCACTTTTTCCCAAATGGCGCCTGTCACCATGATGGCGTAGAGCACCAAGGTTTTGACCACCACCGAGCCCAGCGCCCAATCGGTGTGTTCGCCGGTTTTTAAGCTGTGGACCACGAGGTACAGACTGATGAGAAACACCAAAAATTGAACCGGGGCCAACACGCCTTGCACCCAGGTCCACGCCGTTGCATCACGCCGTGCGCGCTGCGCTGGCGTGTACAAAACCTGAGGAGCGGATACGGACATGCAAGACCTTGAGAGGGTTGTGTTGGGAATGAATGTAAGGCGGGTCGGACAGTGTGTCAACATAAATTGACATTAAATATGAATTCCAGGGTTTACACTTAATTGAAGTAGCCGGAATCCAAAGACACTCTCTGGTGTGTGTGGTGGTGGCCAGAGAAGTCGCTGCTGCTGCGACTCTTGCGTCAAGTGCTCTGTAAGTGTTGAGAGTGCTGCCGTTGGTGATTCACATTGATGATGGGTACTTGCGATGGCGCAATTCAAGACTGACAAACTCCACACCCCGCCTCAGCCGCTTGGACAGGCGGGCCCGATGACGCAGGCTCAGCGTCGTGGTCAGCCCATAGGTCCTCGTCTGGTGGGCGGGACGACGTTCAGTGGCAAATCTGCGTTGGACTCAGCGCAAGTCCAGGTCTTGGCGCAGGCTTGTTTGCAAAGCTTGGATGCGGCCAGGCAGGTGGTGTTTGGGTGGCAACGTCAAGGACAGTCGCTGGCCGATATTTATGTGCACGGCATTGCGCCGTGTGCCCGTTTGATTGGCCAATGGTGGAGTGCTGACCGGTTGGATTTCGCCATGGTCTCGATCGTTTCTTCGTATTTGCAGCAACTCTTGCATGACTTCAGTGCCGAGTTTTTGCAAGAGGCCCCTCAGCCTCGCAATGGCTTGAGCTTGCTGCTGCTGACCGAGCCAGGCGCGCAGCACAGCATGGGACTGTTCATGCTCAGCGAGTTTTTCAAGCAAGCCGGCTGGAGCGTGACCTTGGGCGTGCCCCAAGATGTGGCCGAGTTCAAGCGGCTGTTTCAAACCGATTGGTTCGATGCGGTGGGGGTATCCATCAGCACGGACCGGCACCTTGACACGCTGGCCACGTTGCTGACGCAACTCAAGGGCAGTTCGGTCAACCTGAATGTGCGTCTTTTTGTGGGAGGTCCCATGGCGCTGCTGGAGCCTTCTTTGCTTGCCGCCATGCCCGCTGAGGTGGTGGCGCAAGACGCTCCTGCCACCGTGCAATGGATCACGCAGAGCATGCCCGCCAAGTCTGCACCGGTCGATGACACGCAGCTCGTGTGATGGGATAGGTACACCCGTGACACACAATTGATTGCCATACTCTTGCAAGAGCTTATACTGACTTGACAAATTTAAGTGTCAATTTTCTGATTCTTAAACATCTTTGGTTTACAACATGAAGCTTCCCTCATTGGATCCGTCCACCTTCTCCCAGTTGCTGGGGGTTGTCTCGGATGTCACGGTGGTCATGGATGCTCAAGGGGTCATTGAAGACGTCTCTACTGGGCAAGACAAGCTGGCAGCGCTGGGTTGCCAGACTTGGGTCGGGCGGCGCTGGATTGATACGGTCACGAGCGAGAGCCGCATCAAAATTCAAGAGATGCTCAAGTCGCAAGGCGCGCCAGATGTGATGCGCTGGCGCCATGTCAATCACCTCACCCCTTTGGGCAGCGAGGTGGCTTTGCAGTACGTGGTGTTGCCTCTCGGTGCGGGCAAATTGTTGGCCATGGGACGTGACTTGGAGAGCTTGGCCGAGTTGCAGCGTCGCTTGGTCGAAACCCAGCAGTCGATGGAGCGTGACTATTTGCGCTTGCGACACATTGAGGCCCGTTACCGGGTGTTGTTTGACACCTCGCCTGAAGCGGTGTTGGTGGTCGATGCCGGTTCCCAGCGGGTGCTGGAGGCCAATTTGGGTGCCCAATCTTTGCTTAAAGATGCCGGCAAGCGTCTTGTGGGACGTGATGTGCGTGAATGTTTTGATGCAGAGAGCCAAGGCGAGGTGCAGTCTTTGCTGCGCATGGCGTTGGCTACCGGTCGCATTGAAATGTGCGCCGCTCGTGTGGCAGGACAAAGCACGCCTTGGACGGTTTCTGCCACGGTGTTTCGCCAAGAGGGCGGTGCGCAATTTCTGGTGCGATTGGTTGCCCGCGAGGCCGTGGCTGAGCCGCGCCACGACCCACAGTCTCCCGCTGTGTTGGCTGAAGCCATGGCGCACTTCCCAGACGGTTGGGTGCTCACAGACAACGCCGGCGTGATCAAAAGCGTCAACGAAGAAGGCATGGCTTTGCTTGGGTTGACCGCAGCTTCACAAGTGGTGGGACAACCCATGGAGCGCTGGCTCTTGCGCGGTGCGGTGGATTGGGGGGTGCTCCAAACCAGCTTGCGTCAACAATTGCCTGTTCGAAATTTCGCGACCGATGTGCGAACGCTCTCTGGGATGACTTTGCCTGTGGAGGTCTCGGCTATCAGCCTGGCTAGGCCTGAGCCGATGTACGTCTTTTTTGTGCGCGACATGGACCGCAGGCTGCAGGCGGGCGCGTCGTCGTCGCCCAACCAACTCAACCCGTTTGCCGAGTTGTCTCAGTTGGTGGGGCGCCGCCCCATCAAAGACATCGTCGGTGAGACGGTGGACACGATTGAGCGCATGTGCATTGAAACGGCGCTGGAGCTGACCCACAACAACCGGGCATCGGCTGCAGAAATGCTGGGACTGTCGCGTCAAAGCCTCTATGTGAAGCTGCGCAGGTTTGGCATGGTCGCCGATGTAGAGATCGACAACGTCTGACACTTGTCATTTTTAATTGACCCTTAGTGTCAATCCTAGTTGACATTTGGGTTCGACTCATCACAATGCGGGTATGACCACCCCGCCCATCGCCTTGACTCAAGCCCGCAACCGCCCTGCGCTGGGCACTGTGGCTGAACTTCTCAAGCCCATCACTTGGTTTCCCCCCATGTGGGCGTTTGCATGCGGTGTGGTGGCGTCGGGTCAAGACATCGGGGCGCATTGGGGGCTGTTACTTGTGGGCTTGGTTCTCACAGGACCCTTGGTGTGTGCCAGCAGCCAAGCCGTCAACGACTGGTTTGACCGCCATGTCGACGCCATCAATGAGCCTCATCGCCCCATTCCCTCGGGACGCATGCCAGGTCGCTGGGGCTTAGGAATTGCGGTGGGGTGGACTGCGCTGTCTTTGCTGTGGGCCACCCTGATGGGGCCCTGGGGCTTTGTGGCCTGTGCATTGGCGATTGCTTTGTCTTGGGCCTACAGCGCGCCTCCTGTGCGATTGAAAAACAATGGCTGGTGGGGCAATCCGCCTGCGGGCTGAGCTATGAGGGTTTGGCTTGGTTGACGGGCGCGGCCGTGATGCTGGGGGGGGAGTGGCCCGGGGCCCATTCATTGACGTTGGCCTTGCTCTACAGCGTGGGCGCGCACGGCATCATGACCCTCAATGATTTCAAAGCCATTGAGGGCGATCAGCGCCTGGGCATCGCTTCGTTGCCCGTGCAACTGGGCGCCAAGGGCGCTGCGCGCATGGCTTGTTCTTTGATGACGCTCGCCCAGTTGGCGGTGGTCTTGCTGTTGGCTTTTTGGCAATTGCCATGGCACGCCACAGCGGTGTTGGCACTGACGCTGGCCCAGTGGCCGCTCATGCAAAAATTTTTGCGACACCCCGTGGAGCGGGCCTTGCATGTCAGCGCCTTTGGCGTGCCGATGTTTGTCAGCGGGATGATGGTCAGCGCTTGGGGCCTGCGCCAACTCCAATCTTTGCAACCGCTCTTGGGGGCCACATGAACACATCGGGTTTTGGTTGGTTGCAGATCGTGCGCTTGGGCCTGATTCAGGCCTGCTTGGGTGCGGTGGTGGTGGTGACCACGTCCACACTGAACCGCATCATGGTGGTGGAGTTGGCGCTGCCCGCTGTGTTGCCTGGCTTTTTGGTGGCTTGGCATTACGCCGTTCAAATGGTGCGCCCGCGCATGGGCTTTGGGGCCGACAGGGGGCAGCGCTGCACGCCGTGGATGATGGGGGGCATGTTGGTGCTGGGCGCAGGCGGCGTGATGGCCGCAGCGGCAACGGTCTGGATGGCTACGCAAGCGCTGTATGGCACTTTGCTGGCCATGTTGTCGTTCAGCCTGATTGGTTTGGGTGTCAGTGCGTGCGGCACATCGCTGTTGGCTTTGATGGCCAAGCAAGTGCCCGACGACCGACGTGCACCTGCTGCGACAGCAGTTTGGATGATGATGATCATGGGCTTTGCCGTGACGGCCGCCGTGGTGGGTAAGCTGATTGACCCGTACACCCCCCAGGTCCTTTTGCAAGTCTCTGCTGGCTTGAGCGGGCTGACCGCTGTCATTACCGCACTGTGTTTGTGGGGCCTCGAAAAAAACGCAGTGCAAGCTCACACCGCAACGCAGCCACAAGCAAGCGCGCAAGGTCCACAACAAAACTTCAAACAGGCCTTGCAAGAGGTTTGGCGCGATCCGCTGGCTCGCACGTTCACGGTCTTTGTCTTCACCTCAATGCTGGCCTACAGCGCACAAGATTTGATTCTCGAGCCGTTTGCAGGCGCGGTGCATGGCTTCTCCCCGGGGCAGACCACGCAGCTGTCTGGCTGGCACCACATGGGCGTGTTGATCGGCATGCTGGCTGTGGCGGGAGCTGGCTCACATTGGGTGGCGGGACGTCTTGGCAGCGTGCCCGCTTGGATGGTGGGCGGTTGCCTGATGTCGGCCTTGGCCACGGTGGGTTTGTGCAGTGCTGCGCTGTCTGAAGGCTGGCCGCTTCAAGCCAATGTGGTCTGTTTGGGGGTGGCCAACGGCGCATTTTCAATCGCCGCCATAGCCACCATGATGCGCTTGGCAGGCGAGGGCGGGCCTGGGCGCGAAGGCACGCGCATGGGCTTGTGGGGTGCCGCGCAAGCTGCAGCCTTTGGTCTGGGTGGGTTGTTGGGCACCGCGGCCAGCGATGTGGCCCATGCCTGGCTGGGGGAACAACGCACGGCCTATGCGGCTGTGTTTGGCATGCAAGCGCTCATGTTTACGCTCTCAGCTGTCTTGGCTTTGCGCCTGCGCAAACCACCAGCAGCGGCGCGTGAGCGCATGCAATTCGATACTTCTTTGTGCCTGAAAGGCGGGTCACGGTCATGAACTACACCAATTACGATTTCGTTGTGGTGGGCGGTGGCCCATCGGGTGCGACGGCGGCTCACGACTTGGTGCGTGAAGGGTGGCGCGTTTTATTGATAGACCGCCAAGGTCGAACCAAGCCTTGCGGGGGGGCTATTCCGCCGCGCTTGATCAAAGACTTTGACATTCCAGATGATTTGCTGGTGGCCAAGGTGCGCTGCGCCCGGATGATTTCGCCCAAAGACAACCGGGTGGACATTCCCATCGACAACGGGTTTGTGGGCATGGTCGACCGCGATGAGTTCGATGAGTTCTTGCGAGCGCGCGCAGCGCAATCGGGGGTGGTGCGGTGCAAGGCGATTTTTGAAAAGATCGAGCACGATGAAAACGGCCAGTTGTGGGTCTACTACACCCCTGTCACGGCCAAAGAGCATGCACCCAGCCAACCCAGCCAGCCTTTCAAAGTGAGCACGCGCATGGTGGTGGGGGCCGATGGGGCCCGCTCGGAGGTGGCACGTCAGGCCATCCCCAATGCACACAAAACCAAATACGTGTTCGCGTACCACGAGATCATTGAGTCCCCGCTGGGCCAGCCCGGTTATGACGCCGCGCGCTGTGATGTGTATTACCAAGGCGAGGTTTCGCCCGATTTTTACGGCTGGGTGTTCCCCCACGGCAAGACCACGAGTGTGGGCATGGGCAGTGCAGACAAAGGTTATTCGCTGCGCAGTGCCACGGCGCGACTGCGCGAGATTGCCGGACTGAGCCAAGCGACCACTTTGCGCCGTGAGGGCGCGCCGATTCCACTCAAACCCTTACCGCAATGGGACAACGGCCGCGATGTGGTGGTGGTGGGAGATGCGGCGGGCGTGGTGGCACCCTCCTCGGGTGAAGGGATTTATTACGCGATGGACTGCGCTAGACGCGTCGCACAAGCCGCCCACCAGGCCTTGAAAACGGGCAACAGTGCCTGCCTCAAGCAGGGCCGCAAAAGCTTCATGAAGCAGCATGGGCGCGTGTTCTGGATTTTGGGGGTGATGCAGTATTTTTGGTACCAAAGCGACCGACGTCGCGAGAAGTTCGTCAAGATTTGTGAGGACCGCGACGTGCAGCGCTTGACCTTCGAGTCGTACATGAACAAAGAATTGGCCCGCAAAGACCCCATGGCGCATGTGCGCATCTTCCTCAAGGACATGGCGCACTTGTTAGGTCTGGCGCGCACTTGAAACGCCGCGCCCTGTAAGTCTTGCTCGTTTGGGGTCGGGGAATTGCGATCAAAATACGGCTGATGAACCGACAAGCTGCTATGACTTTGATTGGGGCCCTGGCTGTGAGCTACGCCACGGCTGGACTGGGTGCTGCCCTGACGGATTTGGGGCCTTGGTACTTGGCCTTGCGGCAACCCGAATGGAAACCGCCAGACCCTGCCTTTGGCGTGATTTGGACCACCATCTTCACCCTGTGTGCCATCAGTGCGTGGTTGGCCTGGCAGGCTGCCAGCGCACAAGCGCTGCGTCGTCGTGTGCTTGTGCTGTTTGCTGTCAATGCGCTCTTGAATGTGGTGTGGAGTGCGCTGTACTTCAAGCTGCAGCGCCCGGACTGGGCGCTGGTGGAAGTGGTCTTTCTTTGGCTCTCTATCTTGGCCTTGGTGGTGGGCTTGTGGCGCATTTCTGCAAGGGCCAGTCTGTTGCTGGTCCCCTACTTCGTGTGGGTCTCGATTGCCGCAGTCTTGAACCTTGAGACTGTTCACCTCAATGGTCCTTTTGCAGGCATCCTCTAAGATTTGGGGTCCTTTTTAATGGTTTACACCTAATTTAAGCCTTCCGAACACACACTTTGGGGGGCGGTTAGCGGCTTGCCGAGACACGCATGGGACAAATCTAGGGTTTGCCATGCTTGAAACATGAAGTCAAAAAAATTACAAACGTGACTGCAGCTGCGGATCGGAATGCTATGTCGCTGGCGGATTGACGCCCCGGTTTTTACCTTCCCCAAGGTGACGCGCACTTGATGCTAGGGACGTATATGTCTGAGTTCAATGGCTTGGGTGGGCAATCGAAAGATTTCAACTCTGCTCGAAGTCTGGAGGAAGATTGCAAAGAGTCTCTTCTCGCGGTGATTGAAAAGCAGATCATCCCGCGGCTACTCAATGTTCAACAATTTTTCAACGGTCAATCCACCTCTTTGGAGGAGGCACAGTTTGCCAACGCGCAGCCTGTGTACGAGGAGTTCACGCAGTCTTGCCTGAAGGGGGATTCGCTCAAGGCCAATGGCTTTGTCGATGCGCTGATGGCCCGTGGTGTGTCGCAAGAGCGGATTTTTCTGGAGCTGATCACTCCCGCCGCCCGGCAATTGGGCGTTTTGTGGGAGCAAGACCTGTGTGATTTCACCCAAGTGACCTGTGGCTTGGCGGTGATGCATCAGACGATTTATCGATTGGGTTACGAGTCCCCGGCCCGTCCTCGAGAAGAAGGGGACTCAGAGCGCATCATGTTGGCTTGTGCCCCGGGGTCCCAACATTTTTTGGGTTTGACCATCGTGGCAGACTTTTTCAGAAAGTCCGGTGCCGAGGTGGTGCTGGAGATTTCATCCACAGAATCGGAGTTGCTGCGCGCGGTCTCTAGTGAGTGGTTCGATGTGGTGGGCATTTCGGTGGCTCTAGAGGTGCAATTGCAGACCTTGCCTTCATTGATTCAACACATCCGCGACAGCTCCGGTAACTCCAAAGTCCGGGTGGTGCTTGGGGGGCCTATTTTTTTACTCAAAGAGTTCAGTCCTCAGACGTTGGGGGCCGATGCCATCTTCACGGATGCCCGACAGGCCGTGGGCGCGGTCAAGCGCTTGGTTCGTGGCGCCTAAATTCCAGCGCACGCAGAGTTGCCGCGCCAGATGTCTTTGAATCGCTCATCTTGAGTTGCTAAAGCGCACAATCCATTGCGCTGTGCCGATGGGGTCTTGCTCGTGCGCCAAATGGCCAAGTCCTTTTTGGATGATTTTTTGTGCGTGAGGTATGCGCTGACAGGCGTCATCGGCCAGGCTGGGTGAGACGGTCTGGTCGTTGTCTGCAATGGCCATGAAGACCGGATTTCGCAAGTCCTGCAAACGTGCAGCCAGTGGCTTGAGGCGCCAAGCTGCCATCATCGACAACACCCCGTGGACATGGCCAGAGTGGGAGAGCACGCTCTTGTAGAGGTCCAAACCTTGCGCATCCAGCGTGGAGCCCGTGCGCTCAATCCACCGGGCCACAGCGCCGGGTTGGGCCGCCATTTTGGCGCTGGCCCAGGCCGATAGCGGGTTGAGTTGGGCCAGTTTGGCAGCAGGGCCAAACAGCCAAGAGGACACGCCCAGCAGGGGGAGCCACGCGGGGTTGAGGCCGATCAAGGTGCTGCGCGCCAGGCTGTTGTGGTGGAGCACCATGTGCGCGCCAATGGCCGCGCCAGCTGAATGACCGACGATCACCTGCGGTGTGAGGTCGAGTTGCCGCATCAAGGCGCGCAGGCCCTCGCTCATGCCAGGCAGTGACAGGGCGCCCTCAGGCCCTCGGCTCGAGAACGCATGCCCTGGTAAGTCGGGCGCGATCACCGTGAAATGTTCGGCAAGCCAGGGCAGCAGGCCACGCCAGCTGAAGTTGCCAGAGCCAGTGCCGTGAAGCAGCAGCATGCAAGGGCCCTGTCCCCGCATTTGCACATGCCAGTCGATGGCCCCCGCTCGCACAAAGCGGCTGTCTTGTGCGTGGGGCCAAGTCCCCAGATGTTCAGGCCATGACATGGCGGGGTAGAGGTTTTCATACATGTTCAAAGTGCTGCGATAAAGCGCGGGGGGGGGCCTGTGTGAGAGGGGCTCAGTGGCTTGCCGTTCGCAGGCGATCCATGCTCTGGGCCATGCGCTGCGCCTGCACATGCGGCATGGGCAAGTAGCTCGCGCCCAAGGCGGTGGCCAGTTGCTGAGCTTGCGCATCGGGTTGCACGCTGGTGTCGATCCACAAGGCGCGGTGGCCACTGAGTTGCCACTGTTGGGCCCAGATTTGTGCATCAGCCAGGGCCTGGGCCCGTCCGCCCAAACCCTGCAGGGTGACGTTGGCACGGCCATCGCTGAGCACCACCAACATGGGCGTGACGCCTTGGCGCTGCAATTGCAGGGCCTGTTCGTGGGCCATCTTGAGTGCCAGTGCCAAAGGCGTCCCGCCCCCGCCAGGCAAACCTGTCATGGCCCGCTTGGCGCGCACCAACGAGCGCGTGGCAGGCAGCAGCAGTTGCGCCTGTGCACCCCGAAAAGCCACGATGCACACGCTGTCGCGGCGCGCGTAAGACTGCTGCAGCAGCAACTCAACCGCACCCTTGGCTTCGGCCAAGCGCTGCAGCGCAGCCGAGCCCGAGGCGTCGAGCGCCAAGATCAAACAACTCGATGAACGTTGTTGGTAACGCTGGATGTGAAAGTCCTCGGCTCGGATGAGCACCCCACGGTGTGAGGGGGCGGCTGCGCCGCGCTGGTCTTGAGCGAGGTGCCCCGCTTGGCGCAAACGTTGTCGGGGTGCAGCCGCTCTCAAGGTGGCCAGCACATGCATTCGCGCGTGCCCCCCGGGGCGACCTGGGCGCGCAGGCAGGGGTCTGCCGCGCTGTTGGCCTGTGCGTGCTTGGCCGCTGCGCCCCGAGGTGCTGCTTTGCCTGGAGCCTGCCTGCGTGACCAACGCGTCCAGCATGTGCGCCGGCAAGCTCGCCAGCGCGGCGGCAACCATCATCTCTTGCAGGTCTTGGGCGCTGGGCTCAGGGGGCGTAGTCTCAGACTCGGGCGACGAATCTTGGGGAGATTCGTCGGGAGGATTGGGCTGTGGTGGGGGGGCAGGAGGTGGGGGAGGTGGGTCTGTCTCGGTATTCTCAGCGGCTGGAGGTGGATCACTGGGTGCCTCTTGCGATGGCTCGGTAGGCCACTGCGTGGCGCGTGGGGCCAATACGCAGCGGGCGGCAAAGCCGAGGTCTTCATCGTCAAGGCTGCTGCGAGCGTTCAAGGCTGCATGTGCACAGGCCACTCGCAAAGCCAAGCTGGGTATGCGTAAAGAGCCTATGCCTAGGGCCATGGCTGAAGCGCACAGCGCTTGCAGTTGCGCATCGCTGGCTTGGATTTTTTGCAGCCTCTCTCTTGCATGCTTCAAAGCTTGAGGGCTGAGCCTGACATACAGCCCATCCTCACTGTCAGGGGACGCAGCCTGGACGGCATGGGCCCAATCGGCTTGGATGTCCGACAGTGACAGCGTTTGCAAGTCCAGCCAGATCCCTAAACGTTCTTGGAGTGCCCCCCTCACACCTGGTTCATCGGGCATCGACTCGTCCAGCGCCACCACGCCAAAGCGGGTGCTTTGGGCGGGGGTTTGGTGGTGTGTGGCAGGCACTTGGCCGGTCTCCAGAGCTTGCACCAACGGGGCCAACAGTGCGGGAGACAGCCGCTCGGCCATGGGCAGACAGACCAGGCCTTGGTCGGCTTGTTGGAGCAAACCGGCTTGCATGCGCAGTTGGCCGGTTTGCAGGGTGTGCGCCAAGTCAATGCCCCCCAACAACCGCTCGGCATCGGCGGAGCCTGGCACTTTGACCAGTGGCAGACCCAGTCCTGCCAACGCACTCAGCCATCGCTCGCGTACCGGTCCATGGGGCGCGCGCAGACACACTCCGCCAAAGCCTTGCGGGTCGAGTTGCAACATTTGCAAACTCAGCAATGCATCGTGCCAAGCACTCAGGGGCTCGGCGGGGGAGAGGTGTTCGCGCTTCATGGGCGGCCCGCGGACTCAGGCAGCCAGCACGTCTTGCAAACTGCGCTGCACGCGGGTGCCAGAGTCGGTGTCGTCCAGTGGGTTACGGCGCAGGCGGTGGCGCAAAGCCAGGGGGGCCATGCTTTGCAGGTGCTGCGCCTCAACGCTGAGCTGTCCTTGCAGGGCCGCAAACGCACGGGTGGCACGCAGCAGCGTGAGCTCGGCACGCAGGCCATCGGTGCCCAGTTGTTGGCACAGCCGAGCACACAGCATCAACATGTCGTCGCTGACGGTGACTTGGGCCAATCGTTCGCGGGCTTTGACAATGCGTTTTTGCAGCTTTTGGTTGTCTTTGTGCCAGTGCGCTTTGAACGCGCTGGGGTCTTTCTCAAATTCGTCGCGGCGCTTGATGATCTGCACGCGCAGCGCCAAGTCTTGGGGCGTTCGCACTTGGACCGACAAGCCAAAGCGGTCGAGCAGTTGGGGTCTCAACTCGCCTTCTTCGGGGTTGCCGCTGCCCACCAACACAAAGCGCGCGGGGTGGCGCACGCTCAGGCCTTCGCGCTCGACCAGGTTCTCGCCCGATGCGGCCACATCGATCAAGAGGTCAACCAAGTGGTCATCCAGCAAGTTCACTTCGTCAATGTACAAAAAGCCCCGGTGAGCTTGTGCGAGCAAGCCGGGTGAGAATTGCTTGATGCCCTGGGACAGCGCTTTTTCAAGGTCCAGCGCGCCGACCACGCGGTCTTCGGTGGCACCCAAAGGCAGGTCCACCACGGCCACCGCTTGACGCTGCACCACGGTTTTGGTTTTGGGATCTCTGGCCTGGCACACCGGACAGGCTTGCGCGGTTTGGGCCGGGTCGCAACGGTAGGGACAGTCTTTGACCACTTGGATGGGCGGCAGCAAGTCAGCCAATGCCCGCACCGCGGTGGATTTGCCCGTGCCACGGTCCCCCAAAACAAGCACACCTCCAATGGAGGGGTCGACTGCCACCACTTGGATGGCGAGTGTCATGTCGTCTTGACCGACGATGGCCGCAAAAGGAAAGGTCAATGCCATGGAGCGTTCCACAAAAAAATTCTCAAGTCATCATCCAAAAGTCGCATGCAAGTGTCAAGTTAAATTTACAGTTTTTCTGGCAATGTGTCCACTGCGTGACGCGTTTTGGACGCGTCGGCCTCGGGTGTGAGCCCATAAGCTGCAGCCAGTTGCCACACATGGCGGGGCAGCATGTTCTTGATGCGCGAGGGGGCCTCACGGCGCAGGTGCAAGATGGATTCGATGGCTTTCATCTCCACCCGCGCGCGGGCGAACTCTAGGCCACGCGGGCCGACCCGGGGCATGAGCCAGTTCACCAACGGCTTGATCCAAGCCGGCATGCGACGCAGGGGCAGGCCACCCGCAGCGCGTTCTGTGTTTGCCTTGAAGCCGCGCACGGGACCCTCGCGCCGGCCCTTGCTGATGGGCGCGCTGGTGATCAGTTGTGGGCCCAGCATGTCGAGCAGGGATTGGCCACGTGCGTTGCGCACCAGCAACCACTGCTGGCCGTGCCCACCCATATAGCCCACGGTGATGTCCGAGAGCACATTGGTGTAGTCCACGCAGGTGCGGCAGGTGAGGGGAAAGAAGTCGGGCGCCAGGGTGGACAGGGGCAGATTCAAAAACGGGATCAGGCGCTTGTCGCCCTGGTCGGTGCGGACCTCTACCTTGTAATCGGCGCGGAACTCGACGTAGCTGATGTCTTGTGGCCTGGGTGAGATCAAGCCCAAAAACTGGTGGAAATTTTCCGTGGTGGTGTTGTCTGAGCAGGGGGTGCCTATGACAAACAACTCTCTCAGACCTTGCTCGCGCTCGAGCTGCGCCTGGATGGCGCGCAGTGCGTAAATCTGGCATGGAATGCCAATCACAGCCAAGCGCTTGTGGCCCTGCGCCAAGGCTGGTTCGACCAGGCTCAACAAGGGGGCATAGCCCATGCGCATGCCGCGGCACTGCTTCATGTCTTGGGCCTGGGTGACCATGACTGGGCGTGGACGCCAGCGGTCATTGGGGTCGCCCGCCATGGCAATCACCGCATCGACCAAACCTTGCTCGAGCAGCAGTTCTGCCACTCGGGTGGTGATGCCCGTCCATTGCGCGCCCTGGGCGGGCGACTTCATGCGCGCGCTCAAGATCTGTTGGTAAGGTCCGAAAAAAAGCTCATCGGCCTGCGCGGTCTGTTCGCCGCTGTCTTGTTGACGCTGGCGACCGTGGACCTGCGTTTCCAAGCCCGGGTAGTCGGGCTGGATGAATTGGCAGGCTTGGCCGCAGCGCTTGGGGTCCTCGGTGCGAGACAGCCCGCAATCTGTGCAAAGTTTGCGATGAGGGGCGGTGTCGTGCTGCATGCCGCGATCAAGACCTGCGCATTTGGCGCGAATGGCTGTGCACGGCTTCCACCAAGGCGGCCACATGCTCCGGTGGGGTGAACTGGCTGATGCCGTGTCCAAGATTGAAGATGTGGGTGGGACCTGTGGTGTGTGGGTCGGTGTGGGGTGGGCCAAAACTCTCGAGTACACGGCGGGCTTCGTTGGCGATTTGCTCGGGAGGTGCGAACAGCACATTGGGGTCAATGTTGCCTTGCAGGGCTTTGCCTGGGCCCCCCACCTGGCCCCCCACCAACGCACGTGCATGGCCGAGGTTGGCGGTCCAGTCCAGTCCCAGCACTTCGCAGTCCAGGGCGTTCATCTCCTGCAGCCACAGTCCTCCACCTTTGGTGAACACAATGCGGGGAATTTGCTGGCCTTCATGGTGGGTCTGCACATGGGCCAACACCTTGGCGGTGTAGGCCAAGCTGAATTGTTGAAAAGCGCCGTCGGCCAACACGCCCCCCCAGCTGTCAAAAATCATCACGGCTTGCGCGCCAGCTTTGATTTGTTCATTCAAATAGGCCGCCACAGACAGCGCGTTGACCTCCAAAATGCGGTGCATCAAATCTGGGCGGCTGTACATCAAGCCCTTGACCCTACGGTAGTCGTCCGACCCCCCACCCTCGACCATGTAGCACGCCAGGGTCCAAGGGCTACCTGAAAAGCCAATCAAAGGCACTCTGCCGTTCAACGCCTTGCGAATAGACGCCACGGCATCAAAGACATAACGCAATCGGTTCATGTCGGGGACTTGGAGGGCGGCCACGGCGGCATCGTCGCGAACCACTTTTTCAAATTTGGGGCCCTCTCCTTGGGTGAAGCTCAAGCCCAGCCCCATGGCATCGGGCACGGTCAAGATGTCGCTGAACAAGATGGCCGCATCCAAGGGATATCGGTCCAGGGGCTGCAGGGTGACCTCGGTGGCGAAGTCGGTGTTGGTGGCCAAACCCATGAAACTGCCTGCTTTGGCGCGTGTGGCGCAGTATTCCGGCAGGTAGCGACCCGCTTGGCGCATCAACCACATGGGGGTGTGCTCAGTGGACTGGCGCAAACATGCGCGTAAAAATTGATCGTTTTTTAAGCTGGTGTGCATGTGAATATGTTCGCTTGAGGTCAATGGGTGAGGCTGGCTTTGTCAATTAAATAGTACAGCAAGTGTCAATTTAACTTGACATCTTGTCAAATGTCTGTAAATTCAAGGACAGACAAGCAACATCAAAGGCCAATCATGGACGCCTTAAAAGAGTGGATTCAAACGCCGTGTGAACTGAGAAATCTTCCTTTGGCGCATTTGCCGGCGTTGGCCAATGAACTGCGGCAGCGGTTGATTCATTCCGTGTCACAAACCGGTGGGCATTTCAGCTCTAACTTGGGCACGGTCGAGCTGACCATTGCCCTGCATTACGTGTTCAACACCCCAGAAGATCGCTTGGTGTGGGACGTTGGCCATCAAACCTATGCCCACAAAATGTTGACCGGGCGCATGCCGAGGATGGGCACGTTGCGTCAGCGGGGTGGTTTGAGCGGGTTTCCTCATCGGGAGGAAAGTGAGTACGACGCGTTTGGCACCGCACACTCTTCCACCAGCATCTCGGCCGCCTTGGGCATGGCCATGGCTGCCAAACTCACCGGCAGCAACAAAAAAGCGGTCGCGATCATTGGGGACGGCGCACTCACGGCCGGCATGGCGTATGAAGCCATGAACAACGCAGGCACGAGCGAATGCGATGTGTTGGTGGTGCTCAACGACAACGACATGTCGATCAGTCCTCCCGTGGGGGCATTGAATCAATACCTGTCTGAATTGATGTCTGGGCGTTTTTATGCACAAGCTAAAAAAATCAGCCAGCAACTGCTGCGCAATGCGCCGCCCTTGTTTGCGTTGGCGCGTCATCTGGAGCAGCAAACCCAACATCTGATTCAGCCGGCCACAATTTTTGAAAAACTCGGCTTCACCTACACCGGACCGATCGATGGACACGATGTGATCGGGTTGGTCCAAGCCTTGGAGAAAATTTCAAAAGAAAAAGGCCCCCAGTTTTTGCATGTTGTCACCCGCAAAGGCCAGGGATACGCCAAAGCAGAAGCGGACCCCATCAGCTACCACGGTCCGGGCAAATTTGACCCTGTGATCGGCTTGGTGCCAGCGGTCCAAAGCAAAGTGACATTCACCCAAGTGTTTGGGCAATGGCTGTGCGACATGGCCAACAAGGATCCGCGCTTGGTGGGCATCACCCCAGCCATGCGAGAAGGTTCGGGCATGGTTGAGTTCAGCCAACGCTTTGCGAGCCGTTATCACGATGTAGGCATAGCCGAGCAGCACGCCGTGACATTTGCCGCAGGCTTGGCCTGTGAGGGACTCAAACCTGTGGTGGCGATCTATTCGACCTTTTTGCAAAGAGCCTACGACCAATTGATTCACGATGTCGCGTTGCAAAAATTACCGGTTGTGTTTGCTTTGGATCGGGCTGGCCTTGTCGGGCCCGATGGTGCGACCCATGCGGGGATGTTTGACATTGCCTTCACCCGTTGCATACCCAACATGAGTGTGGCGTGTCCTGCCGATGAAAACGAATGTCGGCAATTGCTCAGCACTGCCTACGCACACGACTGTCCTGTCACGGTGCGATACCCACGGGGCTCGGGTGTGGGCGTCCAAGTGCAAGCCGATTTGAGCGCACTGCCTTTTGCAAAGGCAGAGATTCGCCGCGAGGGCGAAGGCGTGGCCATCTTGGCGTTTGGTCCTTTGCTGTATGAGGCTCTCAAAGCGGCTGAGTCACTCAACGCCAGCGTGATCAACATGCGATGGGCCAAGCCCCTTGATCTGCAGACGCTGCGCCAGGCCGCGCTCACACATGAGCGCTTCATCACCATCGAAGATGGCGCTCGCATGGGTGGGGCAGGCGCAGCGGTATTGGAGGCTCTGCAAGACATGGGCATCTTCAAGCCCGTACTGGTGATGGGCTTTGAGGATGAGTTCACCGAGCATGGAGATCCCCAAAGCTTGATGCAGCACTACGGTTTGACAGCGACAGGCATTCTTCAGCGTGTGGCCCAGGCTTGGCCTGAGCTGTACGCCACGCCCATGCTCAGGCGGGTGGTCTAAATGGCGGTCTGGACCCTGGGGCTCAACCACCGAACGGCGCCCATCGATTTGCGTGAGCGGTTTGCCTTCGCGTCAGATCAATTGGTGCTGTCATTGCAAGGGCTGCGCCGTAGTTTTGAGACGCACAAAGAGGTGGCGATTTTGTCCACTTGCAATCGAACAGAGGTTTATTGCGCAGGCGATGAGGTGCATTGGCGACAGACACTCAAGTGGTTGGCCGACACGGGCAAGGCACAGGTAGATGTTTTGCAATCGCACATTTACCGGCTCGAAGGTGACGCCTCGGCAAGGCACGCTTTTCGGGTCGCGAGTGGTCTGGACTCGATGGTCTTGGGCGAATCTCAAATACTGGGTCAATTCAAAAATGCGGTGCGCCTCGCTGCTGATTCGGGTGCGCTTGGAACCACCTTGAATCAATTGTTTCAACGGTCATTTGCGGTGGCCAAAGAGGTTCGCACCTCCACAGACATTGGTGTTCACTCCATCAGCATGGCAGCGGCGAGTGTGCGCCTGGCAAGCCGAATTTTTGAAAATATCAAAGACACCCACGTGTTGTTTGTGGGGGCTGGAGAAATGATCGAGTTGTGCGTTGCGCACTTTGCCGCCAAATCGCCACGCTCCATCACGATTGCCAATCGTTCAGCTGAAAAAGCACAGATCTTGGCAACACTGCACGGAGGACAGAGCATCTCTTTGGCAGATCTGCCGATGCGGTTACAGGACTTTGATGTGGTCATCAGTTGCACCGCCAGCACCTTGCCCCTCATCGGCCTCGGGGCCGTTCAACGCGCACTTCGTGCTCGAAAAAACCGCCCGATGTTCATGGTCGATTTGGCGCTTCCGCGCGATATCGAGCCCGAAGTCAAAGACTTGTCAGGCGTTTACCTCTACACCATCGACGACTTGACACAAGTGATCAACAGCGGGCAAAGCCACCGTCAAGAGGCGGTGGCTGAGGCGGAGGTCATCATCGATGAGGGGGTGGAGAAGTTCATGGCTTGGTTAGATCGCAGAAGCCATGTGCCTTTGATCCAAGAGCTCAATCTTCAAGCGGACGCATGGCGCCAAACGGAATTGGCCCGCGCCCGCAAGCGCATTGAAAAAGGGCAGTCGATTGACAGCGTCCTCGAGTCTTTGTCCATGGCGTTGATGAAAAAAATGCTCAATGGCCCCTTGCGAGAGCTCAATCACCCCGATGGCGTTCAAAGAGGAAAAGCCCTTGAAGCGGTCAGGCATATTTTTTTAAACGATTGAGACATGCGATTGAGTCACGGCGAGTTGGGGTTTGGATACAGCACGCAGCGCTTGATCTGCGGATAAGCCCGTTTGCATCATGACGAATGGGCATTGGAGAGGTGTGTTGCTGATCAGTGCGTTGGTGCTTGCCGCAGGTTTGTATGGTTTGTGGACGCCAGACGTGGAGCGCGCGCAATTGCAGCAGCGCTATGGCGCGAACTCTGAGCTTGTGCTGGATGTGGATGGACTGCGCGTGAACTATCAAGACTCAGGCCCAGCAGACGCACCCGCACTTTTACTGTTGCACGGGTTTGGTTCGAGTCTACAAACTTGGGACGCTTGGAGCGCTCGCTTGGCGATGAAGTTTCGTGTGATTCGACTCGACTTGCCAGGGTTTGGCTTGACGGGAGAGAGTCCCTCTAAAAATTATTCGCAAGATCAAGACGTGGCGACGCTGGTCGATTTTGTGAATAAGCTCAACTTGTCTAGCTACTCTATCGTGGGGCATTCCTTGGGTGGAAAAATGGCCTGGGGCTTGGCTGCAGCTCAACCTGAGCGCGTCAAAGCCTTGGTGCTGATGGCACCCGATGGTTTTGCACCCGAGACGCAATGGGGGACCAAACCCTACGAAGTCCCCGCCATCATGCAATTGATGAAGATTTGTTTGCCCAAGCCCTTGGTGCGTCGTTTTGTTGGTACCGCATTTTCAGATCCGCAATGGTTGACTGAGCCGATGCTTGATCGCTACCACGACATGCTGCGAGCACCCGGCGTGAGGGGGGCCATCTTGGACAGGGCCGATCAAACTACTTACACCAACCCGATACCGCGGTTGAAGCAAATTCAAGCGCCTACCTTGCTGATATGGGGGGCAGATGACCACATGATCCCCAGCAGCAACGCGGCAAGTTATGCCGCAGTGTTGCAGCGGTCCTCTACGGTGGTGTTACCCCGCTTGGGACATGTGATTCAAGAGGAGCAGCCTGAGACTGGGCTGGCACAGGTGGAGGATTTTTTAAGCGTTCACTTGCTCAGGACGCGTGATACGCCTTGACCACTGCCGCGTTGACCCGCGCCCGTGTTGGCTGTTCACGCAGGCATGCGCAGGCCTTTGGGCAGGGGGTACTTGATGCTCTCTTGTAAACCGTTCATCTTGCGCACGCTGACGGCGCCCATTTCACGCAGCCGTGCCACGACCTCTTGCACCAACACCTCGGGGGCCGAGGCGCCTGCGGTCAACCCAACGCGCGGCTTTTTTTCAAACCAATGCGCTTGGAGTTCGCTTGCATTGTCAATCATGTAGCTGTCTGCACCCATGCGTTGGGCCAATTCACGCAGGCGGTTGCTGTTGGAACTCGCCGGGCTTCCCACGACAATCACGACATCCACTTGTGCGCTGAGCAATTTGACCGCATCTTGGCGATTTTGTGTGGCGTAGCAAATGTCTTGTTGCTTGGGTTGGCGAATGGAGGGGAATTTCTCTTTGACGTGGGCCAAGATCTCTGCCGTATCGTCCGTGCTCAGGGTGGTTTGGGTGACCACGGCCAGGTACTGGGTCTGACTGGGCTTCACGCCAGCGACATCCTCCAGCGTTTCGACCAAATGGATGCCGCTGTCAATCTGCCCCAAAGTTCCCTCGACCTCAGGGTGTCCTTTGTGACCGATCATGATGAATTCGTATCCCTCTTTGTGAAGCTTTGCGACTTCTACATGAACCTTGCTCACCAGTGGGCAAGTGGCATCAAAGATGGAAAACCCTCTAGCCTGAGCCTCTTGCTGGACGGATTGGCTGACACCGTGGGCGCTGAAGATCAAGGTTGCGCCGCGTGGGACGTCATTGAGATCCTCCACGAAGACCGCCCCTTTTTTCTTCAAGGCCTCCACAACAAAGTTGTTGTGGACGATTTCGTGTCGAACATAGATGGGAGGGCCGAATTTGGCGAGCGCCTGTTCGACAATTTCTATGGCGCGGTCAACACCAGCACAAAAGCCCCGAGGTTCAGCCAACAAAACAGAGTCAACACCCATATTTGTAATCCACAGTCAGTTGTAGAGAGGACATGAGCGCGATGCAATTTCCTTGCATGGTGACTCTGATGTGAATATATCGTGTCTGATACATCCATGCCGCCTTGATGGGCCCTGTGTTTTAATCTTGCGTGAGTTTTTAACCCCCCCAAAGATGGAGGCAGTTTCATGAGCAAGAACATGGATCGACGTCATTTTTTGCTGGGCTCAGCCAGCGCGCTGGCCGTGGCCTCCGGTGCCTTGCCGTGTGGGTCGGCCGCTGCAGCCGTGCTTGAAGCGCCAGACGTTGACAAGTTGAGCATTCGCGTGTTGGTCGACAGCAGCTATGACTTGTTTTTTCGTCCCAACAAAGTCAATGGCGTTGTCATTGAGCCGCCTGCCCGTGCGGCAGACTTCAGACGCTCTTTGCACAATGAGT
The DNA here is from genome assembly GCA_903906635.1 of uncultured Burkholderiales bacterium. GTDB lineage: Bacteria > Pseudomonadota > Gammaproteobacteria > Burkholderiales > Burkholderiaceae_C > Limnohabitans. The sequence continues at coordinate 6,843 of CAIVLE010000040.1, read as the reverse complement.
GGGGTCTGTCTTTGTGGCTAGAGTCTCAGCGGGCCGATCAAGAGCGCACCATCATGCTCGACTATGGGTACAGCCAAAACGTGCTCTTTAACAACATGGATCTGCTGGGTGTTGACCCCCGCAAGCTCGATGCTTTGGTGGTGAGCCACGGTCACTACGACCACTTTGGCGGCTTGCTCGGTTTTTTGGACAAATACCGCGCCATGTTGCAACCCGGCATCAAGCTGTATGCCGGTGGAGAAGACAATTTTTGCCATCGCCTCAACGGCACCCCGGGGCAGTTCAGCGACTTCGGTACGTTGGATCGCCGCGAGTTGGCTGCTCGCAACATCTCTGCCGTACTCGCCGATAAGCCCACGGTGCTGGTGAACCATGCCTTCACCACCGGGCAAATCAAGCGTCGCAGCATTGAGCGGGTGTTGCCCAACACGCATGTGGAATTTGGTCTGAAAAACGGTGCGGGTTGCGATGTGGCCCAGTATTTATCCGCTGATATGGCAGGTAAGACGGTGCCTGACGAACACCTGCATGAGCATGCCACGTGTTTCAACATCAAGGGCAAGGGTTTGGTGGTCATCAGCTCGTGCGGTCACGTGGGGATTGTCAATTCGGTGCGCCAAGCGCAAGAGGTCTCAGGCGTTGAGAAGGTGCACGCGATTGTGGGAGGTTTTCACCTGGGCCCTGCACCCAAAGACTACCTGAGCGAGGTGGTGGCCGAGATCAAAAAACTCGGGCCTGATGTGCTCATTCCCATGCATTGCAGTGGGCTCAATTTCATTCAAGAGGCTCGCCACCAGATGCCAGACAACGTCTTGGTCACCACCACGGGTAGCCGTATCACCTTTGGCGCTTGATATGCGAGGTCGCCATGCCATGCAATCACGCATGGCCGCCTCAGCACTGAGCCGCACAGTGAGGTGGCTGGCTTGTGGGCTGATGGTGACGCTGGCTTTTGCCAACGAACCTCAGCCCAACAACCGCTCGGCCGCTGATCTGATGGATGCGGTCATGTGGAACCGAGAGCCAGTTGGCGGGCCTTTTCGTTTGACAGATCATCAGGGGCATCTTCGACGCGACACGGACTTTCGCGGCAAGCTGATGCTGGTGTATTTTGGATACACCACGTGTCCGGATGTCTGCCCCACGGATTTGTATCAAATCAGCCAAGCTATGAGCTTATTGGGGGCCTCTGCTAGCGAGGTGGTGCCAATTTTCATCACCCTTGACCCCAAGCGAGACACGGTCAAACTGCTGTCGGCCTATATCGCGTCTTTTCACCCCCAATTGATCGGGTTGACTGGCAGCGAAGCTGACGTCAGCAAAGTGGCCAAGATGTACCGTGTGTTCTATCAAAAAGTGCCCGTCAGCGGTTGGTTGCGTTACACGATTGACCACTCAGCTTTCATCTACGTGATGGGGGACGATGGCCGCTACCTCGGCTTCTTGCCTCCCGGCACAGATGCCAGCCGCATCGTGGACGTTTTGCGTCCTTATCTCGCCCTCAAAAATCGCTGACAAGGGCCCAAGGCTGGCGCCTAGTGCGCCCTGCTTTTCCTCCAAACCCTATCGCCGCTTTAGTGAATTTCAATGGGTCAAATGAATTAACTTCTTCTATCATTACCTGGTTGATGATTTAATTAATTAACTGAAGGAGTTTCAAAAATGAGTCCACAAGCCCGCCCAGAAATCAAAACCATGGCGAACCTCGAGGCTGCGTTTGCTGGCGAGTCCATGGCGCACATCAAATACCGTTACTTTGCCAAGATGGCCCGTGAGATGGGAGATTTAGAGACGGCTCGAACTTTCGAAGAAACAGCGGATCAAGAAGTGATGCACGCCTTTGGTCACTTGGACTTGCTTTATCCCAAAGCCAGCATGACACCCGCCAAGGCCTTGCAAGTTGCGATCGATGGTGAAACCTACGAATACACCGAGATGTATCCAACTTTCCGAAAAACTGCGCAAGAAGAGGGCGATGCCGCTGCAGTGGCGGAGATGGATGAGCAAATAGAGGAATCTAAAGTGCATGCGGCTCAATTCACGGCCACCCTGGTCAAAGCACAAAAGCGATTTGCTGCGTTGGCCAAAGTAGAGGAGCGTCACGCCAAGCATTACCAAGCTCAACTCGACAAAGTAAATGCCGCGGCGTGAGCCCAATCAACTCATTGAAAGAATCAAGGAAACACCATGGAAAACGCACCTTTTAAAACTTATATTTGTATCGTTTGCGGCTTTGTGTACGACGAGGCAGTAGGGCGCCCCGAAGACGGGATTGCAGCGGGCACTTCGTGGGCCAGTGTCCCAGACGATTGGGCATGCCCGGACTGTGGCGTGGCCAAAGCGGATTTCGAATTGATCGAATTCTGAAGTGGGGGGGCGAGAGGTCACGCTCAATGCAGATGGAGCGTGGTCCTCTTGACGGCTTTGCGCGGCGGCTCGCCCAGGTGCTCAGCAGCTACGCCCGATTCGTCCAATGCGCTTGCACAAAAAAGTTCTCTCACCGCGGCTGATAGGTTGCATAGGATTGCTGGAGATTGCTGGAGATCGCTTGGGATCGCTTGGGATCGTTTTGGATCGTTTTGGATGGTCCATCGCGAGAGGGCAGCCATTGGCAAAGCGCCAAAGGCGCGCTCTGATACAACCTCAAACACACCCTAAAACAAACCCTTAAACACGCTTTCAAACACCCCCTCAAATACACGCCTGGCACTGGCGAATCTTTCAAGAGTATTTCAAGTGCGTGTTTTAACTGCGTGTTTTTACTGCGTGTTTCAAGTGCGCTGGCAATGTCTTGGTAAGCTTGATGGATGACTCCTCACGAACTTCTCGCGCATCACGACACTGGGCGATTCTGGTCCAAGCCACTCAGTGCCAGGCAAGGCTATGACAACTTGGCAGCTTACAAAGACGCACTGGCTGTTCGTGCGCTGCGGATGGCCAGAGCAGAGCAACCGCGTGGCTACAAGATTGGATTTACCAACCGTACGATTTGGCCTCGCTACAACGTCTTTGGACCCATATGGGGCACTGTGTGGGACACAACACTCACGTTTTGTTCACAGCACCACGTGCTTTCATTGGCGGGCTTATGCCAACCTAGGATCGAGCCAGAGATTGTTTTTGGCTTCAAGAAGACACCCAAGACTGGCGCCACCCTGGATGACATCTATCAAGCGCTGGACTGGATCGCGCCTGGATTTGAGGTGGTTCAATCACACCTGCTGGATTGGAAGTTTGAGGCAACTGACACGATTGCTGACGGGGGACTGCATGGGCGGCTCATCGTAGGAGAGAAAACCGCGGTGGACACGGTTGCTTTGTCGGCACAAGATCTTCACGCCATGCTCGCGACATCCTCAGTCGCTTTGTACCGCGATGAAACTCAGGTTGAGGTGGGCAAGGGGTCCAATGTATTGGACAGTCCTTTATGCGCACTCGAGCACTTCCTCAAGGAACTCAGAGCCTGTCCAGGTGCAGCAGATATCCAAGCGGGTGATGTGGTCACCACAGGCACGTGGACAGATGCATATTCTGTCGATTCAGGACAGACGTGGCGAGCGAGTTTTGACATGCCAGTGTCTTCACTGGCGCTGTGTTTTGAAGGCTAAGTGTTGGTCGATCAAACGCAACGCCTCCTTGAGCAGATCGCTGGTGTCTTGGTCGTCGCGCGCAGCTGTTTTCGCGCACTGCTTGAGCCCATGCAAAGCCGCGAGCTGTGAGTCATGTCGCTCAGCCCTCGCTGCGAGCGGTGTGCGGCTGTGTGCATCAGAAATGTTTTTCAATTCCGCTTCTTGCATGGTTGCATCCAAAGCACAGTTGCACCAAGCCTGCATGCGGTTTTCCCCCATGGAGCGTATGAGCATGTGGGACAGTTCATCCGAAGTCACGGACTTGATCAAAGCAGGGCAAGCGATTAAAAAATCCATTCTTCTCACTTCATCCATTGGGACTGAGTCGTGGTTCACTGGGTCTGAAACTTTGCCGCAAGCCGTCAGCATGATTGCCATGCACCAACCCCAAAGTAAGTTTTTTTTCCTCATGCCTGAATCCTACGATGGGACATATTCATCTCATGCATGGCGGTGGTGCACACACTGGTGTTGCGCGATCCGATAGGATGTCAAACTGATCTGCCATTCAAACCCTACACGCGCTGAAGACAGCGAGGAGATGCAGCAACAATGAATCGACGCCAATGGATGAGCCGTTCCAGCTTTTGTGGGCTCGGTCTGGTTTTACCCAGCATGCCTGTTCGGGCTCAAGCCCAAGACATCAGCCCCGAGATGCAAGCGCTCAGCGCTTACATGAGCCAAGCCCTTGAAAAGCCCTTGCCCGATGAGGTGGCGCAAGCAACCAAGTTCCACATCTTGGACACGCTGGCAGCCATTGTTTCTGGCTCCAAACTCTTGCCCGGCGAGGCAGCATTTCGTTACACCCAGCGATTCAGCGGCAAAGGAGCGCGCACGGTCATGGCCTCTCGTTTGTCGGCCAGCACGGTGGATGCTGCGTTGGCCAATGGTGTCATGGGGCATGCCGACGAAACCGACGATTCGCACGGCCGCTCTCGCTCGCATCCTGGGTGCGCAGTGATCCCCGCCGCGTTTGCTGCGGGTGAGGAGTTCAATGTGTCTGGCAACCACTTCATGCGCGCGGTCGCCTTGGGCTATGACGTGGGCACGCGGGTCATGATGGCGATGGGCGGTCCCCAATTCAGTTACACCAGCCACAAGAGCTCTCACAGCATCGCGGGCGTATTTGGAGCGGCAGCAGCGGCTGGGTGTGCGGCCGATTTAAACCCGCAACAGATGCGCTGGTTGTTGGACTACACCTCCCAGCAAGCTTCGGGCATTGCCGCTTGGGGGCGTGACGTGGACCACATTGAAAAAGCGTTTGTGTTTGGTGGCATGCCTGCTCGCAGCGGTACCTTGTCGGCGTTGTTGGTGAAAGCGGGCTGGACAGGCATTTCAGATGTTTTTTCAGGCGCCGATAATTTTTTCCAAGCGTATGCGCCTGACGTCAACCGCGCGCTCATCACGGACAAGTTGGGGGAGCGATTTGAGATTGTTCAAACGGACATCAAAAAATGGAGCGTAGGTTCGCCCATCCAAGGGCCGTTGGATGCCCTTGCGTTGATCCAATCGCGTCGCCCCTTCGTGGCCGATCAGGTCGAGAAAATATCAGTGCGCCTAGAGCCAGCGGTCTCCAAGGTGGTGAACAACCGCGATATGCCCGATGTGTGTTTGCAGCACATGGTGGCTGTCATGGTGCTCGATAAAACGGCATCTTTCAAAGCTGCGCACGACGTGCCGCGCATGAAAAATCCAGAGGTGCTGAAAATACGCGAACGCGTTGAGCTGATTGCAGACGTTGGATTGACAGAGTTTTTACCCGTGCGAGTGGCCGTGGTGGAGGTGAACCTCAAGAGCGGCGAGCGTTTGACAGAGCGTGTTGACGCCGTTCGAGGCACGCCCCGCAACCCAATGACCCAGGCCGAAGTGTTTGCCAAAGCGCAAGATTTGCTGGGTCCCGTGTTGGGACTGGCCCAGTCCAAACGACTGATTCAGGCCGTCGATGCTTTGGAGAAAATTGACTCCATCCGTCAGCTCGCGCCACTGCTTCGGGCTTGATTTCATGAAATATGAGGAGAGATATCTTGTTGTTTGATCGTTATTCTTTAGGTGGTACCGAACTTGCCAATCGGGTGGTGATGGCGCCGATGACGCGCAGCAGAGCGCTAGAGCACAACACCCCCAATGCGCTGATGGCCGAGTATTACGGGCAGCGAGCCAGTGCAGGCTTGATCGTGACTGAGGGCGTTTCCCCGTCCCCCAACGGCCTAGGCTATGCGCGCATTCCTGGTTTGTTCAATGAACAACATGTCTCGGGCTGGAAAAAAATCACCCAGGCCGTGCACGACAAAGGCGGAAAGATTTTTGCACAATTGATGCACACAGGACGTGTCGCTCATCAAGACAACTTGCCCCAAGGTGCCCGGGTGGTGGGGCCCTGCGCCGAGATTTGCCCAGGCGACATGTGGGTAGATCAAAGTGCCAGCATGCAAGCGCACACGCTGCCACACGCTTTGAGCGAAGCGGAAATCCGCGATGTGGTGTTGGAGTTCGCGCACTCCGCCCAATTGGCCATACAAGCCGGCTTTGATGGCATTGAGTTACACGCTGCCAATGGCTATTTGTTGGAGCAGTTCTTGAACCCCTTGGTCAATCAGCGCAGCGATGGCTACGGAGGCGTCATGGCCAATCGCAATCGTTTCGTGGTCGAAGTCGCGCATGCTTGCGCCCAAGCCATTGGTGCGAGCCATGTCGGCATCCGAATTTCGCCACAAGGCGTCTTCAACGGCACGGGCAGTTTTGAGGACCTCGAGCCCCAGTCCTTGTCGCTTGTTCACAAGTTGTCTGAGTTGGGCCTGGTGTATTTGCATGTGGTGGACCATTCGGCGATGGGGGCTCCGCCCGTGTCGATGGAGCTCAAGACCAAATTACGTCAAGCATTTGCAGGAACCTTCATCGCTGTGGGCGGTTTCACGGCGCACACGGCTGAAAAAGCTCTGGCTGGCCATGAGGCGGATTTGATTGCCTTTGGCCGACCTTTCATCGCCAACCCTGATTTGGTGACACGCATGATGACCGGCGCTGCTTTGGCGCAACCAGACATGGGCACGTTTTACACGCCAGGCGAGAAGGGCTACACCGATTACCCGAGTCTGGCTTAGGCTGAGCCAAGGCCTGCGTTCTTGTGGTATAGTCTTGTTTTTCCAGAGCGGCTGTAGCTCAGCTGGATAGAGTACTTGGCTACGAACCAAGGGGTCGTGGGTTCGATTCCTGC
>CAIVLE010000039.1 GCA_903906635.1 uncultured Burkholderiales bacterium | reverse complement strand
CGCAGGTGAGCAAATTCAAGCTGTGTTGGGTCGTGTGTTCACGGCGGCGGGCATTGAACATGCATTTGCAGGGCCACCCGCCATGTTTGGTATTCACTTCAGCGCCACCGTGCCCACCAACTACCGTGACTGGCGCGTGACCAACAGCGATCTGTATCGCAAGTTCGCCTGGGAGTTGATTGCGCGTGGCGTCATGCTCGAGCCGGATTCACGCGAGCCGTGGTTCATTTGCGAAGCGCATCAGCACATGGACTTGGGTTGGCTCGAAGATGTGGCCACGCAATCCATTCGAGTGGCGCAAACTGCCCAATGAAGAAGTCGGGATAATTCCCGCATGAATTTTCCCGATGCCTCGATCTGGCGCACCTCAGTGGCGCCCATGATGGATTGGACGGACCGTCACTGCCGTTATTTCCACCGACTGCTCAGCCGCAACACCTTGCTCTACACCGAGATGGTGACGACCGGTGCGCTGCGCCATGGCGACACGCAGCGCCATCTGCGCTTCAATGCTGAAGAACATCCTGTTGCGTTGCAATTGGGCGGCAGCGATGCGGCCGACTTGGCGCATGGGGCCAAACTGGGTGAGCAGTGGGGCTATAACGAGATCAACCTCAATTGCGGTTGCCCGTCTGACCGCGTGCAGCGTGGGGCCTTTGGTGCGTGCTTGATGAACGAACCTCAAACCGTGGCCGACGGCGTGAAAGCCATGTTGGATGTGGTGAGCGTGCCCGTGACCGTGAAGCACCGGATTGGGATTGACCGCATCGAGAGCTACGACTTTGTGCGTGACTTTGTAGGCACCGTCAGTGACGCAGGCTGTCAAGTGTTCATCGTGCATGCGCGCAATGCCTGGCTCGATGGTTTGAGCCCCAAAGAAAACCGTGAAATCCCCCCATTGCGTTACGAGCTGGGTTATCAACTCAAAAAAGATTTCCCCGACCTGGTGATTGCCATCAACGGCGGTATCACCAACAACGCCCAAATGGCCGAGCACTTGCAGCATGTCGATGGCGTGATGCTGGGCCGAGAGGCCTATTACCGCCCGTGGCTGATGACCACTTGGGACGCCGAGTTTTACAACGACCCGCACGAGACCCCTAGCCGTGAAGCGGTCGAGGAAGCCATGGTGGCGTACATGGAGCGCTCATACGCCGAAGACGGTTGCCCTTGGTACGCCATTGCGCGCCACATGTTGGGCCTGTACCACGGGGAGCGTGGTGCACGCTTGTGGCGTCAGGTCTGGAGCAACCACAAACTCAAACCCTTGCCGCCGCGTGAGGTGTTGACGATTGCGCGTGAGGCCCTAGCCCGAGGTGCTGAAAGACCTGTGGATGCCCACTGAAGCCTTGCAGCTAAAAGCCAAGACGCGCATTGCGTTGGTCTTGATGTGGTTTATCCCTTTGCTGTGGACGGTCAATATGGTCGTGGCACGCAAAGCACCCGGCGTGGTCTCGCCCCATGTGTTGGCTTTGGGACGTTGGGCTCTGGCAGGCTTGATCTTGGCGATCGTCAGTCGCCATGAACTTTGGCAGCATCGCCACACCTTGCGCACGCAGGTGTGGCGCTACATCGCCTTGGGTGCCTGCGGCATGTGGATTTGCGGCGCGTGGGTCTATCTGGCAGGCGAGAGCACGGTCGCGATGAACATCTCCCTCATTTATGCATCCTCTCCCGTGATGATCGCGCTCGGCTCAGTGTTTTGGTTGGGGGAGCGGTTTTCTAAGCGCCAAACCTTGGGCGTCATGATGGCCCTGATGGGCGTGGTGCATGTGGTGGTGAGGGGCGAGTGGCAGCACTTGTCGCAAGTGCAGTTGGTGCCTGGGGATTTATGGATTGTGGCCGCCGCCATCTCTTGGGCAGCGTACGCTTTGTTACAAAAACGATGGCCGACCGCCATGAGTGCCACCGCGCAGTTAGCGGCTATTTGCTGGGGTGGCGTGCTGGTGTTGCTGCCTTTTGCCGCTTGGGAGTTGTTGCAGGTGGATACGCCACACGTCGGTGAGCAAGCGCTCTTGATGATGGCCTTTGTCGCCTTGCTGCCTGGCGTTGGTGCCTATTGGATTTACGGCTGGACGCAAAAAATCTTAGGGGCCAGTCGTGTGGCCATGACACTTTATTTGGGCCCCATCTACACCGCCGTCATTGGCTGGTTGGTATTGGGTGAACCTCTGGGCTTACACCACTTGGCGGGCGGGTTGTTGATTTTGTCAGGCGTTGGCTTGGTGCTAGCCGTTAAACAACCGCCGTCCAAGCGGGCTTAGATGGCAGCTTCTAAGCCGTTGGCAAAGTGCTCGGTCATGCGCTTTGCAGCCAAGGTCGCGTCACGCGCTTGCAAGGCATCCATGATGGCTTGGTGTTCCTTGAGCGATTCCTCCAGACGACCGGTCTTGAACAGCGAGTTGTGGCGGTTCAGCTTCATGACCTTGCGCAAGTCGCCCACCATTTGGTCTCGCCAGCGGTTGTTGGCAATTTCCAGTAAGCGCATG
>CAIVLE010000038.1 GCA_903906635.1 uncultured Burkholderiales bacterium | reverse complement strand
GCCCATGCCCCTGCTACTCATGACCCTGCTGCTCATGGCCCTGCCGCAAGAGCGCCTAGCACCGCGCATGTCCGATGCAAACTGGCACCAGGCCGTAACCCTCATCAGCCCATCGAATCAGGCGGCGATAAGGTACTGCTGCAGCGATAAGGTACCGCTAAAGAAAAGAGGCTGAGGCGTTGGCCGAGTCGATGCAACGCATGGTTGGGTTTCGCCACGTCGATTTGCACGAAGACACAGTGCAGCAACTGCCGATCACGGTCGACATCATCACCCACCATCTGGATGAATCCACCGCCTTCACCAGGCAGATCCTGCAGAGAGATATCCCCAACAATCAGCCTTGATGCATCAAGGCTTCGAGCTTGATGGCATCGACACAAAACGCGCGAATGCCCTCGGCCAGTTTTTCGGTTGCCATGGCGTCTTCGTTCAAGGCAAAGCGAAAAGACGCTTCGCTGTGATGCACTTCAGGCAAGTCCATCTGTTGGGCGGCGTGGGGCTCTAGGGCGCGCTCCAAGGGATCGCTGGAGGCACTCAATTGCGCCAACAACTCAGGCGCAATGGTGAGCAAGTCACACCCCGCCAACGCGGTGATCTGGCCCGCATTGCGAAAACTCGCCCCCATCACCTCGGTGGCAATGCCGTGACGCTTGTAGTGGTTGTAAATCTGGCGCACGGACTTCACGCCCGGATCATGCGCCCCCGCATGGTCAGCTTCAACCCAAGCAGCGCCCGCCGACTTTTTGTACCAGTCGTAAATGCGGCCCACAAAGGGCGAGATCAACTGCACCTTCGCGTCCCCACAGGCCACGGCCTGGGCGAAGGAAAACAGCAAGGTCAGGTTGGTGCGAATGCCCTCGCGCTCCAACTCGGCCGCCGCTTGAATGCCCTCCCACGTGGACGCGATCTTGATCAACACGCGCGTACGCGAGACGCCTGCTGCCTCGTACAAGGCCATGATGCGCCGCGCACGCGCGGTGGTGGCTGCCGTGTCAAAGCTGAGTCGGGCATCCACCTCGGTCGACACGCGCCCAGGGATGGTGGCCAAGATCTCGCAACCAAAGCGCACCAGCAAGCGGTCAATTTGCGCATCCATGGGCTCTTTGCCGTGCGCGGCCACGGTGTCTTTTAAAAGCGGCAGGTATTCGGGCTTTTGGACGGCCTTCAAAATCAACGACGGATTGGTCGTGGCGTCTTGCGGCTGAAAAGCGCTCAACTGCTTGAAGTCGCCCGTGTCGGCCACCACGGTGGTGAATTGTTTGAGTGCGTCGAGTTGGTTCATGCACAGAATTATCCATGCCACACACGCTAAACCCTGTATGCAGCCAGATCGCCATCTCGGGCTACAGTGGCGCTATGAATACACACTCGACTCAGCAACGCGTTTTGGTTTTAGGCGGCTCTGGATTTGTGGGCCGTCATGTCTGCGAAGCCCTCTCTCGTTTGGGCTGGCGAATCACCGTGCCCACCCGCCGCCTGCCAGCGCGCAGCGTGCAAATGTTCCCCGGGGTCTCGGTGGTGCAAGCCAATGTGCATGAGCCGCGCGAGCTCAACGCCTTGGTGCGCGGCCACGACGCGGTGGTCAACTTGGTGGCCATCTTGCACGGCAACGCAGACGCCTTTGAACACGTGCACGTCACCCTGCCCACCCTGATCGCCAAGGCCTGCCAAGCCGCCAAGGTGCCGCGCTTGGTGCACATCAGCGCCTTGGGCGCCGATGTGCAAGGCCCCTCGATGTACTTACGCAGCAAGGCCCGGGGCGAACTCGCCCTGATGTCGGCCGCCGACACATCAGGTTTGCAGCTCTCGCTGCTGCGCCCCAGCGTGATCTTTGGTGAGGACGACCAATTCATCAACCTCTTTGCCCGCTTGCAACACATCTTCCCCGTCATGCCCCTGGCGGGCAGCCACGCGCGTTTTCAGCCCGTGTGGGTGCAAGACGTGGCCCGTGCTGTGGTTCGCTGCCTGCAAGACGCACGCACCATCGGCCAGGGCTATGAGGCCTGTGGCCCTGAAGTCCTCACCCTGGCTGAGTTGGTGCAGTGTGCTGGCCGCTGGGCAGGCCACCCCCGCCCCGTGCTCCCCCTTCCCTATGCGGCGGGTTGGCTGCAAGCCTTGCTGATGGAGCTCGCGCCCGGCCCCACCCTCATGAGCCGAGACAACTTGGCCTCGATGCAAGTCGACAACGTGGCCAGCGCCCGTTTAGATGGCTTAGAAGCCCTGGGCATTGCCCATCCCCGGGCACTGAGCAGTGTGTTTCCCCCGGCGCCGCGTTGAGTCCCGCTTCACGAGGGGGTGATCCCCTGCCGTGCTTTTGACACAACGCCTGTGACAACATCGGCGATGTGTTCACTCCTGGGCGTTTTTCATGGCACCCACCCTCATCATGGGCCACAAAACGAGGTGCCGGACCGGCGCGACTGAAGTGCAGCCCCCGCCAGCGCGCGTTTTACACTCGCGCCATGAAAACATACTTGGTAGGAGGTGCCGTGCGCGATGCCCTGTTGGGGCACCCCGGGGCAGATCGCGACTGGGTGGTGGTGGGGGGCACGCCTGAGGCCTTGGTGGCCCAAGGCTTTGAGCCCGTCGGGCGTGACTTCCCCGTCTTTTTGCATCCCACCACACGCGAAGAACACGCCCTGGCCCGCACCGAGCGCAAAACCGCACGCGGCTACCGTGGCTTTGTCGTGCACGCCGCGCCCGAGGTGACGCTAGAAGAAGACCTGGCCCGGCGTGACCTCACCATCAACGCCATCGCACAAGACCCCGGTACCGGCGAACTGACCGATCCCTTCAATGGCCAACGCGATCTGCAAGCCCGGGTGCTGCGCCATGTGACCGATGCGTTTCGAGAAGACCCGGTGCGCATCTTGCGGGTGGCACGCTTTGCCGCGCGATTCGCCGACTTTGAGGTGGCCCCCGAAACCCTTGAACTGATGCGCGAGATGGTGGGCGAGGGGGAGGTAGACGCCCTGGTGAGCGAGCGCGTGTGGCAAGAACTCGCCCGCGGCCTGATGGGCGCACGCCCCTCGCGCATGCTGCAGGTATTGCGCCAGTGCGGGGCCTTACAACGCTTGATGCCCGAGGTGGACCGCCTCTACGGTGTGCCCCAACGCGCAGAACACCACCCCGAAGTCGACACCGGCATCCACCTTGAAATGGTGCTCGACCAAAGCGCCTTGGTCCAAGCGCCGCTTGACGTGCGCTGTGCCTGTCTGTGCCATGACTTGGGCAAGGGGACCACGCCTGCCGACGTGTTGCCGCGCCACATCGGCCACGAGCAGCGCAGCGCCAAACTGCTG
>CAIVLE010000037.1 GCA_903906635.1 uncultured Burkholderiales bacterium | reverse complement strand
GGCAACGGAGCCACTATCAAGTTGCTGACCAACTTGCTGTGGTTTGTCAGTGCTGCTGCCATCGGTGAGGGCTTGATGTTGGGCGCCAAGGCGGGCGTTCCTTTGGAGACGGTCTGGGAAGCTATCAAGTCAAGTGCGGGCAATAGTTGGGTGGCACAGCACGATGTACCTTCGATTTTTGCGGGCCATTACGATCCCAGTTTTTCTTTGGCTCTGTGCTGTAAAGACCTGGGATTGATCCACGACATTGCCGCCTCTCAAGGCGTGAACTTGCCAATGGCAGGCGCCGCTCAGTCCTTGTTTGAACAAGCCAAACAAACCTACGGCGAGCAGGCGGCTGAGTTGCATGTGGTTCGCCTGATTGAAGAGCAAGCTGGTTTGTTGCTGCGCCCACCACACGGCCAAGCGCTTTGACCCTGGATCGAAAGTCAAACATGTCCAAACAGTCGCAACTCATGGCCCAAGCCCATTTGCACATGCCGCAAGGCGTGGCAGAAAACTACCGCTATTGGGGGGACGACCGCACGGTGTTCGTTGACAGCGCCAAAGGGTGCAAGTTGACCGATTGCGACGGCAAGACCTATGTTGATTTTCGTTTGGGCTACGGCCCCATCATCTTGGGCTATCGAGACGAACGGGTGGATGCGGCCGTGGTGGATCAGATCACACGTTTTGGAACCTTGTCGGGCTTTTCCACTGCGCTTGACACCGAGGTCGTCATGCAAATCAAAGCCCTATGCCCGCAAATCGATAAGCTGCGTTTTGCCAACTCGGGTACCGAGGCCGTGATGGGCGCACTGCGCACGGCCCGCGGCTTCACGGGGCGCGAGCGGGTGGCGATTGTGGAGGGCTCTTTCCACGGTTTGTATGACGAGATGATGTGGAAGTCTGACATCGAACAGTGGGACCCCCACGGCGAGGCTGCGCCCCGCGTGATTCCCTTTGGCGGGGGTATTCCAGATCGCACACGTGATTTGCTTGACATCCTCGAGCTCAACAGCTTTGACAGCTTGGAGCGGTTGTTCGCCCACCACGCCAAGCACTTGGCCTGTGTCATGTTGGAGCCCATCATTGGCAACGCCGGTAGCATCTCAGCTAGCCAGTTGTGGTTGCAGCGCTTGCGCGATTTGTGCGATCAACACGGCACACTGTTGTTGATCGACGAAGTGAAAACCGGTTTTCGGGTCGCCCCAGGCGGCGCCCAACAGTTGTATGGCATCCATGCCGATTTGACCACCTTTGCCAAGGCCATGGGCAACGGCTACCCGGTGGCGGCTTTCGGTGGCCGAGCAGATGTCATGGATGTGGTGGGCTCTCACAAAGGCGGGGTGGTGCACGGTGGCACCTACACGGCCAATTTGGTGGCCTTGCGCGCAGCCCATGCGACCTTGAAGATCTTGGCCGAAACAGATGCTTTCCAGACCATCGAGCACATGGGCACGCAAATTCAAGCCTTGCTTGGAAGGGTCTTCACTGCAGCGGGGATTGACCATGCGTTTGCCGGTCCTCCTGCCATGTTTGGCATCCATTTCACGCCCAATGTGCCCACTAACTACCGCGATTGGCGCAAGACCGACAGCGCGCTCTACCAACGCTTTGCGTGGCATTTGATCGATGCCGGTGTGATGTTGGAGCCCGACTCGCGTGAGCCCTGGTTCATTTGTGAAGCCCACCAGCATGTTGACTTGGCTTGGTTAGAGGACGTGGCCACAGGGGCCCTGCGACTCGCCATGGCTGCGTGAGCTAAAACTCACCAAGGAATGGCCAAGCCTTGGTAGTCTACAAAGTGTGCGCCTGAGATCGCAGGCAAACCATCCAAAGTCTCGAGTAGTCCAGCCACCGAAATGTCGGGGTTGAGGGCCCCAG
>CAIVLE010000036.1 GCA_903906635.1 uncultured Burkholderiales bacterium | reverse complement strand
TGGTGCGCGAGTCGGACAAAAAGACGAGGCCCGCTTTGAGTTTGATACCGACGCAATAGGTCATAAGAGTTTCTTCAGTTGGTAAAGAGCGTCCAACGCATCGCGTGGACTTAGTTTGTCGGGATCGATCTCGGCTAGCTTGGCTTGCAGCGGGCTGGGGCCCACATCGTCTTGCAACGGGGGTGGGGCAAAGAGATCGACCTGTACTTTGGAGGCATCCGCGCCCGCTTCCAATGAAGCGAGTGCATGACGCGCATGGCTGAGTACCGCGCCAGGCATGCCCGCCAAGCGGGCCACTTGAATGCCGTAGCTGCGGCTGGCGGGCCCGGGTTGAATTTCGTGCAAGAACACAATGCTGGCACCCGATTCAGCCGCACTCACATGCACGTTCACCGCGGCGCGGTGGTTGGCTGGGAACTCGGTGAGTTCAAAGTAATGCGTGGCAAACAGCGTGAAGGCCTGGGTCTTGTCGTGCAAATGCGTGGCAATGCCGCTGGCTAGGGCGAGGCCATCAAAAGTCGAGGTGCCGCGACCAATCTCGTCCATCAACACCAAGCTGTGTGGCGTGGCAGCGTGCAAGATTTGCGCGGCCTCGGTCATCTCCAGCATGAAAGTGGATTGCGCGTTGGCCAAATCGTCCGCCGCGCCAATGCGGGTGTGGATGGCATCAATCGGGCCTAAACGGCAAGCCGTGGCAGGCACATGGCTGCCAATGCTGGCCAGCAACACGATGAGGGCCACTTGACGCATGTAGGTCGACTTACCGCCCATGTTGGGACCGGTGATGACCTGCATGCGGTGCAGGTGGCCCAAGCGTGTGTCGTTGGCAATGAAGGTTTTGGCCGCACCGCCAGCCACCACGCCATGCGTTTCGGCCAAGCGGGCTTCCACCACGGGGTGGCGGCCCTGCGCGATTTCAATGCACGGGGTTTTCACAAACTCAGGCGCGCACCAGCCCAGCGTGAGCGAGCGCTCGGCCAGCGCACACAACGCGTCGAGCGTGGCCACCGCTTGGGCCAAGCGGGTGAGGGCGGGCACAAAGGGTTGCAAGCTGTCCAGCAGTTGTTCGAACAAAAACTTCTCGCGCGCCAAGGCGCGCTCTTGGGCGCTGAGGGCCTTGTCTTCAAAGGCTTTGAGTTCGGGCGTGATGAAGCGTTCGGCGTTTTTCAGCGTTTGGCGGCGTGTGTAGTCGGCAGGTACTTTGTCGATCTGGCCTTGCGTGACCTCAATGTAAAAGCCATGCACCTTGTTGAACTGCACGCGCAAGTTGGCAATGCCGGTGCGCGTGCGTTCGCGGGCTTCGAGTTCGAGCAAGAAACCATCGCAGTTGTTTTGGATGGCGCGCAGCTCATCGAGGTCGGCGTCGTAGCCGTGGCCAATGACACCTCCGTCGCGTACCAAGAGGGCGGGTTCGGGCAGCAAGGCGCGTTCCAGCAAGGCGCCGTATTCGGGGGGGACGCCCATGTCTTGGGCGATTTGTGCCAACAGCGTGGGCGGCAGAGCACTCTGCTGCGTGTCCCCCGCTCGCTGCGCGAGCGCCTCCTTGACCTCCGCAGAGCGCTCCGCCGCCCACGCTTGTGATGCGGT
>CAIVLE010000035.1 GCA_903906635.1 uncultured Burkholderiales bacterium | reverse complement strand
CAACTTCTGATAGTTTTGGATCCATCGTGAAATATTCACGTGACCAATCAACGCTATCGCCCATGCGGCGCATTTGTTGCGTGATGGTGTTGCCTGATTGCTCTTTCCACTCCCAAACTTTAGCCACAAAATTTTTGCGCGCTTCTGCAGGTGTTGGCCTGATTTGGCTTGCTCTGTGGGCCCTGCCCTCGGCTTGGGCCCAAACGTATCCCTCCAAGCCCATCACCCTGGTTGTGCCTTTTGCCCCAGGAGGCGGCACCGACAGCATTGCGCGTGATGTGGCGAAATCATTGAGTGAGAAATTGGGCCAACCCGTGGTGGTGGACAACAAAGGGGGCGGAGGCGGCGCATTGGGCGCCCATGCGGTGGCCAAAAGTCTGGCCGATGGCTACACGCTGTTGTTTGCGACCTCGACTTTGGTAACCAACGCCGCAGCCGAAGCGTCAGGCAACTACCAGATTGAAAAAGACTTTGCCCCTGTTGCCATGATCGGTCGCGGCCCGCTGCTGGTGGTGACCAGCAAATCGCTGGGTGTGAAGTCTTTGGCACAACTCAAAACCACGGTGGCGGCGATGGCACAAGGAGTGGACTTTTGTTCAGCGGGCAACGGCAGCATCAACCATTTGGCAGGTGAGTTGTTTCGCCAGCACAGTGGTTTGAGTCTGACGCACATTCCCTACAAAGGCAGTGGGCCAGCCACCATTGACTTGTTGGCCGGGCGGGTGCAGTTGTTCTTTGCGACGGTGCCCACCATCTTGCCCTATGTGCGTGACCAACGGGTGGAGTTGCTGGCCGTAACCAGCGCCAAACGCTCGCCCCTGTTTCCCAATACCCCAACCATGGCCGAGTCGGGCTACAAAGACTTTGAGATCTCCACCTGGTGGGGCGTTTTGGCTCCTGCCAAAACGCCCAGATCGATCGTGGACAAACTCAACCACGCCATCCAGGAAGCCGCCGCGCGCGATCCGGTGCACGCACGTTTGCAGCAAGAAGGCGCCCAAGCCGTCAGCGGCACCCCCGAGGAGTTTGCGCAGACGTTGTCACGTGAGTTGGTGCAATGGCGGGTGGTGGCCAAAGCAGCAGGCTTGCGCAGCGACACCCCTTGAAGGCTTCTCGCCGCGAGCCGCGAGCCGCCAGCCAGGCAGTGCGTTGACGCACCACGCGGGCAGGCGCTCCACAAACTCAGGCTTGAGTCAATCCAGCTTTGACGCGCTCTGGCGTGAGCGGTAAGCGCCTGAATCGCACACCTGTGGCATCGAACACGGCATTGGCCAAGGCCGCGCCCGTGGGGCCTTGCGAAGCCTCGCCAGTGCCTAGGAACGGCGCGCCGGGACGGTCAATCAAGACCACCTCGACCGGTGGCACCTCTGAGAAGGTCAGGATGGGGTAACTGGCCCAATCACTCGAGAGCACCTTGGTGTCATCGAACTTGACTTCCTCTTTGAGCGACCAGCTCAATGACTGAATCAAGCCACCTTCAATTTGGTTGCTCACGCCATCGGGGTTGACAATGTGGCCCACATCGGCACTGGCCACTGCACGCAAGACGCGGATGCGGCCATTGCGGCGGTTGACTTCGACCTCCAAAGCCACCGCGCAGTAACCCGCGATGTTTTTGTAACGGGCAAAGGCGATGCCGCGTCCACGGCCTTCGGTCTTTTTCCAATCGGCCCAGCCAAAGGCTTTGGCAGTTTTGAGCAACGAATCACGCGCGCGTTCGTCCTTCAAAAAGCGCAAACGGTATTGCAGCGGATCGACTTTGGCAGCCGCTGCCAATTCGTCGATGAACGACTCGATGGCAAACACGTTGGCATAGGCTCCCAAGCCTCGGGTGGACGAGGCACGCAGGGGCATGTCGGTGATGAAGTGGGTCAACACCCTGTGGCCGGGGAAGTCGTACAAAGCAATGGCGTTGCGGTCAGCCGCGTAGTTGGGCGGGCCGCCATTGATAGGCAGCGGCAGGGTGAATGGCTTTTCAAGATAGCGCGCCGACAACAAGTTGCCAGGCTCGCCACTGGGGCGGGTGCCGTGTGGTGTGGACCAAACTTGCAAGTCCCAATCGAGCACATTGCCCTGCTCATCCAAGCCAGCTTGAACCTGAATTTCCATGGCCGAGCCGTAAGGCTCCCAGGTGTGTTCTTGCTCACGGGTGTACTGCAAGCGCACAGGGTTGCCCGGTACGGCTGCCGCCAACAACGCGGCGTCGGCCGCAGCGTCATCGGCGAGGTTGTGGCCATAGCACCCCGCGCCTTGCATGTGTTGGCAGCGCACCTTGGTGGGCTCTAGCCCCAACATCTTGGCAATCGCCACGCTGGTCTCAAACACCGACTGGCTGTGGGTTTGAATCAACATCACACCGTCTGCGCCCAAGGTGGCAATGGCCGCAGATGTACCGATGGAGGCGTGCATGTGGTACGGACGCTGGTAAGTGGCTTGCAGGGTTTTCGCTGCGGGCGCACCACCCACACGAACTTGCGTTTTGGTGTCGATGAGTTTGTTGGGCTTGGTTTTGCGCAGCCACTCAAAGATACCGTCGTGACCGGGCAAGACTTTGTCGACCTGCCACTTGGCCGAAGCGGCCATGGCCTTGGCGGCGGCCAGAGCTTGTTCTTCTCGCTTGGCGACCACGCCTAAAAAGCTGCCGTTGCGCACGGCCTTGACCACCCCTGGCATTTTTTGTACGGCGGCCAAATTGACCGACAGCAACTTGGCTTGATAGGTGGGCGGGCGCACGATGTGGCCAAACAACATGCCCGCGGGGCGTTGCTCTTGCACAAACATGGCTTGGCCGAGCATCTTGGGCGTCAGATCCACCCGGTGCACAGGGTGACCAATATAGCGGTGGCGGTGCGCGGGCTTGGGTTTGGCTTGGCCCGTGGCTTCTTGGTTGAGTGCTTCGCCCGAGACCAAGTCCCAATAAGCCACTTGATCCCCGCTGATGGCGCTGACCATGCCGTCGTGCACGCTCAAGGTGTCAAGGGGTTGCTTGAGTTTTTCTGCGGCCAGCCCGAGCAAGATGGCACGCACCTCGGCAGAGGCGTATTGCACGGCTGTGGCGCAATAGGGCATCGAGAACGAACCTGCCGTCACGCCCTCGTTGGGCACCAGGGCGGTGTCGCCAGAGATGACCTGCACGCGAGACAAGTCGATGTCGAGCTCGTCGGCGCAAATTTGCGTGACAGCGGTCAAGATGCCCTGCCCCAACTCGACCTTGCCAACCAGCAAGGTGACGGTCTGGTTGGCGTTGACGCGCAGCCATGCATTGAGTTTTCGGTGGGTGTTCAAGTCACCAGGCAAGCGGGGCTTGTCAGTGGCTGCTGCCGTCTGCGACAAAGCCGCGTCCAAGGGAATGCCAAACGCCAAAGACACATAGCCCGTGGTTTTCAAAAAGTCCCGGCGGGTGGAGGTGAGTGTGGTGTTCATGCTCAAGCCTCCTTGGCCGCGCGCAGCACGGCACGTACGATGCGGTTGTGAGCGCCGCAGCGGCACAAATTACCATCCAAGGCTGAGCGCACCTCAGCGTCGGTGGGCTTGGGATTGCGCTCGAGCAAGGCTTGCGCTTGCACGATCATGCCCGAGGTGCAGTAGCCGCACTGAGCGGCTTGTTCGTCAATGAAGGCTTGTTGCAAGCGGCTGGGTTGCTTGCCCTCTGTCATGCCCTCCAAAGTGATCACCGCGCGACCTGCCACAGACGAGAGAGGCGCCACACAGCTGCGCACCGGATTGCCGTCAACCATCACGGTGCAAGCGCCGCATTGGGCTTTGCCACAACCGTACTTGCTGCCATTGATTTGAAAATCGTTGGCCAGCACGGTCAGCAAAGGGGTGGCCTCTGCCACCGGGCTGCGCACCGATTTGCCATTGAGTTTGAAGCTGATCACGGGCGTCTCCTTGTTTGTGTTGGGTTCAGGGCGGCTCTCAAAGGGCACGCTTTACTGCTCGTCAATGATCGGATTGGACAGGGTGCCAATGCCCTCGATCTCGATCTCACACACGTCGCCGGGCGCCATCCACACGGGCGGGTTGCGGGCATAGCCCACACCCGCGGGGGTGCCGGTGATGATGACGTCGCCAGGCTCGAGCGTCATGCACTCGGTGATGATGCGCAGCGACTCGACCACGTCCCACAAAAAGTCTTTGGTGTTGGCGTCTTGCATGACTTTGCCGTTCAGACGCGACTGAATGCGCAGGCCTGCACCACCGGGTGGCAACTCGTCGGGGGTGACCAACCAAGGGCCAAAGGGGCCGCTGTTGTCGAAGTTCTTGCCAATCGTCCACTGGCCCGATTTGCGCTGGTAGTCACGCAAACTGCCGTCGTTGAAACAGGAGTAACCCGCCACGCACTCCAGCGCGTTGGCAGCGGTGAGGTGGCGCGCACGCTTGCCGATGATGACGGCCAATTCGGCCTCATAGTCGAGTTTGGTCGAAGCCTTGGGGCGAATCAAAGGGGCCAAATGGCCGACCATGGAGCTAGGCCCACGCAAGAAGAAACTGGGGTAATCTGGCCTGGCGTTGCCTCCCTCGGCGGCATGGTCGGCGTAGTTCAAGCCCATGCACACGATCTTGCTGGGGTTGGGTACCACGGGCAACAAACGCACGCTGGCCAAAGGTTTGATGGCCGATGCTGGCGCCTGCAAGGCCGCAGCGTTGGCCGCCGCCAGGGCGCCCGGCGTGGACAGCAAAGTCAGCATGTCGTGGGGCAAATGAGCACCGGTCAGCCCCAAGTCGACAAACTCGCTAGCTTGTGCGCTGGCAATCCAGCCGATGCCTGATTGGCCTTGATCTTGAAAACTTAGCAAACGCATGTTCAATCCTTAAAGGGAAAAAGAGATGGCTGGATAATATCGATAATTCGCTCCCAGGCAATTTTTTATCGATGAATTCTGTCTCCTTATGAACACCCCTCCCTCGTCTGAAACGAGTGCCTCGCTCACGGCCAGCACCTACGAACGGCTGCGCGCCGATGTGCTCAATGGCCATTGGGCTCCGGCCAGCAAATTGGGCATCGAGGCCTTGCGCGCCCACTACGGCACTGGCGCAACACCCGTGCGCGAGGCGCTCAACCGCTTGGCGGCCGAGGGCTGGGTGCAGCATTTGGAGCAACGCGGGTTTGCCGTGGCCGCGGTGAGCGAGCAGGCGTTGCGAGAATTGGCCAAGACACGGGTGTGGGTGGAGACCTTGGCGCTCACCCAAGGCTTGCTGTCACGTACACCCGCCTGGGAGGAGCAGCTGGTGTTGGCGCTACACCGGCTGTCCAAAACACCGCGCTCGTTGTTTGCTGACCGCTATGTGGAGAATCCGGCTTGGGAGGCCTTGCACCGAGAGTTCCACCGCGTGGTGGTGTCTCAATGTGGCTCGCGTTGGCTGATTGGGTTTTGCGAACAGCTCTACGACCAAGCCCACCGCTACCGCCAACTGGCGGTGAAAAAGTCTTACAAACGCAGACATGAGTTGGACGAACACAAAGCTCTGGTGGACGCGGTGCTCGCCGGCGACACCCAGGCTGCCTGCCAAGCCCTGACGGGCCACTACGAAAAAACCGCTGACATCATTTTGAACAGCGCCCTGTCTGCCACCCCCTGATCCCCTTGAATGACACAGAAAGAGTTTTCCCCATGAACAACACATCCCACATCACCCGACTGTCAGATGACTTCCGCTGGCCAGGTGGTCGCCGCGTGGCGGTGATTTTCAACATCGCCTACGAGGGCTGGTCCGATGGCCAAGCTCCTGGCATTGGCCCCATGGGCAATGTGCTCAAGCCTGGTTTTTTTGACACCAACGCCCATTCTTGGGCCAGCTTTGGCATGGTGCGCGGCATTCACCGGCTCCTGGACTACGCCGACAAGCGCTCCGTCAAAACCAGCATCATGGTCAACGGCGTGTTGGCCCAGCGCGACCCCGACACCGTGAGGTCGCTGCACACGCGGGGCCACGAAATCGTCAACCATTCATGGGGGATGGACGTGATTCCGGTCTATTTTGACGAAGCCCAAGAGCGCGAGAACATCCGCAAGAACGATGAAATTTTGACCCGTGTGGCTGGCGTCAAACCCGTGGGCTGGATCAGCCCACGGGGGACGGGTAGCCCCATTTCGCCGCGTTTGCTGGCTGAGGCAGGCTACTTGCACCATGGGGACGTCAACGATGACGACAGACCCTATGTGATGAACTTCGATGGACAACGCATCGTGGCCATTCCGTTGACGATGGACGTGAACGACTTGCCCACCTGCATCCGTTATGGCCAAGGACCCCGCCACATGCTCGACACGTTTGTGGACACCTTCACGGCCATGCGCGAACGCGAGCAAGTGCCATTGATGCTGGACGTCACCGCGCACACCCACGTGATGGGACGCGCCTCAGGTACATGGGTCTATGACGAAATCATGGCCATCGTGGCCCAGCATTCGGATGTGTGGGTGACCACACGCCATGAGATGGCTAAATACGTGTTGAGCCAGACACCGGCCTGAGTCTGCCCCCAAGTTCTCCCCCT
>CAIVLE010000034.1 GCA_903906635.1 uncultured Burkholderiales bacterium | reverse complement strand
ATGGCGCCATTTCGCCCCCATCTCAGCGGCGCCGTGTGGCGGGGGACCGCGAACGCGTTGTCCGACATTTACCTGCAATTGTTTTGCGATGACTCCAAATCCGCAGAAATCCACCTGATCGACCACCAGGTGCGCTACGAGGTCAGCACCGTGCAGGGTTTTCAGGGTGAAACGGTGGACGCACTGAGTGTCTTGGCTGCAGCCCCAGGATTGAAGCAGCGAACTTGGGTGCATTTGATGGTGTATGACCACGACGACTTGCGTGGCGCGTTGAAGCCCGATGCCAACGGACGCAGCAGTCGAGGTGATTTGGCTGCATTAAAGAGATTGATAGGGGAAGATGAATGACGATGAACATATCTCGCCGTAGCGCCTTGTATGGCGGCGTGGCTGCCGTGGCCGCTTTGTGCGGTGCGGGCGTGGCGTGGCAGCGCCACCGCGACAACGAGCTCTCGCCTCAGGTCTTGGAGCGCTTGTGGGCCTGCGAGTTTGACACGCCCTTGGGGGAGTCGCTGCAGTTGTCTCGCTTTCAGGGGCAGGCTGTGGTGATCAACTTTTGGGCGACGTGGTGCCCACCCTGTGTGGAGGAAATGCCGTTATTGGATCGCTTCTTTCAACAAAATTCATCCAAAGGGTGGCAAGTGATTGGTTTGGCCATTGATCAGCCGACGCCCGTGCGTCGATTTTTGGGGCAGTCTCCGGTCAGTTACCCGATCGGATTGGCTGGTTTTGGCGGGACCGAGTTGGGGCAACTGCTGGGAAATGTGGAGGGCAGTTTGCCCTTCACGGTGGTGTTGACGCCTCTGGGGGCCTTGAAATACCGAAAAGTTGGTAAATTAAGCGAAGTTGACTTGAGAAATTGGACCTGATGCGTGATTTTCGGTGTAAATTCAGGGATCTTTCGCAACAAATAGGATGTAATTATGGATTTGAGAAAACTCAAGACATTGATCGACTTGGTCTCGGACTCGAATGTCTCTGAACTCGAAATCACCGAGGCTGAAGGCAAGGTTCGCATTGTCAAGAGCGCTCCAACTCCTGTGGCTGTGATGGCCTCTGTCTCAGCGCCTGCGCCTGTGGCGGCCGCACCTGCCCCTGTGGCAGCCCCAGCGCCCGTGGCCGTGGTGGCCGAGCCCGTTGTCGCGGCAGGTCACACGGTCAAGTCACCCATGGTGGGCACGTTCTACCGTTCATCGAGCCCTGGCTCCAAAGCTTTTGTGGAGATTGGCAGCCAAGTCAAAGAGGGTGAGACCATTTGCATCATTGAAGCCATGAAGATCTTGAATGAGATCGAGGCTGACAAATCAGGCACCATCACACAAATCTTGGCTCAAAACGGTCAGGCCGTGGAATACGGCGCACCTTTGTTGGTGATCGAGTAACGGGCGAAGTTTTCATGTTCAAAAAAATTCTGATCGCCAACCGTGGCGAAATCGCCTTGCGCATCCAGCGCGCTTGTCGCGAATTGGGTGTGCAAGCGGTGATGGTGTACTCCGAAGCAGATCGAGAAGCCAAATACGTGAAGTTGGCCGACGAAGCCGTGTGCATTGGCCCGGCCGCCTCTTCGCTGAGTTACCTGAATATGCCGGCCATCATTGCGGCCGCTGAAGTCACAGACGCCGAGGCCATTCACCCAGGCTATGGCTTTTTGAGCGAAAACGCTGACTTTGCCGAACGGGTCGAGAAAAGCGGTTTTCAGTTCATTGGCCCCACGCCCGAGTCCATCCGCATCATGGGAGACAAGGTGTCTGCCAAGCAAGCCATGATCAAAGCTGGCGTGCCTTGTGTGCCTGGCTCTGAGGGCGAATTGCCGGATGACCCGGCCCAAATTCGCCGTATCGCCAAGACCGTGGGGTATCCGGTGATCATCAAGGCCGCTGGTGGTGGCGGTGGGCGCGGCATGCGGGTGGTGCACACCGAAGCGGCGCTGATCAACGCGGTGCAAATGACCAAGGCTGAGGCGGGTGCTGCATTTGGCAATCCGGCTGTGTACATGGAGAAATTTCTCCAAAACCCGCGTCACGTTGAAATCCAAATCTTGGCTGACAAGTTCAAAAATGCCGTGTATTTGGGGGAGCGTGATTGCTCGATGCAACGCCGCCACCAAAAGGTGATCGAAGAAGCGCCTGCGCCCGGCATTCCCCGCAAGCTCATTGAAAAAGTGGGGGAGCGTTGTGCCGCAGCCTGCAAAAAAATCGGTTATCGCGGAGCGGGTACTTTTGAGTTCTTGTACGAAAACGGGGAGTTCTATTTCATTGAGATGAACACCCGGGTTCAGGTGGAGCACCCTGTGACGGAGTACATCACGGGTGTGGACATCGTGAAGACGCAAATCATGGTGGCTGCGGGTTTGAAATTGCCCTTCACGCAGCGTGACATCGTGATCCGAGGTCACTCGATTGAATGCCGCATCAATGCCGAAGACCCCTTCAAGTTCACCCCTTCACCTGGTCGCATCACCATGTGGCACGCGCCCGGCGGTCCTGGGGTGCGGGTGGATTCGCACGCCTACACCAACTACTTTGTACCGCCCAACTACGACTCGATGATTGGCAAAATCATTGTCCACGGCGACACCCGTGAACAAGCCCTGGCACGCATGCGTACCGCCTTGGATGAAACCTTGGTCGAGGGCATCAGCACCAACGTGCCATTGCATCGCGAGTTGATGGTGGATGCCAAGTTCATGGCTGGGGGCACCAACATCCACTACTTGGAGGAGTGGCTTGCCGCTCACAAGCGCTGATGGTTGAGTTGCAACTGCTTTGTCCTGAGGCGCATGTGGAAGCGGTGTGCGATGCCCTGGATGCCTTGGCCGCATTGAGCGTGTCGGTCGAAGACGCTGATGCGCAAACAGATGCCGAGCAGGCTTTGTTTGGCGAGCCCGGGATGCCCCCGCCCAAGGAGGGCTGGCAGCGCTCACGCATCATCGCCTTGTTCACTGACCGTGCGGCTGCCGATGACGCCAGCCGGTTGTTGGCCCCACAAGACTTCTTTGTCGGGTGTCAGCACCTGGGCACACACGAGGTGCTCGAACAAGACTGGGTCCGTTTGACCCAATCTCAGTTCGCACCGGTCGAGATCACGCCTGAGTTTTGGATTGTGCCCACTTGGCACGAGCCCCCTGCGCAGGCCAAGCACGTGATTCGCTTGGACCCGGGCTTGGCATTTGGTACCGGCACACACCCGACCACACGCATGTGTTTGCGCTGGATTGCCACCCATGATGTCAGGCAGCAGCGCGTGCTGGACTATGGCTGTGGGTCTGGCATTTTGGCCATTGGCGCCGCGCTTCTTGGGGCAACGAGCGTGGATGCGGTAGACATCGATGAAGCGGCGGTAACTTCGACAGTGCTCAATGCCCAAGCCAACCGCGTGCAACTCCATGCGGGTCTTCCAGATCAAGCGACAGGTCTTTATGACACGGTGCTGGCCAATATTTTGGCCACCCCCCTGAAGGTGCTCGCGCCTTTGCTGCGACAGCATGTGCAAGCAGGCGGGCATTTGGTGCTGGCGGGGATCTTGGAGCGCCAAGCCCAAGAGCTCATCGATGCCTATGCGCCTTACTGCGCGTTGCAAGTCAGTGACCGCGAGGACGGTTGGATTTTGATGACGGCGCATTGCAGATGAACATCACCCACTGCCCCGAATGCAGCACTGCTTTCAAGGTGTCGCCTGAGCAGTTGGCCTTGGCCAGTGGGTGGGTTCGTTGCGGTCGTTGTGGTGCTGTGTTTGAGGCGCTGCAGCATTTCTCTCCTGCGCTGGCGTCTGCGCCAACGCCTACTTCTCCACCACCTCCATCTCCACCATCACCACCACCTCCTCCTCAGGACGAGGCGCTGCCTGATCCTTCGTTCGCGAGGCTGGATCAAGAGCTCGGCTTGAAGACGAGCTGGCCACAGACCAAACCCGAGGCGCAAGCCCCGAAGTCACCCCAGGGTGTGACAACCCAAGTGGCAAGACCTCAAGGCGTTTGGCTGTTGGGTTGTGGCGTGTTGCTGCTGGTGTTCGTCTGGCAAATCTTGCTGTCGCAAAGACACCTTCTGTTTGCTGAGGAGCCCAGCTTGAAGCCTTGGCTGGAGGTACTGTGCGCGCCGCTGGCGTGTGAGGTCCAGTGGCCGCAAGAGCCCCACTCGATTCAGATCGAAAACACCAGCTTCAACGAAGATCCAGAAGGGGGTTACGCCCTGCAAATTCGCTTGCGCAACACCCAGCACCATCCTGTGGCCACACCTTACCTTGAGCTCAGCTTGGTCGATTTGCAAGACCAAGTGGTGTTGCGTCGAGTGTTCTCGGTGAGCGAGATGGGCTTGCCTGAATCCTTAGCCGCTTTGCGGGATGCCCGTGCGACGCTGCGTTTTGATTTGGATGCCCAAGTCAGCGAGCATGTGTCTGGTTTTCACGCCTTGATTTTTTACCCTTGATTGAGAAAGTATTGATATGGCTTCGCTGATTTGTGGCTCGCTTGCGTTTGACACCATCATGAGTTTTGAAGGACGCTTTGCTGAGCAAATCTTGCCCGAGCAACTCCACATCTTGAATGTGTCGTTTTTAGTGCCTTCTTTGCGGCGCGACTTTGGGGGCTGTGCGGGCAACATCGCCTACAGTTTGAAAATCTTGGGTGGGACCCCATTGCCCATGGCGACACTGGGCAGCGATGGGAGCGATTATTTTCAGCGTCTCAAAGATTTGGGCGTCTCCACCGAGTTTGTGCGCCAAGTCGAAGGCACGTACACCGCCCAAGCCATGATCATGACGGATCGCGACAACAACCAAATCACGGCTTTTCACCCAGGCGCCATGATGCAAGCGCACACCTTGCAGATTGAAAAGCGCAGCGATATCAAGCTGGGCATCATCTCGCCCGATGGGCGCGACGCCATGCTGCAGCACGCCGAGCAATTCAAGAAAGCCGACATTCCCTTTGTCTTCGATCCAGGCCAGGGCCTGCCCATGTTTGACGGGGCTGAGTTGGCGCACTTCATTGACCAGTCGACCTGGGTCACCGTCAATGACTACGAGGGCAAGATGTTGTGCGATCGAACGGGCCTGAGCAGCGCAGACATTTCTCGCCGCGTGCAGGGCTTGGTGGTGACGCTGGGCTCGGAGGGCTGCGAGGTTTGGATCGATGGCGAAAAAACCTGGGTTCCCCCGGTCAAGGCGCAGGCCGTGGTGGATCCCACGGGCTGTGGCGACGCATGGCGCGGCGCTTTGTTGTTTGGCTTGGAGCAAGGCTGGTCACTCGCCAAGTGTGCCGCTTTGGGCAATCAGGTGGGGTCACTCAAGATCGCCCAACGGGGGCCGCAAAACTACACCCTGGAATCCTTGGCCATCGCTTGATGCGCTAACACGGCCCACTGGGCGCGGGCTGCGGCGCTGGCGCTGACTTGCAGGTGTTTGCGCTTTGAGCTCTGGCCGCGCACCAGGGTCACTTGGTTTTTAGGAACTTTGAGCGTTTCTGCCAGCCACGCCATCAAAGCTGCGTTGGCCTTGCCCTCGACCGGCGGT
>CAIVLE010000033.1 GCA_903906635.1 uncultured Burkholderiales bacterium | reverse complement strand
CCGATCTCAACTTGTCAAACGTGGCATCTTTGATGCGTGGCTTCACAGTGCCCACAAGCACATCCACCACTTTGCAGGCGTCGCCTCTGTCTACGTTGGCAGGCTTGGCAACTGGCACGGCTGGCTTCTTTCAGCCTAAGTACAACGATGCAGGTCAACTGATTTCTGGTTCATCGCCATACGATGCGTTCACATCTGGCTTGAGCACATTGGGCAGCAAGTTGGGATTGACAGGCGGAACTTCAGAGGTTCCCGTAACTACCACAGACACTTCTAATATGGCGGGAACCAGAACAACGGACGTTGATCCATACACTGGTTTGCCACTTGAGGCTGGTCAAAACCCAATTGACACGAATTACACCCCATAAGGAATAAATCATGGCTGAATCAACAACCAAAAGTCCCTTGATGTATGACGTCAAGACTCCTGATTTTTCCAAAATGAATTTGGCTGGTGTCGGAGAAAACGAAGCAATTACTGGCGCATACGAAGAAGCCCTGAAGCAACGCAAAACCCTTGCAGATGCTTTGGAGCAACGTTTTGCGCAGCCTAACCTATTCAATGTTGCTGCTGGGTTCTTGAAGCCTCAGTTGGGCGGCTTTGGTGCGTCCCTTGGATCAGCATCTCAAGCCATGGGTGAGAACGTCGAGCAACAACGTGCTGTTGCCCCAACAATTGCTCAGATGCGCGCCGAGATCGCTGCGCAAGAAGTTCCATTGAACCAGCAATACGAACAGCAACGTCTGTTCAAAGAATACATTGCCAACAAAGAGCACGACACTCAGAAGTTGGCCAAGATCAAAAACTTGGCACCTGACTCTTCTGTCGCTAAGGCAATTGATTCACAGATTCAAGCCGAGTCAACTATTGCCGGCACAAAGAGCACACAGACTGGCACTCAAATTGAGGGACAACGTGCCGTGGCAAATAATCCATTCATTGTGTTGAATGACCCAATGTTTAAGGGCACCGTGGCCGAACCAAAACCAGATCAAGTTGCTGGCTATGTTGCCAAACTGGATGCGGCAAGACCAAAAGACATTGACCCAGCATTGTGGGCAGGAATGGGTGTGGCTGCAAAGCAAGAAGAGATCGCACGCTACGCCGCGAAGCAAACCGAGTCCGGCATGGACGAAGAGCAAAAGTCAGCATTCGTTGCGCGCAACTCAGACAACCTTTTGAACGACTTGACTTACCTGCGCACACTGGCTGTCGATCCAAAGTTGGCACCGATGTTCTCGCTGTTTAAAAACGGCGATGCGATTGGTATGCTGCGTGCGTATTTGGACAAGAACCCTGGCAACACTCAGGCCGCTGTCGAAGGCTTGACCTCTGCCGCCATGGAGAACCTGAAGAACGCCGACGACGCCACTCGCGCCAAGGCCGACAAGTTCATCAAGGGCATTGCACGCCTTGAGGTCAACTTGCGTGGCTCCAACGTCAACCCCACCGACGCGTTCCAACAACTCAACAGCATGCAGTCACCCAACTTGGCCAACTCACAAGCTGGTTTTGTTGGCATCTTGGACCAGATGGGCTTGCAGGCCAAGCATGATCTTGACCGCCACGACTTGCGCATTGAAAGCAAAGTTCCAGCGCGCCGCATGCTCACATCGCCAGAGGCACGTGCGTTGGAAAACAAATATCGTGACGAGGCTGCTGATTTGGCCAAATCTGACGCATTGAAAACAACACCAAGCTGGTACAAGGCTCAACCGTCCGCGGCGGCAGTCAAATCGGCAGCAGCAAGGGCAACAGTGCCAGCGGATGCCACCGCGGCAATGCCTGCAACTGGCCCAAGCGGCGGCAGCATGACAGACCGCCTGCGTGCAATTCAAGCTGCACGCGCTGCTCAACGACCACCACAATAAAGGTGACTCATGGACTTGTCCAAACTGACCGACAAACAACTTGAGATTGCCATCAAGGTGGCTGAAGCTGCCGAACGCAATGGGTTGAACCCAGACTTCGTCTTGCCCATGGTGATGCAAGAGAGTGGTTTCAATCCAAGCGCCGTCTCTAAGGCTGGTGCCAAGGGCGTGATGCAGTTGATGCCAGACACGGCCAAGTCCTTAAAAGTTGACCCTAACAACCTCGATGAAAACATTGAGGGGGGCATGCGCTTGCTCAAAGAACTGGTGAACGACAAAACAATTGGCAATGACCCATACAAAGTGCTGGCCGCATACAACACCAGCACAGAGACGCGTAAAAAGTTTTTGGAGTCTGGCGACTTGTCGGTGTTGCCCGATGAGACGATCAACCACATGCTCAAGATCAGCGAATACTATGGCGGCGACCTGCCCCAAGTGTCTGCGGCCCAAAAACAAGCGGCAGAACAAGCTGCGGAAGTTGCATCTGAGCCAGCAAAGCCTGAGCCCACAGAAGACGAAAAAATCAGCGCAGGTGGCGTTGAACCTGTCCGCGTGCCACGTGCCTTAGCTGGTGCTGCTGGTGCTGGTGCCGGTGTGATTG
>CAIVLE010000032.1 GCA_903906635.1 uncultured Burkholderiales bacterium | reverse complement strand
GTACAACACCAACATTTGTCCCGTGTGAGAGTTATTGGACACCTTGATGCCACCCGTGGCATTGGCTTCAAATTCGGGAAGGGGTTTGTTGACAACAATTGCCATAGCGCTTCAATCAGGTGTGACAGTAAAGACGGCCGATGGTGTGGGGCAACTGTCTAGACGCCCCCAGCGGCAACCTGTTATTTTAACTTGAAATCAAATAGGTCCTCTGATTCACCCCACATGAGCGAGTGGGGGCTGATTCAGCTCTTGTTTTGGCTCTCTATCAGCAGCGCCGCGGCCACCTTGCGTCCTTCGCCTGCCAAGATGTTGTAGGTGCGGCAGGCTGCTTGGGTGTCCATGGTTTCAAGGCCAATTCGCTTTTGCATCATGGCTTGCATCCAAGCTGGAGATGCAAAGCGCAGCGATCGTCCGCTGCCAAAAATCACCAACTCCACATCAAGTTCGCCCAGTTGTACGAAGTGCGAGGGGCCTAAATCCTCAAACCGCTCACATGGCCAATCTAGTTGAGCGCCGTTTGACGAAATGATCACGCTGTGGTGAATTTTTTCGCCTTGGATGGCCACCCAACCGGGGCCATACCCCGTGACAGAGGGCACATCAATTCGGTCGGGTTGCAGTTTCATGGTGGTGTGTCGATGTGTTGTGCCTGAGACGGGCGAGTTCTGTGGTCAAATTATAGGTTTTCACCCGTAAAAGCGCCCCCGGAGGGACTTTGAAGAAGATCCAAAAATCCAACAAGCTGTCCAACGTCTGTTATGACATTCGCGGTCCTATCATGGACCGAGCCCGTCAAATGGAGGAGGAGGGCCACAAGATCATCAAACTCAACATCGGCAACTTGGCCGTGTTTGGGTTTGACGCGCCTGAAGAGATTCAGCAAGACATGATCCGAAATCTTCCCAACTCGGCAGGTTACTCGGACAGCAAGGGCATTTTTGGGGCTCGAAAAGCAGTGATGCACGAGACCCAAAAGCAGGGCATCAAAGGCGTCACGCTGGACGATATTTACTTGGGCAATGGGGCCAGCGAGTTGATTGTGATGGCCACCAATGCGTTGTTGAACAACGGCGATGAGCTGTTGCTGCCCGCTCCCGACTATCCCTTGTGGACGGCAGCGGTCAGCTTGTCTGGCGGCACCCCCGTCCATTACCTGTGTGACGAGGCCAACGGCTGGATGCCCAACATCGAGGACATCCGAGCCAAGATCACCCCCCATACCAAGGGCATTGTGGTGATCAACCCCAACAACCCCACGGGTGCCCCTGTACTCTGACGAGTTACTCAAGCAGATCGTCACTTTGGCGCGCGAAAACGACTTGGTCATTTTTGCCGACGAGGTCTACGACAAGGTGCTGTACGACGGCGTCAAGCACACGCCCATCGCCAGTCTGAGTCAAGATGTGTTGACGTTGACCTTCAACTCTTTGTCTAAAAGCTACCGCTCTTGCGGGTACCGAGCCGGCTGGTTGGTGGTCTCAGGGGACAAAAAGCCCGCTGCAGACTACATCGAGGGCTTGAACATGCTCTCCAACATGCGCCTGTGCGCCAATGTGCCAGGTCAATGGGCCATCCAAACAGCATTGGGTGGGTACCAGAGCATCAACGATTTGGTGGGAGAGGGCGGTCGCTTGCGCAAGCAACGCGATTTGGCTCATGAACTCATCAGTGCCATCCCCGGCGTGAGCTGTGTCAAACCTCAGGCTGCGTTGTACATGTTTCCTCGCTTGGACCCCAAGGTTTACCCCATTCAAGATGACCAACATTTTTTCTTGGAGTTGCTCCAAGAGACGAAAGTCATGCTGGTGCAGGGAACTGGCTTTAACTGGCCCAGTACCGACCACTTCCGAATCGTGTTCTTACCGCACGAAGATGACTTGCGCGAAGCCATTGCGCGCATCGCCAAATTCCTCGAAAACTACCGTCACAAACATTCCGCATGAAACCGATACAAGTAGGCCTTTTGGGCATAGGCACCGTGGGACGAGGCACTTTTGAAGTGCTCCAACGCAACCAAGAAGAAATTCAACGCCGAGCGGGACGGCCTATTCAAATCACCATGGTGGCTGATTTGGATACAGCACGTGCCCAATCCATCGTGGGAAATCACGTTCAGGTGGTCAGCGATGCCCGCCAAATCATCGCCAACCCCGAAATCGATATCGTGGTCGAGTTGATTGGTGGCTATGGCGTTGCTAAGCAGTTGGTCTTGGAAGCTATCGCGGCAGGCAAGCACGTGGTCACCGCCAACAAAGCTTTGCTCGCTGTGCATGGCACCGAAATTTTTGCGGCCGCACACCAGCAAGGTGTGATGGTCGCATTTGAGGCGGCCGTGGCAGGGGGGATTCCGATCATCAAGGCGCTGCGTGAAGGTTTAACGGCCAACCGCATCCAATGGTTGGCTGGCATCATCAATGGCACCACCAACTTCATCTTGTCTGAGATGCGTGACAAAGGCTTGGCTTTTGATGACGTGCTCAAGCAAGCTCAAGCCTTGGGCTATGCCGAGGCAGACCCGACGTTTGACATTGAGGGGGTGGACGCCGCGCACAAAGTCACCCTGATGTCGTCCATTGCATTTGGGGTGCCAGTTCAGTTTGACAAAGCCTATGTTGAGGGCATCACCAAGCTCGAATCACAAGACATTCGCTATGCCGAACAGCTGGGTTATCGCATCAAACTCTTGGGGATTTCTAAGCGCACGGCATCCGGCATTGAACTGCGTGTGCACCCCTGCCTGGTGCCCGCCAAGCGCCTGATTGCCAATGTCGAGGGGGCGATGAATGCCGTGATGGTGCATGCCGATGCGGTGGGGACAACCCTGTACTACGGCAAAGGCGCAGGCAGTGAGCCTACGGCCAGCGCAGTGATCGCAGACTTGGTGGACATCACCCGCTTGCACACCGTGGATCCGCTCAACCGTGTACCGCATCTGGCGTTCCAGCCAGACGCCATGAGCGATTTGCCCATGCTGCGTATGGACCAAGTGGTGACCAGTTATTACCTGCGCCTGCGAGTGGCCGATCAAGCAGGGGTATTGGCCAAGGTCACGGGCATTTTGGCTGGCAGCGACATCAGTATTGACGCAGTTCTTCAGCGTGAAGCGGGTGAGGGCGAGAGCTATACAGACTTGATCATTTTGACCCACGACTGCCCAGAAGCCCACATGAATCAAGCCTTGGCTGAAATGCAGCAACTCACCACAGTGCTGGCTCCTATCACACGCATCCGCAAAGAAGAGCTCAACTGATGCAATACCTGTCGACCCGCGGCCACCCAGAGCGCAAGCGTTTTTGCGAAATCTTGTTGGAAGGTTTGGCGCCCGATGGCGGCCTGTACCTGCCGCAACATTACCCACAAGTCACGCCCTCAGAGCTGGCGCGTTTGCGAAGTGTCTACGCGACGCAAGGTTATGCCAACCTTGCCTTTGAAGTGCTCTCGCTGTACATCGACGACATTCCAGCCGAGGACCTCAAGGCCTTGTGCGTCAAGACCTACACCTCAGACGTTTTTGGCACAGACGCCATCGTGCCGGTGCGTTCACTGGAGCCGGGTCTCTTTGTTGAAGCCTTGTCCAATGGGCCTACTTTGGCATTCAAAGACATGGCGATGCAGCTGCTGGGCAACTTGTTTGAGTACGAGTTGGCGCGCCGCGGCGAAGAGCTCAATATTTTTGGGGCCACCAGCGGAGACACCGGCAGCGCGGCCGAATATGCGATGCGCGGCAAAAAAGGCGTGCGCGTCTTCATGACCAGTCCACACGGTCGGATGAGCCCGTTTCAGCAAGCGCAAATGTTCAGTCTGCTCGATGACAACATCCACAACATTGCGATTGAAGGCGTGTTTGACGATTGCCAAGATTTGGTCAAGGCGGTCTCCAATGATTTGGACTTCAAGAGCCGTTACAAAATTGGCACGGTCAACTCCATCAACTGGGCACGTTTGCTAGCTCAGGTCGTCTACTACTTCGCGGGTTATTTCCAAGTCACTTCAGACAATGCGCAGCGGGCCAGCTTTACCGTGCCCAGTGGCAACTTTGGCAATGTGTGTGCCGGGCATGTGGCGCGCATGATGGGATTGCCTATCGCCGAGCTGGTGGTGGCAACCAATGAAAACGATGTGCTGGATGAGTTTTTCCGCACCGGCATCTACCGTGTGCGCGCCAGTGCCGACACCCATGAAACATCCAGTCCCTCCATGGACATTTCCAAAGCCAGCAACTTCGAGCGCTTTGTCTTTGACTTGCTGGGGCGTGATGGGGCCCGCGTCGACACTTTGTTTCGCCAAGAACTCTCAGCCAACGGTCGGTTTGACTTGAGTGCAGATCCTGTGTTTGAGCAAGCGCATGCACACTACGGATTTGTCAGTGGCAAAAGCACCCATGCGGATCGGTTGCAGACCATTCGCTCGGTTTACCAGGCCTTTGGCCAAATGGTGGACACGCACACCGCTGATGGCATCAAAGTCGCCCGCGAGCATGTGTCTGCGGGTGTACCGATGGTGGTGCTGGAGACCGCTTTGCCAATCAAATTTGCCGCCACCATTGTCGAGGCCTTGAACCAAGAGCCCGAGCGACCCTCAAAGTTTGACGGCCTGGAGCTCTTGCCTCGCCGGGTACGCGTGATGGCTGCTGATGTGACACAGCTCAAGGATTACATTCGCCAGCACTGCGTTCATCCATGAAGGTGGTGGCTTTTGCCGGTTTTTCTGGCTCTGGAAAAACCACCTTGGTGGAGCAACTGATTGGTCTCCTGCGAAAGCGCCACTTGCGTGTGTCAGTGGTCAAGCATGCGCACCATGACTTTGAGATCGATCATCCAGGCAAAGACAGTTGGCGCCATCGCGAGGCAGGCGCATTTGAAGTCGTCATGGCATCGCATCGTCGCTTGGTCTTGCAACGCGAATTTGAACAATCCACGCACCTCTCGGTGCATCATTTGTTGGCCGAGGTCTACGACGGTGTCGACTGGGTGTTGGTCGAGGGCTTTAAGCACAGCGATCTGCAAAAAATAGAGGTCTGGCGTCAGTCTTGCGGGCAAGCGGTGCGCTACCCAGAAGATGACTTTGTGGTGGCCGTTGCCACCGATTCGCCACAGGCATTGCCAGAACCCACCCAGCGTCCTGTGCTAGATTTGAACAACGCTCAAACCGTCTGCGACTGGTTGCTCGCCAACCAAGACCGATTTGATTACACCCCACCTTTGCTATGACTCGACCTGCCTTGTTGTCCTTGGATGAAGCCTTGCCCCAACTGCTGGCGCATGCCAAGCCTTTGTCCGGCGTTCAGAGGGTCTCAACGTTTGAGGCCGATGGTCGTGTGCTGGCCCAAGACGTGGTGTCTGCCTTGCAAGTGCCCCCACAAGACAACAGTTCGATGGATGGCTATGCCGTGCGAACGGCCGATTGCCAGACCTCGGGTGCGCTTTTGCGCGTCACTCAGCGGATCCCCGCGGGCAGCCATGGCAGCCCCTTAGGTCAGGGGGAGGCTGCGCGGATCTTCACCGGCGCACCGATCCCCCAAGGCGCTGATGCGGTGGTGATGCAAGAAGATTGCGAGCCGGTTGATGCGTCATGCGTCAAGGTCCTCAAACCCATGGTGGCGGGGCAATGGATTCGCTGCGCGGGCGAGGATGTCACCCGTGGTGCCAAGGTGCTCGCCTTGGGAGATCGCCTCACCCCTGCATCATTGGGTTTGGCCGCCAGCATTGGTTTGGCGCACTTGCATGTGGCGCCTCGCCCTCGCGTGGCCTTGTTTTCAACGGGCGACGAACTGGTCATGCCCGGGGATGTTGCCCCCGAGGACATGGCTGATGGTGCTATCTACAACTCGAACCGTTTTTTTCTGCGCGCCATGCTGCACCGTCTGGGGTGCGAGGTGACAGATCTGGGCATCGTGCCTGACCAGCGTGAGGCCACGGTTGAGGCCTTGCGCGATGCCGCTGCTGGGCATGATCTGATTTTGACAAGTGGTGGCGTGTCGGTGGGGGAAGAGGACCACATCAAACCTGCGGTGCAGGCTCTGGGGACTTTGAACCTGTGGCAGCTCGCCATCAAGCCTGGCAAGCCTTTTGCCTATGGCCAGGTCAATCGCTCAGATTTTTCTGCCGGGGCATGCCATTTCATGGGCTTGCCGGGCAACCCAGTTTCGAGTTTTGTCACCTTCTTGCTGCTGGTTCGCCCATTTGTGCTGGCGCTGCAAGGTGTGAAGAACACAGACATGTTGCGCACCACGCTGAGCGCCCATTTTGATTGGCCTCGCGCAGACAAGCGCCGTGAGTTTTTGCGTGTCAAGCGAAATGCCCAAGGGGGGCTGGACTTGTTTGCCAACCAAAGCTCGGGCGTTCTCACCTCTGCGGTCTGGGGCGATGGCGTGGTGGATAACCCCGCGGGCCAAACCATTGCCAGGGGTGATGCGGTTGAATTTATTTCCTTTGCGGAGTGGCTGTCATGAACGTGATGGTGCGTTATTTCGCTTCTATCCGAGAGGCGCTGGGTTTGAGCAGTGAGGCCCTAGACACCCCAGCTGCTTCGGTGGCTGAGTTGCGTGCTGAGTTGATCTCCCGTGGCGGGGCTTATGCCGAGGTGCTGGCTCAAGGGCGGGCGGTGCGCATGGCGCTCAACCAAGACCTGTGCGAGGCGACTGCAGCTTTGTCCGAAGGCTGTGAGGTGGCCTTTTTTCCTCCGGTAACCGGTGGTTGACCATGTCTTTGAGCGTGATCATCCAAACACAAGACTTTGACGTCAGTCAGGAGTTGTCGGCTCTGCGACTGGGAGATGCCCGCGTGGGTGCTGTGTGCAGTTTTGTGGGCACGGTGCGTGAGCGCAACGAGGGCAGTTCAGTCTCAAGCATGGAGCTGGAACACTACCCTGGCATGACCGAAAAATCAATCCAAGCCATGATGGAAGAAGCCCAGCAGCGTTTTGATATTTATGCCGCCAAGGTAATTCACCGCGTGGGTTTGTTGCAGCCGATGGACCAAATCGTCTTGGTGGCTGTGAGCTCGGCGCACCGTGGCATGAGTTTTCAGGCGTGTGAGTTTTTGATGGACTACCTCAAAACGCAAGCCCCCTTTTGGAAAAAAGAAGTCACGCCATCGGGTGCGCGCTGGGTTGACGCACGCGTGAGTGACGACCAAGCCCTGGCGCGCTGGGGGATTCAGGCGCTCAACGCGCATTGAGCCCGGGGTCGGGCGTGGGGCTGCAGCAGCCTCAGGCCCCCTGGTGGCCCCAAGACGAGATGCTTGGGGCTTGAATTCATTGACCTATGTCAACCCTGGTGTTCAAGGAGCCACTTGAAAAGTCTGGCAACAGCCTCAGCTACTGAGTCATTCAACCATTGATTGCGGAGTTTTCATGCGTCTCGATAAATTGACCACCAAATTCCAAGAAGCCCTCTCCGAAGCTCAGACCCTGGCGCTTGGCAACGACCACGCCTACATTGAACCCTCGCATGTGTTGGTGGCCATGTTGCGACAAGATGACGGCCCCAAGTCACTCTTGCAGCGCGCTGGCGTCAATGTGACGGGGCTGGCTAAAGCGGCAGAGACAGCCATGAACCGTTTGCCCAAAGTCCAAGGGCAAGAGCAGGTGCAAGTCGGGCGTGATTTGGTCTCGCTGATCCAAGCGGCTGAGAAAGAATCCATCAAACGTGGCGATCAATACATTGCCAGCGAGTTGTTTTTGCTGGCGCTTTGCGACAACAAGGGCGATTGGGGCAAGCTCGCGCGTGACAACGGTTTGAGCCGTCATAGCTTGGAGGCCGCGGTCACCGCTGTGCGGGGTGGCCAAAAGGTGGACAACGCTGAGAGCGAAGGCCAGCGCGAGTCTCTCAAAAAGTACTGCGTTGATTTAACGGAGCGCGCGCGCAGTGGCAAGCTCGATCCCGTGATTGGCCGTGACGATGAAATTCGCCGTGCGATTCAAGTCCTACAGCGTCGGACCAAAAACAACCCAGTCCTGATTGGTGAGCCTGGTGTGGGCAAGACGGCCATCGTAGAGGGCTTGGCCCAGCGCATTGTCTCGGGCGAGGTGCCCGACTCACTCAAAGGCAAACGGGTGTTGTCGCTGGACATGGCCGCTTTGTTGGCGGGAGCCAAATACCGTGGCGAGTTTGAAGAGCGCTTGAAAAGCGTACTCACCGAATTGGCCAAGGATGAAGGTCAAACCATTGTCTTCATAGACGAACTGCACACCAT
The DNA here is from genome assembly GCA_903906635.1 of uncultured Burkholderiales bacterium. Taxonomy (GTDB): domain Bacteria; phylum Pseudomonadota; class Gammaproteobacteria; order Burkholderiales; family Burkholderiaceae_C; genus Limnohabitans. The sequence goes on along the minus strand of CAIVLE010000032.1, from coordinate 9,120 downwards.
GGTGGGGGCTGGTAAAGCCGAAGGAGCCATGGACGCGGGCAACATGCTCAAACCCGCCTTGGCGCGCGGTGAGCTGCACTGTGTGGGCGCCACCACCTTGGACGAGTACAGAAAGTACATCGAAAAAGATGCCGCCTTGGAGCGTCGATTCCAAAAGATCATCGTGGGAGAGCCCACGGTTGAAGCCACCATTGCCATCTTGCGGGGCTTGCAAGAGAAATACGAAGTCCACCATGGCGTAGAGATCACCGATCCGGCGATTGTTGCTGCAGCTGAGCTGTCACATCGCTACATCACAGATCGGTTTCTGCCTGACAAAGCGATTGACCTGATCGATGAGGCTGCTGCCAAGATCAAGATTGAAATCGACTCCAAACCCGAGGTGATGGACAAGCTCGATCGTCGGCTGATTCAACTCAAAATTGAACGTGAAGCCGTGCGCAAAGAAAAGGATGAGGCTTCCCAAAAGCGCCTCGGTTTGTTGGAAGAGGAAATCACCAAACTCGGTAAGGACTATGCCGATTTAGAGGAGATTTGGAAGTCGGAAAAAGCATCTGCCCATGGAGGCGCGCAGGTCAAAGAAGAAATCGACCGCCTGCGTCATCAAATAGAAGAGTTCACCCGTAAGGGGGACTTCAACAAGGTGGCTGAGCTTCAGTACGGAAAGTTGCCCGAGTTGGAAAAGCGCTTGAAAGAGGCCAATGCCAACGAAACCAGCAAGGCCGCCAAGTCGGGTGGGCACAGGTTGTTGCGCACCCAAGTCGGGGCGGAAGAAATTGCCGAAGTGGTCGCGCGTGCCACCGGTATACCTGTGTCCAAATTGATGCAAGGTGAGCGAGACAAGTTGCTGCAAATGGAAGACAAGTTGCACCAGCGCGTGGTCGGCCAAGAAGAAGCCATCACGGCTGTGGCCAACGCCATCCGTCGCTCCCGTGCGGGTTTGGGCGACCCCCATCGTCCCACTGGCTCCTTCTTGTTCTTAGGCCCCACGGGGGTGGGTAAAACGGAGTTGTGCAAAGCGTTGGCGGGTTTCTTATTCGACAGCGAAGACCACATGATTCGCATCGACATGAGCGAGTTCATGGAGAAGCACTCCGTCAGCCGTTTGATTGGTGCACCGCCCGGCTATGTGGGCTATGACGAAGGGGGTTACCTGACGGAGGCGGTGCGACGCAATCCCTACAGCGTGTTGCTGCTCGATGAGGTAGAAAAAGCCCACCCCGATGTGTTCAACATTTTGTTGCAAGTCCTCGATGACGGCCGATTGACCGATGGTCAGGGGCGCACGGTGGATTTCAAAAATACGGTCATCGTGATGACCTCTAACATTGGGTCACCGATCATCCAAAGCATGGTGGGGCAAGACCCGCAAGACATCAAAGATGCTGTGTGGGATGAGCTCAAGGGTCATTTCCGTCCTGAGTTTTTGAACCGCATTGACGAAACCGTGGTGTTCCATGCCTTGGATGCGCAGCACATTGCACGCATTGCAGACATTCAACTCAAGGTGCTGTCGGAGCGTTTGGCCAAGATGGACCTGGCCTTGCAGGTCTCTCCTGCAGCCTTGGCTGAATTGGCCAAGGTCGGCTTTGACCCTGTCTTTGGTGCGCGTCCCCTCAAACGCGCCATACAGCAGCGCATTGAAAATCCGCTCTCTAAGCTCTTGCTGGAGGGCAAATTTGGACCCAAAGACCTCATCGCGGTGAGTGTGGACCCGGTGCGTGCTCCGGGTGAGTTCGCCTTCACCAAAGTAGCCAATTAACTCAGGGGCTTTGTCTCCCAGTCGACGTCTGCAAAGCGGCGCAAAGGTTAGGATCCCACCCATCCTGGCCTTTGCGCTTTTTTGATGAGACCTCATGACATCTGCCCTTGACCCCCATGCCGTGCCTTGGCGCGATGACGCTGCAGTGATCGGTTTGGTGGGCTTGGCGCATGCCGGGTCACATTTCTCGCATTTGCTTTTGCCCTTGATGTTTCCGGTGTTCATTCAAACCTTTGGTTTGAGCTATGCCGAACTGGGCTTGTTGATGTCGGTGTTTTTCGTGGTCTCGGGCATCGGCCAAGCCAGCGCAGGTTTCTTGGTCGATCGTGTGGGCGCGCGACCGGTGCTTTTCGCCGCGTTGACGGCGTTTGTCTTGGCTTGTCTGCTGGCCTCGGTGGCTCACAACTATGCGAGCTTGATGGGCGTTGCCGTCCTTCTTGGATTGGGCAACAGCACGTTTCATCCGGCAGATTTCACCATCTTGAATCAAAAAATCTCAGCCCAACGCCTGGGATATGCCTTCAGCGTGCATGCTTTGACAGGTAATTTGGGTTGGGCCGTTGCGCCCATTTTCATGGTCGGCTTGAGCAGTTTGTTTGACTGGCGTGTGGCCTATTTGGGTGCGGCTTTGATGTTTTCTGGCATTTTGGTTTTGTTGGTGTGGCATCGCGCGAGTTTGCTCACGCATCAGACCGTTCATGCGCAGGGGCAGCCTCAAGTTCACACTTTGGCGTTTTTAAAAAATACAGTCGTTTGGTGGTGCTTTGGCTTCTTTATGCTCACCGCCATGACCTTGGTGATCGTGCAGAGCTTTTCGGTCTCCATCTTGCAGGCCATGCATGGTGTGACGTTTGAAGCCGCCACCATGACTCTCACGGCTTATATGTTGTGTGCCGCTGCGGGGGTGGTGATTGGCGGCTTTTTTGCCGCGCGTTTGCCCAAACAAAGCGAGTGGGTGGTTGCGGTTTGCATGGCGGTTGCGGCTTTGTTCATGGCTTTGTGCGGCAGTGGGTGGTTGGGGGCGACAGCCACCATGGTGGTGTTGGCATTGACGGGGCTGGCCATTGGCGTGGGCGGGCCGTCACGAGACATGATGATCAAAAATGCCACACCTAAAGGAGCCACGGGGCGCGTTTATGGCATGGTGTACTCAGGCATCGATGTGGGCTCTGCCATCACGCCTTTGATGTTTGGCATGTTCATGGACCGTGGTTGGTTTGGCTCAACCTTGATTGGTGCGGCGATGGTGTTGCTGCTCAGCGTGTGGGTCGCGCTGGCGGTGGGGCGGCGCACGGTACACGTTTAAGTTAATCGGAGAAATATCATGAAACAGATGGCTGGACACTTGCTGGTCGAGTGCTTGATTGAGCAAGGCGTGACGCATGCGTTTGGTGTGCCTGGGGAGAGTTACTTGGCCGTTTTGGACGGTTTTCATGCCTACCACGAGAAAATTCAATTCGTCATCAATCGCCAAGAAGGCGGCGCGGCCTACATGGCCGACGCCCAAGGGCGTCTGACGGGTCGACCGGGGGTGTGTTTTGTCACCCGAGGCCCAGGCGCAACCAATGCCTCCATTGGCATTCACACGGCCTTTCAAGACAGTGCGCCCATGGTCTTGTTTGTGGGGGATGTCGGCAGTGATTTCCGCGACCGAGAGGCTTTCCAAGAAGTGGACTACAACAGCTTTTTCGGACCCAGCACCCGTGGCATGGCCAAACGGGTGGAGCGCATTGACGATCCAGAGCGTATTCCAGAATACATCGCACGCGCCTTTGCCACAGCCATGAATGGGCGTCCGGGGCCGGTGGTGGTGGTGTTGCCTGAGGACATGTTGGTGCGTCAAGTCAGCGCACGTCCTTTGGCGCGCGTGGAGCCTGTGCAAGCCTGGAGTGACCCGGGTGCCTTGCGTCAATTGCGAGAAATGCTGCTGGCTTGCCAACGTCCCTTTGTGATCGCTGGCGGTACAGGTTGGACCCCGCAATCGGCACAAGCCCTGCAACGGTTTGCAGAAAATTGGAAATTGCCAGTAGGCAACGCGTTTCGTTTTCAAGATATTTTTGATAACCACCATCCCCAGTACGCTGGAGACGTGGGGATTGGCATCAATCCCAAATTGGCGCAACGCATTCGTGAAAGCGATTTGATCTTGGCAATCGGCCCTCGATTGGGTGAAATGACGACCAATGGGTACACCTTGCTCGAAGCGCCAAGACCCCAACAAAAGTTGGTGCACATGCATGCCAGCGCGGAGGAGCTCAACCGGGTCTATCAAGCTGATTTGGCCATTCTCTCGACCATGAACGCGGCAGCTCGATCGCTGGAGGTTTTGACCGCGCCTGTGAGCCTGCCCTGGGAGGCGTGGACGCAGTCTGCTCACCAAGACTATCTAGGCAACTTGGTGCCTCAAGCGATGCCCGGAGACATCAACATGCCCGCCATTGTCAACACCATCAGCGAACTGTTGCCCGCCGATGCCGTGCTGACCAATGGGGCGGGTAATTTTGCGAGTTGGGTGCATCGATTCCATCAACACCATGGACTTGCCAGCGGCTTGCGCACGCAATTGGCGCCAACGGTGGGCTCTATGGGTTATGGCGTACCTGCGGGCATTGCTGCCAATCTGATCACGGGCCGCACAGTGTTCACGATTGCAGGGGACGGGGACTTTTTGATGAATGGTCAAGAGTTGGCCACAGCCTCTCAGCATGGTGCCAAAACCATCATCGTGCTGCTCAACAACGGCATGTACGGGACCATTCGCATGCATCAAGAGCGAGAGTTCCCAAGTCACGACAGCGGATCCCACTTGAAAAACCCAGATTTTGCGGCTTTGGCACGCGCTTATGGATATGCCGGTGTGAGGATCACGCGCACGGATGAGTTTGAAGCCCAATTCAAGGCGGCGCTTGCTCGCGCTGAAGGTACCTTGATTGAGATCATGCTGGACCCCGAGGTCATCACCACCCGCGGTACCTTGAGTGCCATTCGTGATGCGGCTCTTGAGCGCCAACAAAAAGGCGTCTGACACGCTCGCGTTCCAATACAAAAGGGCCGCTCATGAGCGGCCCTTTTTTTGTCGGCAAGAAGTCTATTACTTCAGGTGTTTGCCGATCAAGCCAGCCAATTCAAACATGGTGACTTGGGCTTTGCCAAAGACAGCTTTGAGCTTGTCATCGGCATTGATGTTGCGCTTGTTGACTTTGTCTTGCAGGCCGTGCTTTTTGATGTACGTCCACAGCTTGCTCACCACTTCAGTGCGTGGGACAGCGGTTTGACCAATCACAGCAGCCAAGGCCGCGCTTGGCGTCATGGCTTTCATGAATGCAGCGTTAGGTGTGCGCTTCTTAGCAGGTGCTTTTTTAGCGGCTGCTTTTTTAGCGGGGGCCTTCTTAGCCACTACTTTTTTAGCAGGTGCTGCTTTTTTAGCAGGCGCAGCCTTTTTGGCTGGAGCCGCTTTTTTAGCGGCTACTTTTTTAGCGGGAGCAGCTTTTTTAGCAGCTGGAGCTGCTTTCTTTGCGGGAGCTTTTTTAGCGGGAGCTTTTTTTGCAGTTGCCATGGTCGATTTCCTTCTAGAAGTGTTTGTCATTGCCCATCAAAAACTGAACTCTGTTGAGCAACACAGATGCTAATTGAGAAGTATGTGCTTTCCAAGGGGGAAAGTACTTTTTTCACTCTTGAATGTTGTTTTTTTCATGGCGCATATCCACGCGCACAACGCCACCTACTCGTGCGCTCGTCATGGTCCATGCTGCACTGATCCGTCATGCTGGAGGGTGGGGGTGCAAGTCATGCCCTGGTGTGGGTGATGTGTCGATTCATTTTGATGAAATATTATTTCGCAATGCAAAATAAAAGTTTGATGCGCCGCATCATTTTTTCTTGATATGAGAAATTGATTTTTACATAGAGAAATAAACGATATAAGTTATTGATTTTAATCGTTAAAAAATAATTCTTATATAAGATACAAGACATTGGTGTGGTCTTATACAAGAGTTACGATGAGCCCATCGGTGCATGAACAGGTCTTGTCAATACACCGTGAATTTCTCAACCAACCTCTGGAGTCGACCATGCCCCAATCCCTGACTGAACAACTCAGCCGTGAACAACAAATCGCCGCGCTCGAAAAAGACTGGGCCACCAACCCCCGTTGGAAAGGCGTCAAGCGTGGCTACAGCGCCGCCGATGTGGTGCGCTTGCGTGGCAGCTTGCAAATTGAAAACACCTTGGCCCGTCGCGGGGCCGAGAAGCTGTGGCGCTTGGTCAATGGCGAAGCGAAAAAGGGCTATGTGAATTCCTTTGGCGCTATTTCTGCGGGGCAAGCCATGCAGCAAGCCAAAGCCGGCTTAGAAGCGGTGTACTTGTCCGGTTGGCAAGTTGCTGCAGACGGCAACACGTCTGAGACCATGTACCCCGACCAATCCTTGTACGCCTACGACTCGGTGCCCACCATGGTGCGCCGCATCAACAACACCTTCAAGCGCGCCGACGAAATTCAATGGGGGCGTGGCATCAACCCGGGCGACAAAGAATTCATCGACTACTTCTTGCCCATCGTCGCCGATGCTGAGGCAGGTTTCGGTGGCGTGTTGAATGCGTTTGAGTTGATGAAAAACATGATCTCAGCGGGCGCAGCTGGCGTTCACTTTGAAGACCAATTGGCTGCTGTGAAGAAATGCGGTCACATGGGCGGCAAAGTGTTGGTCCCGACACAAGAAGCGTGTGAAAAACTCATCTCCGCACGCTTCGCAGCGGATGTGATGGGCGTGCCCACCATCGTGTTGGCCCGTACCGATGCAGAGGCGGCCAACTTGATCACCTCTGACCATGATGCGAACGACAAGCCATTTCTCACGGGCGAACGGACCCAGGAGGGCTTTTACCGTGTCAAAAACGGGGTGGAACAAGCGATCAGCCGCGGTGTGGCTTATGCACCCTATGCCGATTTGGTGTGGTGTGAAACAGGCGTGCCTGACATCGGTTTTGCGCGTGAATTCGCTCAGGCCGTGCACGCGGCTTGTCCGGGCAAGTTGCTGTCTTACAACTGCTCACCCTCATTCAACTGGAAGAAAAACCTCAACGACAGCCAAATCGCTTCGTTCCAAGAAGACTTGTCCGCATTGGGCTACAAGTACCAGTTCATCACCTTGGCGGGTATTCACATCAATTGGTACAACACATTCCAGTTCGCCAACGCCTATGCCAACGGCGAGGGCATGAAGCACTATGTCAACATGGTGCAAGAGCCTGAGTTCGCCGCACGCGAGAAGGGGTACACCTTCGTGTCACACCAGCAAGAAGTGGGCGCAGGCTACTTCGACGATGTGACCACCGTGATCCAAGGCGGCTCATCCTCTGTGAAAGCTCTCTCGGGCTCCACCGAAGAGGAGCAGTTCCACTGAGCAAGAGGCCCCGTGCGAGGGCGGCGTAAAATCCGTCCTCAGCGTTCAGACACCTCTTCAAGCGCGGCCACAGCCGCGCTTTTTTAATTGAAAACACATGGTTCAGATTACTCTCCCCGATGGTTCGCAGCGTGAATTTACTGGCCCAGTGAGCGTGGCCGAAGTGGCTGCTTCTATAGGCGCAGGCTTGGCCAAGGCCGCCCTGGCGGGCAAGGTCGATGGCAAAGTGGTTGACACCAGCTACACCCTGAGTGGCAATGCCAGCTTGGCCATCATCACCGCCAAAGATGCCGAAGGCTTGGAGGTGATCCGTCACTCCACGGCCCACTTGCTGGCCTACGCGGTCAAAGAATTGTTCCCCCAAGCCCAAGTGACCATCGGCCCAGTGATCGAGAACGGCTTTTTCTACGATTTCTCATACAGCCGCAGTTTCACCCCTGAGGACTTGGCTGCGATTGAAAAGCGCATGGCCGAACTGGCCAGCAAAGATGAACCCGTTGTGCGTCGTGTGTTGCCCCGCGATGAGGCTGTTGCTTACTTCAAGGGATTGGGCGAGCACTACAAAGCGCAGATCATTGAGAGCATCCCATCCGATGAAGATGTGAGCTTGTACCGAGAAGGTAATTTCGAAGACCTTTGTCGGGGTCCCCATGTGCCCAGCACGGGCAAACTCAAACACTTCAAGCTCATGAAGGTCGCTGGGGCCTATTGGCGAGGTGATCACCGCAACGAAATGCTGCAGCGCATTTACGGCACGGCTTGGGCCACCAAAGACGAGTTACAGCAATACCTCCTCAGGTTGGAGGAAGCAGAAAAGCGTGACCATCGAAAACTCGGTCGCGAATTGGATTTGTTCCACATCGATGAGCACTCCCCTGGCACCGTGTTTTGGCACCCCAAGGGATGGACCGTGTGGCAAGAGGTCGAGCAGTACATGCGTCGCGTGTACCGCGACAACGGCTACCTCGAGGTCAAAGGCCCGCAAATTTTGGATCAAAGCTTGTGGGAGAAGACCGGTCATTGGGACAAGTACCGCGACAACATGTTTGTCACCGAGTCTGAAAAGCGTGACTACGCGCTCAAGCCCATGAATTGCCCGGGCCACATCATCATCTTCAAGCAGGGTATCAAAAGCTACCGCGATTTGCCTTTGCGTTTTGGTGAGTTTGGCCAATGTCACCGCAATGAGCCCAGCGGAGGCTTGCACGGCATCATGCGGGTGCGGGCCTTCACCCAGGACGACGGCCATATTTTTTGCACAGAGGATCAGATCCAGGCCGAAGTTGTGGCCTTCACCACCTTGCTGCAAAAGGTCTACCAAGACTTTGGCTTTACCGACATCATCTACAAACTCTCCACGCGCCCTGACAAGCGCATCGGCAGTGAAGAGAGTTGGGACCGCGCTGAGGCCGCCTTGGCGGATGGTTTGCGAGCTTCTGGTTGCGAGTTTTCTTATTTGCCAGGCGAGGGCGCCTTTTATGGCCCCAAGATCGAATACACGCTCAAAGATGCCATTGGACGAGAGTGGCAATGCGGCACGATCCAAGTCGACCCCAATTTGCCAGAACGACTCGATGCCGAGTTTGTGGGGGAAGATGGCACGCGCCATCGCCCCATCATGCTGCACCGCGCCATCGTGGGGAGCTTGGAGCGTTTCATCGGGATTTTGATCGAACAGCACGCAGGTGCTTTGCCTACTTGGTTGGCGCCGGTGCAAGTTTCGGTGCTCAATATCACCGATTCTCAGGCTGAATATGCCCAAGAAGTTGCGAAAACGCTGCGAAATCAAGGGCTTAGGGTTGATTTAGATCTGCGCAACGAGAAAATTACGTATAAAATACGTGAGCATTCGATGCAAAAGCTTCCCTACATCTTGGTCGTAGGCGACAAAGAGAAGGAAGCTGGCGCCGTCGCAGTGCGCGCCCGAGGCAACCAAGACCTCGGTGTGATGTC
>CAIVLE010000031.1 GCA_903906635.1 uncultured Burkholderiales bacterium | reverse complement strand
CGCGGCCTGATGGGCGCACGCCCCTCGCGCATGCTGCAGGTATTGCGCCAGTGCGGGGCCTTACAACGCTTGATGCCCGAGGTGGACCGCCTCTACGGCGTGCCCCAACGCGCAGAACACCACCCCGAGGTCGACACCGGTATCCACCTTGAAATGGTGCTCGACCAAAGCGCCTTGGCCCAAGCGCCGCTTGACGTGCGCTTTGCCTGTCTGTGCCATGACTTGGGCAAGGGGACCACGCCTGCCGACGTGTTGCCGCGCCACATCGGCCACGAGCAGCGCAGCGCCAAACTGCTGCTGGGCGTGTGCGAACGCTGGCGGGTACCCGTGGAATGCAAAGCGCTCGCCGACGTGGTGGCGCGTGAGCACGGCAACATCCACCAAAGCCAGAGTTTTGGCGCACAAGCAGTGTTGCGTTTGCTGCAGCGCTGCGATGCGCTGCGTCGCCCCGAACGTTTTGCAAGGGCCTTGCAAGCGTGCGAGTGCGATGCCCATGGGCGCTTGGGGCGAGAGCAAGACGAGTACCCACAGCGCGCACGGTTGACGCGGTTGCTGCAAGCGGCTTTGTCGGTGGACAGTGCGCGCGTCAGTGCGCAGGCTTTAGAAGACGGGCTGAGTGGGCCCGCGGTGGGGGCGCGTTTGGAGGCTGCACGTTTGAGGGCGATCGAGTTAGCGCTTGAACTCCAGCACTGACAGATATCTAAGCATCAAAACAGCGAAGCATCAAAGCATCAAAGAACCCTTGATATCAAATCACCTTTGATATCAAAGCACACACGATGCTCAAAATGATGGTGGAGGTGAGTGGAATAAAAATCTCACGCCCAAAGATACGAAACCGAATGTCCCCGGGCAAGCGTCCAAAACCGAGTTTTTGCAACCACGGCGTCACGCTGTTGATGATCAACAGCGCCAAAAAAACCACCAACAGCCAACGGTACATGCACAGTCCTTACAGCGTGTGGCTGCGGTCGCCCTGGGCAAAGCCCATGGGCTCCCAAGGCTCGCCCGTGCCAAAAGCAATCACTTTGAAGAGCTCGCCCATCTCATGCTCGGTGATCAGTTTTTGCGCCATCGCCTTCTCAGACAAGGGCGCGTCTACCAGCGGGGGCAACAAACCGCTGTTGACCAAAAAATGCGCTTGGCTGGTGTAGCCCAACACATTCAAGCCCGCGTCTTGCCCGGCCAAGGCCACGCCGGTGAAGTTCACGTGCGCTGTGATGTCTTTGGCCCCTACGTCTTGCAGCGGATCAGGGTCGGCTTTGTGCAATTGGTGGCACATCAAGGTGCCCATGTGACGCTGAGGATGAAAATACTCGTGCTCGGGGAAGCCGTAGTCGATCAAAAATACCGCCCCGCCCGGCCCACCCGAGGCCACACTGGCATTCATGCGGTCGGCCAGGGTACGGATGAAGGCTTCGGCCTGGGTGTGAATCTCGCATAAGTAATCGTGCGCCCCCTCCACCTCTAACGGCGGTCTGAGCTCACTCACGCGGTCTTGCCACTGCAGCGGCTGGGCCGCGTCCCCCGTCCACACCACACCACGCTCGCGCCACACCCCTTGGGTGCGCACCAGCAGCTGCACGGGCATGGCGTCGAGCACCTCGTTGCCCACCACCACGCCGCTGAGATGCTCCGGCAAGGCGTCCACCCAGTGCACCTTGGCCGCGTGCGCATGCAGGCAAGCTTGCTGGCGGGCGCGCAGGCTGCCCGACAAATCCACAATGGTGTAGCGCTGCACGGCGTCGCCCAGGCTCTCGAGCAGTTGCAGCGCGAGCGCACCGGAGCCCGCGCCAAACTCCCACACCTCATCGGTGCCCGTCACCGCCAGCGCCTCGCGCACCGAGTTCGCCAAGGTGCGGCCAAACCAGGGCGACATCTCAGGCGCTGTCACAAAATCGCTGCCGCTGTCAGGCGTGGTGCCGAACTTGCGCAGGTCGTTGGCGTAGTAGCCCAAGCCCGGCGCATACAGCGCCAGCGCCATGAAACGATCAAAGCCCAGCCAACCGCCTGCCTTGGCAATGGCACGCTGAATCAGGGCATAGAGGGCGCGCTGCGCGGGGTCTTCAGAAAATTTGTGAGAATCCATGGT
>CAIVLE010000030.1 GCA_903906635.1 uncultured Burkholderiales bacterium | reverse complement strand
GAATGTGGTGCCATCTTCGTCGTGCGAGCTCAACGCCACCCCGGGTAGACCAAAGGCAATGGCGTCGCTCGGCCGTGTGTCTTCTTGTCCCCATGGCACGAACACAAATTGCGCCTGGGGGTCAACAAAGCGTCGTATCAGCCAGGGTGAGGCGACGCGGTCGAGGTGGACAAAATCACGGGTGACCCATTTCATGGCTGACCTTTGGCTGAGGAGTTGAATTCAGGCCAAGAGTGTGAGGCACAGCAGGGGGCGCAGCAGACTAGGACATACCCGGGCGCTGTGCCACGCAGGCTGGGTGCTTACAGCGCAGCCGTGCAGGCATGCAATGTGTTGCCTATGTCTTGCCACGACGGCGCAGATGCATACGTGCCATTCAGGCAGCTTTGAATCAGGGGGTGCAGTTGCGCTGGAATGTGTGCTTGCGCCTCCAGCCCATCGCATCGAGAAAGCAACTCTTGGAGCAAACAGCCCAACGCTCGCACTTCGATGCGCCGCAGCGCGATTGCCAAGGCTGTGTCTTGCGGATCAAACACAGAGGCGGCGCCAAAGTCGCCCAGCAGGACTTGGCCTTGCCCGTTGTGCAGCAGGTTGTGGGCGTACAAGTCGCCGTGCATGATGCCGCTTTGGTGCAAGTGTTGCGCTGCATGCGTGACCCCGAGCGCTATCTGCAACAGGACCGCTGGCGAGAAACGTGTGTCATCTGCATACACATCTCGCGTGCATGAGACCAGACTCGGAGGCCCAGCCAAGGTGACGAACGAGGGGTCAATCAAGGGCATCACCAGGCCCTGAGTTTGAGCGGGGTGTCCTTGGACTTGACCGATGGCCGTGACCAAATGGGGGTGCACCCCTGCCTGCAAACAAGCCGCCATTTCGCACCCAGGCAAGCCGTCGCTGGTGAGCGCACCTTTGAAGAGTTTGACCGCGACGCTGTGCTCGCCAGTGCTTGTGTGCCAAATGGCTTGGTGAATCACGCCTGATGCTCCTTCGCCCAGCACCTGTTTCAATGCCAAGTCCTGCCAGGGCACGCCACCCAGGGTCTGGGCGGCTTGAGTGGCGGTCTCTTGCGCGGCGCTCAAAGGGTTGCCGCCAAAAGCCAGCCAACTCAAATGGGGCAGCGACAGCAGCCACTCGGGCAAGGCGGTGAGTTGATTGGCCGAGATGCGCATCAGCTCCAAGCGTGTGCAGGCGCTCAAGTTGGGCAAGTGGCGCAACCGATTGCCTGCCAACATGAGTTTTTGTAACTGAGTGCATTGCCCCAAAGCGTGCGGCAACGACTCGATGTGGTTGTCGGTCAAGATCAACCAGCGCAACTGAGCGGGCAAAGACTGCGGCGCCACCTCTTGAATGCGGTTGGCCTTGAAGCCCACCATGCTCAAGCCTGTGCAGCGGCCCAGCACACGGGGCAGCTCGGTGAACTGGTTGTCCGAACAAAAAATCACCCGCAGTCGGTGCAAGCAGGGCAGGTCATCGGGCAAGCTGCTGAGCTGGTTGCCAGACAGATCCAAAATTTCTAGCGAGTCGGCCAGTGCGTAAATTTCGTGAGGAAATTCCCGCAAGTCTTCGCGTAACTGCAAGCGTGTGATGCCAGTGAGCTCGCCTGCGCGCAACTGAGCCAGTTTGTGCATGTTCAAAGAGGCCAGGTGGTGAAGGCCAATCCGATCAAAGCGCTCACGCCAATGACCTGCATCACGCTGCGCTTGTATTTGAACAAGGCCACAGCAGCGCCTAAAGCCAGCATGGCACTGCGCCAGTCAAATGGGGCGTTCATCGCGTCTTGCCAAGAGTGACCCAAACCTTCGGGCCACAGCAAGTGGTAGCCAAAAAACAGCGCGAGATTCAAAATGACGCCCACCACAGCCGCCGTGATGGCGGTCAGCGGCGCAGTGAACTTCAAGTCGTTGTGGGTGCTCTCGACCAGGGGTCCACCCGCCAAGATAAAGATAAACGACGGTAAAAAAGTGAACCACGTCACCAAGCAGGCCGCCAGCGCACCGGCCATGAACAAGCTCTCAGGCCCCAGAAGTGCTTTGGCGTAGCCGCCCACAAAGGCCACAAAGGCGACCACCATGATCAGCGGTCCCGGTGTGGTCTCGCCCAAGGCCAGTCCATCCATCATTTGCCGTGGCGTGACCCAGCCAAATTCACTCACTGCGCCTTGGTAGACATAGGGCAAGACGGCGTAAGCTCCGCCAAACGTGAGCAGCGCGGCCTTGGTAAAAAACCAGCCCATCTGCGTGAAACCGTGGCTCCAACCGAACACCGCACACAACACACCCATGGGCAGTGCCCACAACAGGGCACCGACCACCAACACCTGTGCCAGCCCCCGCCAACTAAAGCGTGCGTGCTCCGGCGTAGGTGTGTGATCGTCGATCAGCGCGGGGCCATAGGAGGTCTTGGCCGCACCGTGGTCGCCGCCGGCCTGAAAGTGCGCCGGCGACATACGGCCCCCGACGTAGCCGATACATGCCGCTAAGCCCACGATGAGGGGGAAGGGCACATTCAGGGCAAAGATGGCCACAAAAGACGCTGCCGCAATGGTCCACAGCCAAGCGTTTTTCAAGGCCCTCGAGCCAATTCGGTGAGCCGCCTGCACCACGATGGCGGTGACGGCGGGCTTGATGCCGTAAAACAAACCGGCCACCAGCGGCAAGTCGCCAAACGCCATGTAAATCCAAGACAGGGCGATCAACACAAACAGTGAGGGCAGCACAAACAAAGCGCCCGCCACCACACCGCCCCAGCGCTTGTGCATCAGCCAGCCGATGTAGGTCACCAGCTGTTGCGCCTCCGGCCCGGGCAACACCATGCAATAGTTCAGTGCGTGCAAGAAGCGTCGCTCTGAGATCCAACGGCGCTGGGCCACCAACTCATCGTGCATGATGGCAATTTGCCCCGCTGGGCCGCCAAAGCTGATGAACCCGAGCTTGAGCCAAAACCCAACGGCTTGCGACAAGCTCACGGGCGCGGGTGCTTCATTCATGGGGGCATGGGCCGTTGTGGCGGGCGAAGTGGTCGGTTCAGTCATGGACGTATTGTCTTGCGTCTCGGGTAGGCTCGCGCCAGGCGCTGGGCCTAGGGCTGAGGCTTGTGCGGGCTGTGGTGTGTTGAGCTCGCTGAGCTGCGTTTTTTGAACCGGTTGGCGTCTAAGGCCTGTGCCAGTTGGGCTTCCAGTGGTAAGGGCTCTCCATGCCAGTGGGCCGCCAGCAATTCACCGCACAGCAGGGCCAGTGTGAGTCCTCGCGATCCCATGGCTGCTAGCACCCACAGGCCCTCGCTGGCGTGCGTCACCGGGCCCACCACCGGCAGACGGTCAGGCACGCTACAACGCACCCCCGCCCAAGCCCTGACACCGTTGGCAAACACCGGGGCCAAAGCTTGCGCCGTCTCGGGCAGCAGGGCCTGCAGGCGCGCCAGGTTATCTGCATGGTCAGTGGGCAAGACCACGGGCTGGTCATTGACGCGGTCAAAACTGGAGCCTGCAAACCAAGCAGGCCCCAATTCGGTGGGCACGCTGTGCACAAAACTGCCGTTGCCGTTGACCGGCGAGGCTGGCCAAATGTCTGCCAGCTCAACGCTTGGTTTTTGTCGTGATTGACTGGCGCTTGTGATCTTGCTCGTGTTTGCTGTTGGCAAGGATGCTGTCACCTCGTCCATCAGACCCCATGAAATTTGCCCACGCAAGGGACGAATGGGTAAGGTGTTGGCTGGGTGAATGTCGTCGCATGAATGGTCGTTTGTGGTACCCGCTGTGGCGCTGGCTACAAGTGCTGTGCTGCCTGGTCCACAGGCCACCACCACCCGTGCCGACTGGGCCAGCACGCGGCCCTGTTCAAGCACCTGCCAGGCCGTGCCTTGGTCGGTGTTGACTGCCTGCAAAGCATCTGCCTTGGCCTGACCTTGCCAGCGGATGTTGGGGTGTTGCAGCAGCGCGTGCACCAAGCGGGCTGGGCGTAACCAAGCACCCTTGGGGTGCCACAGTGCGTTGGGTGGCGCAGGGGGCGACGCCGCACAGGTCCACGCCTCGCCCGCTTGGGCGAGCTCGTGGGACCAGCTCTGGGGCGCCCCGCCTTTACGGGTTTTGCCAGGCAAGCGACGCTCTTGCACCCCGGTAGGGGCCCAGTCGGTTCCTTCTTGCAGCAGGGTGCGCATGGCGTGTTGCATGGTGCGCACGCCAGCGCGTGACAGGCGCGAGATCTGGCTGTCGTCTGGCGAGGTGTGCGGCGCCACCAAACCCACAGGCAAGCCAGAGGCACCTGCAGCAGGGGTATTGCCCGCGTCGAGCACCGTGACCTGCCAGCCCCGCTCAGCCAGTGCGCGCGCTGTGCCCGCTCCAGCGATGCCCGAGCCCAGCACGGTCACTGTGCGCTCGATCCACGAGGGGGGAGTCGCGCTGGGTGTACACGGGCCGCTGGGGTGACGTCTGAGTAGCGGTGCATACTCGGCGAGGGAGCCCACACACAGGGTGAGCAGGACGTGTCCCCCGTTTAGACGCAGTCGGTGCATGCCCGGCAAAAGTCCCCAGCACTGTTGGGTCAGTTCGTCGACCAAGGCCGCGAGCTCGGGCTGGGCGCTGGCCGCGTTTTGCAGATCTTGAGGGGTCGGAGGACAGGCCGCAACAGCTAGCACATGCAGCAGTGCGGGCCGTTCGGGGTCGCTCCTCCACTGCGCCCAAGCGCTCAAGAGCGCGGACAGGTCCAGCGTGGCTTGTGTGATGCACCAAATGTTGTGCCCATGCCAAGCGAGCGCTGGCGGCTTGGGCGAGGGCATCGCTCAGGCGCTTGGGGGGGGGACGTAGCCTTGCACGGCGTCAGCGCCGTCGCCAAAGAAATGCTTCTCCATCTGGCGCTTGAGGTACTCGCGTGCGCGTTGGTCGGCCAGATTGAGGCGGTTTTCATTGACCAGCATGGTCTGTTGTTTCATCCACTCGGCCCAGGCTTGCTTGCTCACGCCCTCCCACAGTTTTTTACCCATCTCTCCGGGGTAGGGGGGGAAGTCAAGGCCTTCGGCTTCGATGCCGAGTTTGATGCAATGAACGGTGCGTGCCATAGGGGGAATTCTTTTGTTGGGTGAGCGTTGAAATCAGAGCGTGACTTTAGCAGGGGATCAAATCACCCTGAAGCCGTGGGTGCCATCTCGGGCCAGTTGGTCCACCAGACCAAACTCCCAATCGAGGTAGCCTTGCATGGCTTGAACCGGGTTGTCGGTGCCCTCATAAGGGCGGCGGTAGCGGTCCACCCGCTCGCAGCCCATTTGACGCTCGCCACTTTGCAAGCTGTGGCCAGCGGCTGTCCAAGCCGCATTGCCACCTGCCAGCCACACCACGTCCACGCCGGGCTTGACCAAGGCTTTGACCTCGGCCAACGCATAGCGTGACACGCTGCCATCTGGGCAGGTCAACACATAGCGGTTGCCCTTGTGGGCTTTGACCAAGCCTTCGCTCAGCTGGCTGCGCAGCAACCACCAAGCGTTGGGGATGTGGCCCTTGACGAATTCAGCGCTGGGGCTGAAGTCCAACACCACGGTGTGGCTGTTGCGGTCTGCCACCCAAGTCTTGACTTGGGCCACTTGCGCAGTAGGCAGTGCGCCTATGGGGTCTGGCAACCGAGCGGGTGGTGTGCTGGTGTCTTGAAAGTCAGCGGGGCTGAGGCCATCGAGCACATACACCTGCCAGC
This sequence comes from uncultured Burkholderiales bacterium, assembly GCA_903906635.1. Taxonomy (GTDB): domain Bacteria; phylum Pseudomonadota; class Gammaproteobacteria; order Burkholderiales; family Burkholderiaceae_C; genus Limnohabitans. The sequence goes on along the minus strand of CAIVLE010000030.1, from coordinate 10,987 downwards.
CCATTTGAGCCAGCCATGAGGCGGACATGTTGGCACGCACCCCGTCGTCATCGCACAGCACCAAGCGGGCGCCTCGCACCGGGGCTTGGTGGTCGGTTTCTTGCACCAATTGGCCCCCGGGGGCGCTGCGTGCCACCGAGAGGTGGCCTGCAGCGAATTCTGGGGGTGTTCTCACGTCAAAGACATAGGTTGTGCGGCTGAGGTCTGCCAGCCATTCGCTGAGCTCGGGCAGGCGCACACGCTTGACTTGGGCGCGGTAGGCCACCGCCAGCGCCGATGCCGCCGCTTGGCGTCGAACGCTTTCGTCGACGGGCGGAAATTGTTGGTCCGCGCCGCGCACCAACTCTTGGCCGGCTAAGGTCCACCCAATGGTGCCATTGCGCAGCGCGCTGACCGGGTTGGGAATGCCCGAGTTGATGAGCGACTGAGTGCCGATGATGCTGCGGGTGCGTCCCGCACAGTTGACGATGATGCGTGTGGTGGCGTTGGGTGCCAGGGCTCGGGCCCGCAGCACCAACTCGGCGCCTGGAACGCTCACGCCTTTGGGGATGCTCATGGTCTGATATTCATCAAAGCGGCGTGCGTCAAGCACCACCACGTTGGCCTCTTGGTCGATCAAGGCTTTGACCTCTTGGGCAGACAACGATGGGGTGTGGCGCTTGGACTCGACCAACTCGCCAAATGACTTACTCGGCACGTTGACATCGCGAAACAATTCGCCACCTCCGTCGTGCCAGCCTTTGAGGCCACCCGCGAGCAGGCTGACTTGGGTGTAGCCCATGCGGCGCAATGTACGCGCCGCAGGCAAGGCCAAACCTTCCCCGTTGTCGTACACCACCACCGGGGTGTCCAAGCGCGGAATGCGTCGCCAGGCATCCACTTCGATACGCCCAATGGGCAAGTTGGCAGCGAACAAGGGGTGGGACTGCGCGAAGGGGTCTTCTTCGCGCACATCCAAGAGGGCGATCTCTTGTTGTTGCAGCAGCGCTTGACGTACCTGCAAAAAAGAGGTGCTCGCAAACTCGCTGGGTACCTCGCGCAAGGCGTTGCTGTAGCCCGAGATGAACTCTTTGGCCGTGCCGTCTTCGAGAAACACATTGCGTCGGATCTTGCCGATGTTGCCGCCATAGACGTGGATGCTGATGGACGGCTGGTCGCTCAACGCATTCCATACGCGGTGGACATCCCCCAAAGTGGGGGAGACGGGCGCGATGTGTCCGGCCTCAATGCGCTGCTGCGCGCCACTGGGCACCCACTGGCCTTGCTCGTTTTGGGCAAAGGGTTGGGTGAGTTCGGCTCCGCGCAACACGCCCACCAAACCCCACACCGTGTGGTTGTGAATGGGGGTCGACTGACCCGGTCCCCAGACAAAACTTACCACCGAAAACCGGTCGTTTTGGTCGGCAAACAGCAAGTACTGTTGGTAGCGTTCGGGGTTGGGCTGGGCAAATTCCTCGGGCAGCCAATCGTCTTGGGCCAGCAATTGACTCAGCAACACCTGTGCGCGTTCCAAAATCAGCGCCTCGTTGCTGGTGCGGCGCAGCAAATCGTCCAAGTGGGTGATGAAGTGAAGCAAACGAGGTGTTTGCTCAAGCTCTGGTAGGCGAAGGGTCATGACAAGTCTTGGTTCTTTACAACATGGCGTACTTGATCCAATTGTTTCACAGCGACAATGCCAACAGGGCAAGGAGGAATGTGTGTTGGTATTAAATTTTTTAGATCGAACAAGCCGCGTCTGGGCCTTCGTGAGTTTGGCCTGTGTGGCTTTGTTGTCATTTGGCTTGTACTTACAGCATGTTGTGGGCTTGGAGCCATGCCCGATGTGCATCGTGCAACGCTACGCCATGGTGTTGATCGCGTTGGTGGCGGGCCTAGGGGCTTGGTGGCCAAAGCGCACGGTCAGTTTTTGGGTGGGCGGCTTGCTCACGCTCTTGAGCGCGGGTGGGGCCTATGTAGCGGCGCGCCAAAGTTGGTTGCAGTGGTACCCGCCCGAGGTGGTGTCGTGTGGTCGAGATTTTTACGGAATGATTGAGACTTTTCCACTCAAACGTGCCATTCCGATGATCTTCAAAGGCGGTGGCGACTGCTCGGTGGTTGACTGGACGTTTTTGGGCGGCTCCATTGCCAATTGGTCGTTCTTCTGTTTTGTGGGCATTGCCTCGCTGGCCCTGTTGACCACCGTGCGTTTGTGGCGTAGCACCGACCCCTTGAAGGCGGCCAATGACGCAGCGTTTAACGCCTGATCGCATTCAAGAGGCGTGCAAGGCATCGACGACTTTGACACGCAGTTGCTGGAGAAGAGGCGCCATTTCCGCTGCAATTTCTGCCACATTGCCCTCGCGTGTGACGCTCACGTTCAACACATAAATGTGTTCCCCTAGTTGGAGAGGCGTTGCCAGGGCGACCACCTCTGGCTGCCAGCTCGCTACACAGTACCCCTGCTCAGTCACTTGCGTTTGCGCAAGCGAGATCTCATCTCGCAACTGCGGCCATTGCGGTGCGCGTGTTTTCTTAAAGTGCGCAAACAGTTTGTTTTTTTGAGATGGCGGTGCAATGGCCAAGTAAGCCCTTCCCAGAGATGTGAGCTCGATCGGAACGCGCTGGCCTGAGACCACCGTTCGCAATGATGGGCGTCGGTTGTAGCGTATCGACTCCAAGTAAACCATCTCGTCACGGTCGGGGGCAGCCAAGCCCACGTTGATTTTGTGTTTTTCGGCCATGCTTCGCATCAAGGGAGCCGCTATGGCGAGCACATGTGAACCCGTTCGCATGGCATGAGCCAGGCTCATGACGAGCGGTGCTAGCCTGTAAACGCGCGTGCCGGGTTCGATATGAAGCAAACCACAGGCCACCAACGTTTGTGTCAAGCGACTCACGGTCGACTTAGACAGCCCGGTTCTCTCTGCGATGTCACCATTGCCCAGCAACGCAGACCCTGGCCGGAACGCGCGAAGGATATCGATGCCTCTTTCTAGGGACCTGTTGGAAGGGGAGACTCCGGGTTTGCTGGTGACGGGGGGCGGGACTTGAAGTGAATGACGCAAGCACGAACTCCTTAAAGACAAGCTCGAAATTCTAGGCGTTCAATTTCCACTCCTTGGAATTCAAAGGTGGTTGCACCTTGAGCATTTGATTAAGCTTTGCGCATCAAAAAAATTCGGAGACTCCTGCATGAAAAGTTTTCTTGCCTCAGGCATCAGACTGTGTGCTGTGTGTGTCACAGCTGCCGGTCTTTGCCTCTCGACGGCGTTGGCGGCCTACCAAGACAAGCCTGTCAAATTGGTGGTGCCCTTTTCCCCGGGTGGGGGCACGGACAGCATTGCCCGCGCTTTGGCGGTTGGCATGTCTCAAGCTTTGGGGCAATCGGTCATCGTCGAAAACAAACCTGGAGCCGGGACCATCATTGGCACCGACGCAGTGGCTAAAAGTGCCCCGGATGGGTCCATGCTGGTGGTGGCCACATTTGCGCATGCCGTCAACCCCAGTTTGATGACCAAACTGCCGTTTGACACCGAGAAATCATTTGCCCCTGTGGTCATGGTGGCACGAGGCCCCAATTTGCTGGTAGTGCGCGCGGACAGCCCCTTGAAAAGCGTGTCTGACTTGCTTGAAACAGCCAAAGCTGAACCCGCCAAACTGTCTTATGCATCCCAAGGCAATGGCACATCCGCCCACTTGGCAGGCGAGATGTTTGAGAACTTCGCGCAAGTCAAACTCACGCACATTCCATACCGGGGCGCGGGCCCTGCGATGACAGATTTGCTGGGTGGGCAAGTGAGCATGATGTTTGCTACCGCGGCGGCTGTGTCGCCGCATATCGCCAGCGGCAAGCTGCGTGCATTGGCCGTGACCTCTGCAGAACGCTCTGCTGCCATGAAGTCTATTCCAGCCATTGCTGAGACGGTTCGTGGCTATGCATTGGAGAGCTGGTACGGACTGTTTGCGCCTGCTGGAACGCCAACAGATGTGATTGCCAAACTCAATGCTGCCGCCAAGCAAGCGGCGCAATCTTTGGAATTTCGACAAAGGCTTGAATCGGAGGGATTGGCGGTTTCGACCGGCTCACCCCAAGAGCTGGAGGCGTATGTCAAACGTGAAGAAGCACGCTGGCGAAAAATCATCAAAGAAAACAACATCAAACCAGATTGAATCAAAGGAAATATGTCGTGGATTACACCCTTATCGAACTTCAAATTGACCACGCTGTGGCAACGTTGACACTGAATCGTCCTGACAAACGCAATGCTTTCAGCGATCAGATGCGAAGCGAATTCATTGATGCATTGGAGAGCATCACAGCTGACAAAGCCATCAAGGCCCTGGTGCTGACCGGTGCAGGCAAAGGATTTTGTGCAGGGGGCGACATCAGTGGCATGCAAAAGCGCATGAACGCGCCTGCTGGTGAAGTGGGCTTTAACGGATGGCACCGTCAGCAACGCGTGCATTACACGCAGTCCTTATTGCACACCTGTCCCAAGCCCGTGATTGCCGCAGTCAATGGCGCCGCTTCGGGCTTGGGAGCTGATACCGCTTTGGCGTGTGACTTCATCATCGCCAGCCAATGGGCGAGCTTTACATGGTCTTACATTCATCGAGGCATCATCCCCGATGGTGGGGGCATGTATTTCTTGCCCCGTCGTGTGGGCTTGTCTAAGGCCAAGCAGCTCATCTTCAGTGGTCGAAAAGTCGATGTGGAGGAGGCCTTGGCTCTGGGGATCGTCGACCGAAAAACCTCAGCCGATGCCTTGCTGCACGAGGCGCAAGCTTGGGCGCTTGAGATGAGCCAAGCTTCCTCAACGGCTTTGGCACTCACCAAAACGATTTTGAATCAGTCCTTTGAGATGAGTTCTCATGACGTGTTTGCTCAGGGCAGTCAGGCACAAGGCATCTGCTACACCAGCGCAGAGCACCGTGCGTCGGTGGAAGCGTTCTTGGCAAAAACTGCGGGCTAGGATCAAAGATGGATGCGATTTCACGTCTGATCAAGCCTCGCAGTGTGGCCGTCATTGGCGCCTCGGCAGACCCCACCAAAACGGCGGGGCGGCCCGTGGCCTATTTGAAAAAACTGGGCTTTTCTGGCGATATTTTTCCGGTCAATCCCAAGGTTGAGGCGATTGACGGCCTCCCGTGCTTTCCCAGCATTGCCTCTTTGCCTAGCGTGCCAGATGTCGCGATTGTGTTGCTGGGGGCTGAGCGCGCTCATGGCGCGGTTCGAGATCTGGCCCAACTGGGCTGTCAGGCTGCCATTGTTTTGGCGAGTGGGTACACAGAAACAGGGCCAGAGGGGGCCGTTCGCCAAATGCAGCTGATGGATGCAGCCGGCGCGATGCGCATCTTGGGGCCCAACACCATCGGCCTCGTGAATTTGACGGACCACATCATGCTGAGCGCGACGGGCGCTTTGGAGATGGACCATTTCCCCGTGGGCTCTATTGGTGTGGTGTCTCAAAGTGGAGGCATCATGGGCTCCTTGCTCTCGCGCGCATCAGCCCGTGGCATCGGTTTGTCCAAATTGATTTCCACCAGCAATGAGGTGGACCTTGAGCTGGCGGACTTCATCGACTATTTGGCTGATGACCCTAGCACCCAAGTCATTGCGCTGTACATCGAAACGGTCAGACACCCTGAGAAATTTCGCCTCGCTTGTTTGAAGGCCGCTCGGCTGGGTAAGCCTGTGGTGGCCTTCAAAATTGGTCGCTCTGAAGCGGGTGCACGGGCTGCCGTTTCGCACACAGGCGCCTTGGCAGGTGCCGACCGCATGTACGACGCGCTTTTCAAACAAGTGGGCGTGATTCGCGCACAAACCTTTGCCGATTTGTTGGATATTCCTGCGGCACTCGCAACGGCAAGAACTTTGTGCGGACAACGCGTTGCGATCTTGACGTCTACGGGCGGTGCCGGCACCTTGGTCTCCGATGATTTGGGGTTGGCAGGTTTTGAAACGCCGGCTCCCGACGAAGCCACTGCGGCCGCCTTGCGCGCTTTGAACACGGGCACGGAGGCGGTACTCGATCGCAATCCAATTGACGTGACCTTGGCCGGGTTGCGTCCAGATTTGTTGCGTGGTGCGATCCATACGCTCTTGGCCAGTCCAAGTTATGACGCTTTGGTGATCGTGGTCGGTTCATCTGGTTTGGCTCAGCCAGAGTTGATGGCCGGCGCCATTCAAGATTGTTTGCCAAGCTCCAACAAGCCCGTGTTTGCCTATGTGAGCCCGCATGCGCCTGGCGTGGGCAAATTGCTCACCGAGAGGGGGGTGCCCGCGTATGCCGCTGCAGAAAGCATCAGTTCTGCTTTTGCTGCGATGCGCCACACATCAAATTTCAAGCCCAGTGCTTATCTGGCTGTGCCCCAACATTTAACCCAGTTAGAGGATTTACCCAGTGGTTCATTGAACGAAGTTCAAGCCAAACAACTGTTTGCGCGGTTTGTTGTACCCAGTGTGTCGGAGCAAGCCGTGCATTCATTGCAGCAAGCACAAGAGGCTGTCATGGCCTTGGGCGAGCCTGTTGTTTTGAAAATTTTGTCCTCGGAGATCACACACAAAAGTGATGTTGGCGGCGTTGCTGTGGGTGTGACCTCTCAGACCCTGGGTGAGTGCATGGCGGCCATGACAGCGCAGGTCCATGCCAAATCTGGACAAATGCCTGATGGATTTTTAATTCAAGAGATGGTCACTGGTGGCACCGAGTTGATTCTTGGCATGCACCGCGATGCCTTGGGAACGGCTATCTTGTTGGGGATGGGAGGCGTGACGGCTGAGCTGTTCAAAGACACCAGCATTCGGCTGCTTTCTGCTCAATGTGGCTTGTCGGGTGAAGACGCTTTATCGATGGCCAAAGAGCTCAAGACCTGGCCTTTGTTGGATGGCTTTCGAGGACGCCCCAAAGCTGACATCGACGCGCTGGTCGATGCCATCGTTGCGTTCTCACAGATGGCTGCGCAATTGGGCGAACGATTGGTGGAGGCCGAGATCAACCCCTTGTTTGTGCTGCCTCAGGGGCAAGGCGTCAAAGCCGCCGACGGTGTGTTGGTGCTCAAAGCTGTTTGACCAACACCAAACTCTTGCGATCCCAGTTGTACTTGCGCTTGCGGGCCTCGGGCAACCAGTCCGCTTCTACCTGAATAAACCCGCGCTTCAAGAACCAATGCTTGGTGCGTGTGGTCAGCACAAAAATGCTCTTCAAGCCCATGTTACGTGCCAGGTGTTCCACGCGCTTGAGGACTTTCTCGCCATCGCCTTGGCCTTGCGATTGAGGTGAGACGGTGAGGGCGGCCATCTCGGCGGTTTTGCTCTCGGGGTAGGGGTACAGCGCAGCGCAGGCAAAGATCACGCCGTCGTGTTCGATCACTGTGTATTGGCCCACATCGCGTTCAATTTCATTGCGGTCACGTTTGACCAGCGTGCCGTCTTTCTCAAAGGGTTCAATCAGCTGCAAGATGCCACCCACGTCTTCGTGTGTGGCTTCGCGCAGTTCTTCGAGCTTTTCGTCCTCCACCATGGTGCCAATGCCGTCGTGCATGTAGACCTCTAACAGCAAGGCGCCATCCACTGCGAAAGGCAGGATGTGGCTGCGCTCCACGCCCGACTTGCAGGCTTTGACGCAGTGTTGGAGGTAAAAGGCAATGTCAGAGGGGTTGCTGGTGGCTGGCAGTGAGGCCAGCAGCTTCTCGGCAGCATCCAGGGGCAGCTCGGTGTCTATGGGGTTGTCCTCCCCTTCGGGCTCCAAGGGGCGCACACGCAGTCCAGGTGTTTCGGTGACAAACAGCAGTTTGTCAGCTTGCAAGGCAGTGGCGACCGAGGTGGCCACCTCTTCCATGGTGAGGTTGAAGGCTTCTCCCGTTGGAGAAAAGCCAAACGGCGAGAGCAGCACCATCGAGCCCGCAGACAAGGTCTGACTGATGCCCGCCACATCCACCTTGCGCACCAGTCCCGAGTGCTGAAAGTCCACCCCGTCCAAGATGCCCACAGGGCGTGCGGTGATGAAGTTGCCCGAAATCACACGCACCGTGGCCCCCGCCATGGGCGTGTTGGGCAGGCCCTGGCTGAACGCGGCTTCAATTTCGTAGCGCAGTTGGCCTGCCGCTTCTTGCGCGCAGTCTAGGGCCACCTCGTCGGTGATGCGCATGCCGTGGGAGTAGCGTGGCACGTGCCCCTTGGCTGTCAGTTGTTCGTTGACCTGGGGGCGAAAGCCGTGCACCAGCACAATGCGCACGCCCATACTTTGGATGAGCGCCAAATCTTGCGCCAAGTTGGGCAACTTGCCTGCCGCAATGGCTTCACCGGCAATGGCCACAACAAAGGTTTTGCCTCGGTGCATGTGGATGTAGGGCGCGACCGAGCGAAACCAGGGCACGAAGGTGAAGTTGAAGACTGCGGACATGGGGTTAGCGGCTCACGAGGTAGAGGTTTTCTGCAGGTAAGATTTTTTTGAAATCACGGTCAAAGGTGTGCAGTATTTCACCCATTTGCAATGTACAGGCAGCGATCCACGCATCGGTCATGGAATCGGAGTTGATTTCAGTGCGAAGGCAAAGCTCTTTAAAGCCTGGCCAATGACTGCCCGCACCTTGGAAGACCACGCCAGGTGAAAGCAGCAAAGCATCCACAAAGTCGATGGCCTGCTGCAACGTGCTGGGCAGTTGAAAAATTTTTCCGCTGGTCACGACGCGAATAAAACCCGCCACAGCCACTCCTAATAAAACAACAGACGCTTCGTTGGGGCGCTGTGCAGCCAGCTTCAATTGTGCATGGACGTGGTCAAAAGCTTGGGCGTGGTGGGGGTGATCCAAGCGCATGGACGCGACCAATAAATTCACATCCGGTGTCATCTAAGTTTGATCAGGTCTATGTTGGCATCCAGGGCCTCAATCATGGATCGATTGCTGCTTGGGTCGATGCCGGGCATCAAACCGCCACTGCCACCTGTGGGAAGCTTTGGGATGACCAGGGGTGTGCTGGGCAGGTCTTGGCGCACATAGGTCGCCAGCATTTCGCGCACCTTGGCGCTCAATGAGGTGCCTTCTTGGATGGCCTTGATACGGGCGAGTTTGACGAGCTTTTCGTCGAGCGAAATGGTCAAGTTGGTCATGTGCAAGCTCCGGCTGTGAGTTTACGTGAATCAGTGTAGCACGTGAACTCGTGTCGTGGGATAATCACGAGGTGACATCGCCTCATCCTCCTCAGCCCTGGGTCATTGAATTCCCCGAATCGTTGCCAGTTTCGGTACGGCGAGAAGAAATCATGGCAGCCATGCAGGCCCACCAGGTCATCATCGTGTGCGGTGAGACGGGCTCGGGCAAAACCACCCAGTTGCCCAAAATGGCTTTGGCATTGGGGCGTGGTTTGGGACTTGGACTCAAACCCGGTCAGCGCAAGCAAATCATTGGTCACACGCAGCCGCGACGCATTGCTGCCAGCTCCGTGGCCAAGCGCATTGCCGAAGAACTCAAAACGCCCTTGGGCGAGGTGGTGGGCTACAAGGTGCGGTTTCAAGACCGGTTGAGCAAAGACGCCTCGGTGAAGTTGATGACCGACGGTATTTTGTTGGCCGAGACGCAAACCGACCCGTTGCTCAAGGCTTACGACACCATCATCATCGATGAGGCTCATGAACGTAGCCTGAATATCGACTTTTTGCTGGGTTATTTGCGAGAGATCTTGCCGCGCAGGCCGGACCTGAAAATCGTTGTCACCTCGGCCACCATCGACGCCGAGCGATTTGCCAGCCACTTCGCCTCAGCCAAGGGCCCCGCGCCTGTGCTGATGGTCTCGGGCCGCACCTTCCCGGTGGAGATGCGCTACCGCCCGTTTGAAGAAAAACGTGACTACGACCTCAACAACGCCATTGCCGATGGGGTGGATGAGCTCTGGCGCGAACCAGGCCAGCAGGGGGACATTTTGGTGTTCTTGCCGGGCGAGCGCGAAATCCGCGAAGCGGCCGACCATTTGCGGGTGCACCTGAGTCACTCGCCTGTGTTGCGCAACGCCGAGGTGCTGCCGCTGTTTGCACGCCTGTCACAAGCCGAACAAGACCGTGTGTTCGATAACCACAGCGGTCGACGCATTGTGCTGGCCACCAACGTGGCCGAAACCTCGCTCACCGTTCCGGGCATTCGCTATGTGATTGATGCTGGACAAGCCCGCGTGAAGCGCTACAGCTGGCGCAGCAAGGTCGAGCAGTTGATGGTCGAGCCCATCAGCCAAGCAGCGGCCAACCAGCGGGCGGGCCGCTGCGGCCGTGTGGCCAACGGTATTTGCATTCGGCTGTACGACGAACAAGACTTCAAAGGCCGCACGCCTTTCACCGACCCAGAAATCTTGCGCTCCTCACTGGCGGGGGTGATTTTGCGCATGAAGTCGCTGCACTTGGGGGATGTGGAGCGCTTTCCATTTCTTGAAGCGCCTAGACCCAAGGCCATTGCCGACGGCTACCAGTTGCTCAACGAATTGGGTGCCGTGGACGACGCGAACGAGCTCACGCCTACTGGACGCGAGCTGGCCAAACTGCCGCTGGACCCACGTGTGGGGCGCATGATTTTGGAGGCGCGTGAGCGCAACGCCTTGAATGAAGTTCTGATCATTGCCTCGGCGCTGAGCGTGCAAGACGTGCGTGACCGTCCAATGGAAGCCCAAGCTGCAGCCGACCAAGCCCATGCCAAATTCGATGACGATCGCAGCGAGTTCAGCGGTTACCTCAACCTGTGGAAATGGCTTGAGAATTCGCGCGGCGGCAAACCCCATGTGCCTGCCAGCGTCAAGCACGCTCAGGCCGCCCAACAAGCCCACACCAAGCCTACTGTGAGTGCGACGGGACACACCGAACATAAACTGAGCAACCGCCAATACGAAGCGCTGCTGCGACAAAACTTCATCAACGTGAGACGTGTGCGCGAGTGGCGCGACACCCACACCCAGTTGCTGACGGTGGTGACCGAGCACAAGTGGCGCTTGAACACCTTGCCTGCAAGTTACGAGCAACTGCAT
>CAIVLE010000029.1 GCA_903906635.1 uncultured Burkholderiales bacterium | reverse complement strand
GTGCCAGCGGTGTCGATCATGTCGTCCATGATCACGCAATTGCGACCTTCGATGTCACCAATCACGTTCATCACCTCCGACACATTGGCCTTGGGGCGACGCTTGTCGATGATGGCCAAGTCGCACCCGAGTTGTTTGGCCAGGGCACGTGCACGCACCACACCGCCCACATCTGGCGAGACGACGATCAAGTCGTCGTAGTTTTTCAGACGCAAGTCCCCCAAGAGCACGGGTGAGGCGTAAATGTTGTCAACCGGAATATTGAAGAAGCCTTGAATTTGGTCGGCATGCAAGTCCATGGTCAAAACGCTGGCCACGCCCACGGTTTGCAGCAAGTCAGCCACCATCTTGGCGGAAATCGGCACACGGCTAGAGCGTGGACGGCGATCTTGGCGCGCGTAGCCAAAGTAGGGAATGACGGCGCTGATGCGCTCTGCCGAAGCGCGCTTCAAAGCGTCCACCATGATGAGCAGCTCCATCAAACTCTCGTTGGTGGGTGCACATGTGCTTTGGACAACGAAGACGTCGCGAGCCCGCACGTTTTGGTTGATTTCTACAGTGACCTCACCGTCAGAGAAGCGTCCGACGTTGGCCGCCCCCAACTCGATGCCAAGGTGTTTGGCGATTTCGGCCGCCATCGTTGGGTTGGCGTTGCCAGTGAAAACCATGAAGTCTGGGGTAGGGGTCGACATGATGACGGTGACTTTCGCTTCAAGACCAATGACGCCAATGTGCCGTCACATGCAAACCAAGCACTTGAGTGCTTGAAAATTTTGGCAGGGGAAGAAGGATTCGAACCTTCGCATGCCGGAATCAAAATCCGGTGCCTTAACCAACTTGGCGACTCCCCTACACAGGTCGACAGCTTTGCAGCTCTCAACCGTTAATTGTCGCTGACAACCCACCCAGCCAATGGATGAACTGCCATGTTGCTGCACACCCGCATTTGCCATGAGGCGGGTGGCTCATGGAGCACCACACCTTGGGGCAACTGCGCAAAAACTGCACTGCCAGATCCGGTCATGCGCGGGCTTAGTCCAAAAGAAGCCAACCATTTCAGGGCTTGACTTATTTCTGGGCACAGCGCTTGGGCCACTGGCTGCAAGTCGTTTCGACCAAAGTCAAAAGGATGAACAGCGAAGCCTGTCATTGTAGCAGCTTGCGTAGCCCTTTCCAAGCTCGGGTCACGAAAAATTCTTGCAGTTTCTAACCCGGCTTCGGGCTTGAGCACCACAAATTGACCGGAAGGTAATTCAATTGGCGTAATTTGCTCGCCAATGCCTTCGACCCAGGCGTTGTGTCCTTGTAAGAAAAAGGGAACGTCAGCGCCTAGAGCAAGCCCTAGGGGCAATAACTTGGAGAGTGGCCAGTTCAAGTCCCACAGGCGGTTCAAGGCCAGCAATGTGCTGGCGGCATCCGAGGAGCCGCCTCCCATTCCCGCTTGTGCAGGAATAGATTTTTCAATGGCAATGTGAGCGCCAAATGAGGTTTGGCTGGCAGCTTGCAGACTGCGAGCCGCGCGCATGATCAAGTCATCGGCGGGCAAAGCCACGTTCAGGTCTTCTCGCTCAAGGCTGGGGCGATCTAGGCGCTCAAAGTGAAGGGTGTCGCACCAGTCGATCAGCATAAAGGCCGATTGCAGCAAGTGATAGCCATCAAGTCGTTTACCTGTGATGTGCAAAAACAGGTTCAGTTTGGCGGGCGCTAAAACATGGTTCAAGGTCGGCATGGTGCAAGTGCAATCAGTCGAGTTTGAGGCGCAGCACCACCTCGGGAAGAGGGGTCGTGCGTTTGGCCATCAGCAAGCCATTGGGTAGGGCTGACAAATCAGCTTGCCAGCCCGGTGCACTGGCGGGCAAGCCTTGGAGCCAATCGAACAATGTGCTCACAGGCAAAGCAGCGCCCGTTGCGTGCTTCGTGAGGTCCGCCAAATTGTCAAACCGTTGCTCGCTGCTGCCATGCAACCACACCACCGATCCAGGCGACCAGCGTACCGCAGCCAAAGTGGTGCCCAGTGGGGAGTACAGGTCTAAAGCGCCTTCTTTAGCGCTGCCCCGCAGCAAAAAGTTGGCACTCATGGCTTGGCTGGGGGTGTGATGGACCACCACGCTGATGCGGCCTTGCCATTCGGGCTCGGCCAAATGGGGGGGGGCGAGCGGGTCACGTGGGGGCAAGCTTTGAGGTCCTGCGCAGGCCAGCAAAAACAAACATGCAACCGATGCCGCAAGGTGTGCAAGATGGCGCTGAATCCCAGAGCGCATCGCTGTCAAAGCTCGGGTTTGAGGCGCTGCAGTGTTTCTTGCAAGGTCTCGTTGTCAGGCGCACTGCGCATGCCCTCTCGCCAAATTTTGCGTGCGTCCTCGCGGCGGTTGAGTTGCCAAAGCACTTCGCCCAGATGGGCCGCAATTTCAGCATCGGCCCGATTGGCGTAGGCTTTTTGCAAGTGCTGCAGTGCGCTGGGTAAATCACCCAGTCGAAATTCCACCCATCCCAAACTGTCGGTGATGAAGGCGTCGTCTGGCACAAACGTCAAAGCTTTCAAAATGAGGGCCTTGGCTTCAGGCAAGCGCAATTTGCGATCGGCTAGCGAGAACCCCAGGGCGTTGTAGGCGTTGTAATAAGCGGGGTCTTTGGCGATGACTTGACGCAGCAAACGCTCCATCTCGTCCAAGCGGTTGAGCTTTTCAGCCAGCATGGCTTGCTCGTACACGAGGTCCGGTTCATCCGATTGGGCGCTGGCCAGCACCTCAAAGGCAGTTTGCCATTGACGTTGGTCACGCAGCAGTTGCACTTCGGCCATCAAGCGCGCGCGCTGCTCTTGTTCGTCCTTGGCAGGCAGTTGCGCGATGAGTTCTCGCGCTTCTTTGAGTTTGCCCTGACGCGCCATCAGGGCAGCTCGGCGAGTTTGCGCTTGCAAGATGCTGCGAGACGCGTCTTGGCTTGTGTTTTGGCTTGCGAGCTCGACGTAGCGCTTCAAGGACACTTCAGAAAGAGCGTCCTGGCCTTGTTCAAACTGCAAAGAGCCCAAAATCAACCACGCAGGAGC
>CAIVLE010000028.1 GCA_903906635.1 uncultured Burkholderiales bacterium | reverse complement strand
TGCAACACCAAGACGCATGAGGATTGGCTCCGAGAGTGCCGGAGCATAGAAGGGCAGTGCCCCCTACCAGTCCTCAGTCGTGTTGGTGTTTGAGCTGAAGGTCCAAGCATTAAACGAGTCTCCTGAAGACCGCCAACAACCAACACGCATGAGGATTGCCTACGACACCGAAGGGGTGATGCCCTTAGTTTGCAAACGGCAGTCGTTGAGATACATCCAGTCCTCAGCCGTGTTGGCGTCTTATGACTATCCGCAGGGGGACTTGATCACGGTAATGCTGCACAAGTGACGACCCGCCAACAACTTATTGGAGAAAAATGTGACATTGGAAGAGTATTTTGTAGGCGAACCACGGGGGGCAAAGGTGGAGATGGCTCAGTATTTGGGCATCTCTGACGTTTGGCTTTCCATGCTGATTCGCGGCAAGCGCCGTGCGTCTGCAAGCCTATGCAAGAAGATTGAGAAGGCCACGCAAGGTCTGGTCAAGCGCAAGGAGTTGCGTCCAGACATTTTTGCGTGATATAGTAATTTAACGCTTGGCGGCGTTTTTGTAGTGGGCTGCGGCCAAAGAACTGGGTGTACTACACACCTCCGCCAACACCGAAAGGTGAGTTCTTTGGTCGCAGCTTTTTTTTGGAGAAAACAATGACAAAACGTAAAGTGAGACTAGACAGCATACGGATCGACGGCAACACGCAGTTCCGTGACCAGATCAACCAAGAAGTGGTCGGTGTCTACAAAGAAGCCATGCGTGGTGGCGACATCTTCCCGCCCATCGACGTCATGTTCGACGGCACAGACTATTGGCTCTACGATGGCTTTCACCGCTATTTTGCGGTGCACGAGTTGGGCGAAAAAGAGATTGAGGTGCACTACAAGCCCGGCACCAAGCGTGACGCCTTCATCGCCTCATTGGGGGTCAATGACAAGCACGGCCTGCAACGCAACAACGCCACCAAGCGCAAGGTCGTCGAGGCGGCTTTGGCTGATGAAGAGCTGCGTGAATTGCCCAACACGCACATCGCCAAATTGTGCAAAGTGTCCGATACTTTCGTGGCTTCCATCCGAAATCCCGAGGCAAAAGCCAAGCAAAAAGAGAAAGTAAAGCATCACTACGAAAAGAAGTTGCTTGATAAAGTAGCTAATTCGGATGTTTCAGTCGGTTCAACCGACTCGCACGGTTTGGACGAACCGAAGCCTTCTTTGCACGATGGCAACGAACCAAGCGCCGAGGAGCTGGAGGCCAACGAGCGTGCCATGCAGGCCGACATTGAGTTGCTCAACGTCATCTTGGAGGCTGACGACAAACTGGCGGTTGCCCACGAAGAGTTGAAAAAGAAAAACTTCCTCATGGCGCAGATGCAAGTGCGCATCGACTCGCTCATGCGTGAGAAGAACGAGTTCATCAAAGAGTGCAAGAAACTTCAAAGTCAAATCGACAAACTTAAAAAGGCAAAATAATGAGTGCAATCCCAGCCCCGCGTGAGGGTGATGACGGATCAACTTTCCCTGCTCCTCGTCCCTTTCAAATGACCGCCCATCAAGCCTTGCGACAAGGTTTCAAAGATGGTCACAAAAACCAATTGATCATGGCTCCTACGGGAGCTGGCAAGACCTACCTTGGCCTGCGCATCTGCAACGAAGCCATGCAGCGCGGCAAGCGTGCGATCTTCTTGTGCGATCGCACCACGCTGATCAACCAGACGTCCGAGGCGGCCATTGGCTACGGCCTTGAGGCGCATGGCATCGTCCAAGCCAACCACTGGCGTCGTCGCCCCGATGAACTGTTGCAGATCGCATCGGCGCAGACCGTGGCCAAGCGTGGCTACTGGCCAAAGGCAGACGTTATCGTGGTCGATGAATGCCATACCCAGCTCAAGGTCTGGACTGAGTACGCCATGACCAGCGGTGCGGCGTTCATTGGCTTGTCTGCGACGCCATTCAGCGCAGGATTGGGAAAGATATTCTCAAACCTCATCAACGCCACCACAATGCACGATCTGACCGAGTCAGGGGTGTTGGTGCCCATGCGGATTTTTAGCTGCACCAAGCCCGATATGTCAGGCGCTGAGACACGCGGCGGTGAGTGGACAGACAAAGCCGCAGAAGAGCGTGGCTTGGACATCGTGGGCGACGTTGTTTTGGAGTGGATGAAGTTTGCTGAGAACCGCAAGACCATCGTGTTTGGTGCAACGATCAAGCACTGTAAAGAGATTGCCCAGCAGTTCATGGATCACGGCGTCATGGCCGCGGTGTTTACATCCGAGACGACTGCCAAAGAGCGTGAAATCCTGCTCAAAGAGTATCGCAAGCCTGACAGCTACCTCAAGGTGCTGATCAGCGTGGAGGCTCTGGCCAAAGGGTTTGACGTGCCTGACGTCGGCTGTGTGTGCGATGCACGTCCTCTGCGCAAGTCGTTGTCCACGGCGATCCAGATGTGGGGGCGTGGCCTGCGCTCATCGCCTGAGACTGGTAAGACTGACTGCTACTTGCTCGACTTCAGCGGCAACATTGTGCGTTTTGCCGAAGACTTCACCGAAGTGTTTTTCAACGGTCTGGACAAGCTGGACGATGGTGAGAAGCTCGACAAGAAAATTCGCAAAGACGAAGACTACGAGTTGAAGGGTTGCCCTAAGTGTGGCTACAAACCATTCCACAAACGCTGCATGGCGTGCGGGTATGAGAAGGTGTCGCCTGCCATGAAAGAGGCGCTGCCGGGTCAGATGCAAGAGATTTTCATTGGTGAAGGCAAGAACAAAAAGAAACTGGCCGACAACCTTGAGCACCTCTGGCATCAATGCGTCTCATATGCTCGTCACCACAGCAAGCCTGAGAACCAGCAAGGCCGTGCTTATCACCTCTACAAGAAGATCACAGGGCAAGACCCGACATGGCGCTTCACCACCGCGCCCACGGTTGAGATTACTCGCAATGTTTACAACAAGATCACGCAAATGAATATGGCATGGAAAAAAGGAGCAGGCAAATGAGCGGCAATCAATTTAGATTTATGGTTTGGCTGTTAGTGCTTGTATTTTTGTTTCAGGGTGAGCCAAACGTATGGGATCGCTTGCACGAAAAAGCTATGAGCATGGAGATATGCAAATGACACAAGATGAAATCATTGAATTGGCTGTAAAAGCTGGTTTTTTTGATTGGGAAGTGGTTCAACAATTTGAAACCTTCGCCAAACTGGTAGAGGAACGTGCAGCAGCTAAAGAGCGTGAGGCGTGTGCAAGGTTACTTGATGACGCAAAAGGAACTGGGCGTATTGCAAGCTGTCGTGAAGCCGCAAACGCAATCCGAGCAAGGGGACAAGCATGACCCCAAGATCATTTGACATTGATACATGCAAAGAAATCATTGGTGATGCAGGAACAAGGGTC
>CAIVLE010000027.1 GCA_903906635.1 uncultured Burkholderiales bacterium | reverse complement strand
GCAGATCGATGATTGGCGGATCTAAGTTTTGACAGCCCCTTGTGAAGGCAGCTGATACGCTGTCTGCCCGGTATGGGAAGGCAAAGCCAAATTCACGGTTTTCAATAAGTGGTTCTAGGATGGTCCAAGCGTCAACCAGTAAAGGAACTGTTTGATCATTTCCCTGTTTGTTCTTTGGATCTTTGCGGTCTCGAATGATGGCAGTCTTATTGAGTCGATCGATGTCTTCAATTTGAAGTTCGCAAATCTCACTTTGTCGCATGCCTGTTGCTAACGCGAACCGGCAAATTAAAGACATTGGCGCCTTCTGTCGCGGATTACTGTCCCAATGTTTGTAGAGACGTGTTAGCTCGTCATCAGATGGCTCACGACTCCGCTCTTGGGATCGTGTGTTGAGTCCCCGGTGGGTTAGGCTTGCACGAGCGTCTAGGGCTAAGCGGTCATTGATATCAAGTTGTCGTGCATGGCGAGCCCACTTTAAAACAGCACTCAGATAACTCAGATCTGCTGCAATGGTGACTCCGCCAGCGCCAGCATCACTGCGGCGGTCAATAAAGTCTCGAAGCACCAAAGAGTTGAGATTGGTGAGCTGGACTTTGCCAATCTGGCGTTTCAACATCTCAAGAGTTGCCGCCTTTGTTTTACCGCTCGATTTTTTTACGGTCTCTGTGTATTTCTCAATAAGGTCGGTAACAGTTGCCCCATTAGGAATAGGGGAAAATCCAGAGCTGGCAATGTGGCTTGCCTTTGACTCCATTCCCGCTGACCAGTCCTTAGCTTCACGTTTTGTATCGAAGGTCGTAGATCGATAGACTCCATGCCGACGAACCTGTACTCTCCATTTTCCGGAGGGTAGCTGCGAGAATGTTGCCAATGTGTGCCATTTGTGTGTGGTAGTTGATTAGCCCATTGTGTTCCTTATGTTCACTCCGTGTGCAATTCGTGTGCACTTCATCTAATAAACGGGCTAAATGCAGCATTTTTCAGAAAAAAAAGACTATATAAATCAACCACTTAGCATGTGGCGAACTAGTGTTGCGCCGATGATGGACTGGACGGATCGACATTGCCGGTTTTTCCACCGCTTGCTCACGCAACACACGTTGCTCTACACCGAGATGGTCACCACCGGCGCATTGCGCCACGGGGACGTGAAACGGCATTTGCGCTTCAACACCGAGGAGCACCCGCTGGCTCTGCAACTCGGGGGCAGTGAGTCGGCTGATTTGGCCTACGCCGCCAAGCTCGGTCAAGAGTGGGGCTACAACGAGATCAACCTCAATTGCGGTTGCCCCAGCGAGCGGGTTCAGCGCGGCGCTTTTGGCGCCTGTTTGATGAATGAGCCAGCCCTGGTGGCCGATGGCGTCAAAGCCATGCTGGATGTGGTCAATGTGCCCGTGACCGTCAAACACCGCATTGGCATTGACAAAATTGAAAGCTATGACTTTGTGCGCGATTTTGTCGGCCAGGTCAGCTTGGCTGGCTGTCGCGTCTTCATCGTGCATGCCCGTAACGCATGGCTGCAAGGGCTCAGCCCCAAAGAGAACCGTGAAATACCCCCCTTGCGCTACGAGTTGGCTTACCAGCTCAAGCAAGACTTTCCGGATCTGACGATTGCCGTCAACGGGGGCATCACCACCAACGCACAAATTGCCGACCATCTCCAACATGTCGACGGCGTGATGGTGGGGCGCGAGGCTTACTACAACCCATGGCTGCTCAGCAGCTGGGACGGTGCGTTCTTTGGGGCGGCACACAGTCCAATCAGCCGCGAAGCGGTGGAGGAGGCCATGGTGCGCTACATGGAACGCGCGCATGCTGAGGACGGCTGCCCTTGGTATGCCATTGCCCGCCACATGCTGGGGCTGTACCACGGCGAGCGAGGTGGGCGCTTGTGGCGTCAGGTCTGGAGCAACCACAAACTCAAGCCCTTGCCCCCGCACGAGGTCATGCAGCTCGCACGCGAGGCGCTGGCACGTGGCGCAGAAAAGCCCGCGCATGCCGACTGAGGCACTATTGCCGGCACCCGCGAAAGAGCGCATCGCATTGGCGTTGATTTGGTTCATGCCTTTGTTGTGGACGGTCAACTTGGTGGTCGCGCGCCAAGCACCTGGCGTGGTGACCCCACATGTGTTGGCATTAGGGCGTTGGACGATGGCGGGACTGATCCTTTCTTGGTGGTCGCGTCAAGAGCTTTGGCGCATGCGCCGTGAGGTGATCAAAGCCTGGCCTCAAACCCTGGTGTTGGGGGCGTGCGGCATGTGGATTTGCGGCGCTTGGGTCTACCTTGGGGCTCAAACCACGGGGGCGCTGAATATTTCACTGATATTTGCTGCAGCGCCCGTGCTGATTGCCATCGGTTCGGTGCTGTGGCTGGGCGAGCGGTTCTCGCTGTGGCAGGCACTCGGGGTCGCTGTGTCTTTGTCTGGCGTGGTGCATGTGGTGGTGCGGGGCGAGTGGACCCATTTGGCCCAGTTGCGTTTTGTCCCTGGGGATGTGTGGATCGTGTGTTCTGCGGTGTCTTGGGCTGCGTTTTCATTGCTGCAAAAAAAGTGGCACAGCCCCCTGGGGTCCATGGCCCGTCTGGCCACGATGTGCGCTGGGGGCGTGGTGGTGATCTTGCCGTTTGCCCTGTATGAGTTGTGGGCTAGCGACACGCCTGCGCTGGGCCGCCAGGCCTGGGTTCAAATGGTGGCCACGGCCTTGATTCCCGGCGTGGCTGCCTACTGGATTTACGGCTGGACCTTGAGAGTTTTAGGTGCCAGCCGAGTCGCCGTCATGTTGTACACCGGGCCTTTGTACGCCGCCGGGGTGGCCTGGGGGGTGTTGGGCGAGCCGCTGGGTTGGTACCACTTGGCCGGCGCTGTCTTGATCTTGTCTGG
>CAIVLE010000026.1 GCA_903906635.1 uncultured Burkholderiales bacterium | reverse complement strand
TGTGCGCGCCTGAGGTCCACTTGTCTCGAGTCCCTGTGTCGCCAAAACGGGCGTTCGCCACTCGTGGTGCCGATCATGTGGTGCACGCGTGAGCTCTTGCCACAAACGCGCAACCAAAGTGTCAGACGACATTTCTGCATGGTCTTGTGTCATCGCTCTAGCCTTGATACCTTATGTTGTCAATGAACCGTTTGAACCAAGACCATGGCTGCCAGAACCATAGCCCCCCCCCGCGTCACAAGGACGACAGCCAAGGTATGTAACCCAAGAAATCTCTCTGTTGCCCCCCATCGTTGACCTGATTGAACGCAGTCATCCACAATTGGCCAGCGGCAACCGCAGTCAACCTCACGAAAGCCATCGAAAAAGAACTGAATGAATCAGGTCGCTAAATAGCGCCATGACCCAGCCCGACAAGAGAATGACAAAAAGTCAAAGGATGGACGTGTTTTTCGAATCAACATGCAAGCGCCCTCTGCTGGCAAATGCCTCAACAACAAAACAGACTTACCTTCGCGCGATGACCCACCAGACGATAGATTCAAGCCCCCATCGCTTGTTCATCACGAAGTCTATCGGTTGCCACTTCATCCAGCGTGAGACGCACGCCCAGCGATCCGCTGCCAGATCGAACGGGTGACTTTTTCAGGCAAATCTCAATGCTCTGGATGGCTGGGTGTGCGGCACAAGCACTTGCGATTCGCGTGATGAGTCGCTCTTGCGTTTCATAGTGACCGTCCGCGGCGAGACGCTCAATTTCCATGATCAGTGGGTCGTAGTCAAATACCTGCGTCATGCCATCGTGGGAAATGACGACTTGATTGACCAAAATCCCAAGGGTCAAATCAAGCAGATGAACGTCTGGCTGGGTGTCGCCGGGACCATAAGTTCCGAGATCTGTTTTGAGCTCTAGATCCCGCAACTCAATGACTGCTGAGCTACCTTGCTTCATGTCTGTACCTTCCAAAAATGCGCGTTTGACCCGGTCCACCGTCAAAAACCAATCCACGTGTTCAAAGTCATTGCCTACCCGTAGCCTGACCCTCCAATGGGACATCTCACAGCCTCATCGGATGTGGAGCCAGCTCTTTTTAGACGCGACGTGCCAACACCACGGCAGCGGCAGAACCACAGCCGACAGTCCAACACCAAGTTCGCAATAGCAAGTTGGATTTCTCCCCGGCTAGCGCTGCTGACTCATCTCGATGATGCTGCTCATCGGCTTGGCATCGCAACAAGAGCGGCAGCAAACCGTCTGGCCCGC
Source organism: uncultured Burkholderiales bacterium (assembly GCA_903906635.1). Classification (GTDB taxonomy): domain Bacteria; phylum Pseudomonadota; class Gammaproteobacteria; order Burkholderiales; family Burkholderiaceae_C; genus Limnohabitans. Next base: position 21,953 of record CAIVLE010000026.1, on the reverse strand, counting down.
CAAACTCTTGGAGGTGATCTATCTGCTGCTGATAGTGCTGATCAACAAAGGTTTCTACTGCAGCAATCGTTCTATAAACGGCTTGCCTGCCAAACAGCGCAGGCAAAGCGCCAGTCATCCATCCTGCCAAGCGCCACGGCCCCAACAGCCGGCTTCTTTGTTTGGGTGGCAACCAATACTCGATTTGCTTCAAGTGATCGGCTTCGGTGACGCCATGCGTCTTAGCAAATGTGAGCATCTCCTCATCCCTGCGCCAAGTGGCAACAGCCACAATGCCTTTGTAAATGTAGACAGCGCCCGTCTCACCTGCATGATCTGAGCGCAACTCTCTTTGAAGGTGAGGGGACAAACTTGGCGTCATGTGGAATTTATCAACCAGCGTACGGATGAGCCAAAGTGCAAAAAAGCCAACCGGGTAAGGTTGGCTATTAAGGTATTGGCGGAGCAAGAGGGATTCGAACCCTCGATACGGCATAACCGTATACCGGATTTCGAGTCCGGCGCATTCGACCACTCTGCCATCGCTCCTGTGTTCGAGAACTCTATTCTATCTCAGGGGCGACGCACGGCAGTCCCGGGCATGGGCGCAGTACCTGTGGGGCTGATGGTGATGTAAGCCACCACGTGAGTGAACAACCCACCTTCGTCTAATTCCACCGTGGCGGATCGGTCTGCACGCGTGAACACCAACAAATTTTTCTTGCCACGCACAGCAGCGACCAAGCTCCATCCCTGACGCGGAAATTGATCGGCAAAGAAGTTGTAACTGGCCGAGGCGTCGGTGGGCAATTCGATGACCGCACGCCCCATCCAATTGTCGCCGACGCCAAACACCAATGACTCGGGCCCCACCATCTTGCTGCCCACAGGAAGCGGAGTGTTGCCCAGTTGGTCCACCCCCAAACGCGCAGTGGTGCTGCTGGGGCCGTTCTCCAAGCTCACCGAGGGTGCGGTGGAACTACAAGCCACCAAGGTCAAAGCCAAGACGGTCGCGAGCAGGTGTTTCATGCGCGCAACTCCGTGATGCCACCCATGTAGGGGCGCAACACTTCTGGCAGGCGAATGCTGCCATCGGCTTGTTGGTGGTTTTCCAACACTGCCACAAAGGTGCGGCCCACGGCCAAGCCCGAGCCGTTCAAGGTGTGCACCAACTCGTTTTTGCCTTGCGCATTTTTGAACCGCGCTTGCAAGCGTCGGGACTGGAAGGTTTCGCAGTTCGATACCGAGCTGATTTCGCGGTAGGTGTTTTGCGCGGGCAACCACACTTCCAAGTCATGAGTTTTGCTGGCACCAAAGCCCATGTCACCTGTGCACAAGGCCATCACACGGTAAGGCAATTCGAGCTTTTTCAAAATGGCTTCGGCGTGGCGCGTCATGTCTTCAAGGGCTGCGTAGCTGTCCTCGGGGTGAACGATTTGCACCATCTCTACTTTGTCAAACTGGTGTTGGCGAATCAGGCCACGGGTGTCACGGCCTGCGCTGCCCGCTTCAGAACGAAAACAAGGAGTGTGTGCGGTGAGCTTGATGGGCAACTCGCTCTCGGCCACGATGACGTCGCGCACAAAGTTGGTCAAGGGCACTTCGCTGGTCGGGATCAAATACAACGCGGTGTTTTCCCCACTCGCCTCGCCTTCTTGGCCGCCCTTTTTGGCAGCGAACAAGTCCTCTTCAAACTTGGGCAACTGGCCGGTGCCTTTGAGGCTTTCTGCGTTGACGATGTAAGGGGTGTAGCACTCGGTGTAGCCGTGTTCTTGGGTTTGCACATCCAACATGAACTGCGCCAGCGCGCGGTGCAGGCGCGCAATGGAGCCTTTCATCACGGTGAAGCGCGAGCCCGTGAGCTTGACGCCCATTTCAAAGTCCAGCCCCAGCGGTTCACCCAGGTCGACATGGTCTTTGGGCGAGAAGCCCAAGGGCACGGGATCCGTGCCTGCAGGGCTCCAACGGCGCAGCTCCACATTGCCGTGTTCATCAGCGCCCACGGGCACACTGTCATGCGGCAGGTTGGGCACGGCCAGCAACAAGGTTTGCAGCTCGGCTTGCAGCGCGTCCAAACGCAAGGCGGAGCTGTCGAGTTCGGCTTTGAGTTCGGCCACTTGGGCCATCACCGCGTCGGCGTTTTCGCCTTTGGCTTTGAGCTGACCAATTTGTTTGGACAGGCTGTTGCGGCTGGACTGCAACTCTTCGGTGCGGGTTTGCAGTGTTTTGCGCTCGTTTTCAAGCGCTTGGTAGGCCGCCACATTCAAAAAAGTTTGTGGGGTTTTGCGGGTTTCAAGCCGGGCGATGACGTGGGGTAAATCGCGGCGAAGCAGGGTGATGTCTAGCATCCCCGCATTGTAATGAGCCCTACTTGAGCCCCTTGGGCAGCGGAAACTTGATGGTTTCTTGCACACCATCGAGTGTGCGCACGGACAGGGCGCCCAAGGCACGGATGCGGGCAATGACTTGCTGCACCAAGATGTCGGGTGCAGAAGCACCAGCGGTCAACCCAATATGGGTTTTGCCTTCAAACCAGGACTCTTGCAACTCGTCTGCGTTGTCGACCATGTAACTTTCAGCGCCGTAGCGCTGGGCCACGTCGCGCAATCGGTTGCTGTTGGAACTGGTGGGGCTGCCCACCACGATGACCAAATCGACCTGCGTGCTCAAGAGCTTGACCGCGTCTTGGCGGTTTTGCGTGGCGTAGCAAATGTCTTGCTGCTTGGGCTGACGCACCTGTGGAAAGCGGGCTGTCACAGCACGCGAAATATCTGCAGCATCGTCCACGCTCAAGGTCGTTTGAGTCACCACGGCCAAGCGCTGTGTCTGGCTGGGTTGAATCCGGGCCACATCGGCCACGTCTTCCACCAAATAAATACCGCTGCTCAGCTGACCCATGGTGCCTTCGACCTCGGGGTGGCCTTTGTGGCCAATCATGATGAACTCGTAGCCCTCTTTGTGCAGCTTGGCCACTTCCACATGCACCTTGGTCACCAGCGGGCAGGTGGCATCAAAGACCCTAAAGCCACGCTGCTGGGCCTCTTGTTCAACCGACTTGGGCACCCCGTGGGCACTGAAGACCAAGGTAGCGCCAGCGGGCACATCGTTCAAGTCTTCGATGAAGATAGCGCCGCGCTGCTTGAGGTCTTCCACCACATAGGTGTTGTGCACGATTTCGTGACGCACATAGACCGGTTTGCCAAATTTTTGCAGAGCACGGTCGACGATTTCAATCGCGCGGTCCACGCCCGCACAAAAGCCACGGGGCTCGGCCAGCACGATGTCTTGCAAGCTGCTCATAGGATGCCAATGACCTGTACTTCAAAAGTCACGGGTTGGCCTGCCAAAGGATGGTTGAAGTCAAACAACACCGCGTCTTGGCTGACTTGTTGCACGGCCCCCGCGAACGAGCCCTGGCCATTGGGCGCAGGGAACTGAACCACGTCGCCAACGGCGTATTGCTCCAGCGGGTCGCCCAATTCTTTGAGCAAGCTTTTGCCCACCCATTGCTGCATGTCCAGATTGCGCTCGCCAAAAGCTTCGCCTGCAGGCAGCTCAAACGTGACGCGAACACCTTCGGCTAACCCGATGAGGCGCTGCTCAACCGCTGGCGACAACTCGCCTGAACCCAAAGACAGGGTGGCAGGTTTTTCGGTGAAGGTGTTGATGATGTCGCCCTGCGGCCCCGAAAGCCGATAGTGCAGAGTCAAAAACGAGCCGGGCCCGATGGTGGGGTGGTCACTGGAATGAGGTGCAGACATGCCACCATTGTAGAAACCTCTCAGCCGCCCACGCAGACCCCGCCGCGAACGAGCGCACGCGCGGGCAAGAACGCCCGGGACGTGTCACAAGAGCCACTGGGCGCTTGCATGGCACAGAAGGGAAAGCCCGCCAGCTCCGCCAAACGCTCCCAGTCGCAGGCGGTGCTAGAAATGACCCGACGGGCCTAGACCCAATCATTACGCAATACCACGGTCATGAGTTCACCCCAAGCAGTGAAACAATACCTGCAGCTTGAATTGGCTCCACTCAAACACGAGGTGCTCGCTATGTTGTTTTTAGATGCGCACAAGCGCTGGTTGTCTCATCAGCCCGTGGTCCGAGGTTCTTTGTCGCAAACCAGGGTCCACCCGCGCGAGGTGGCCAAGGACACCTTGGCCCTGGGAGCCCATGGCATGGTGCTGGCCAACAACCAGGCGGGTGGCAGCGTGAAGAATACCCAAGCAGTCGCCCGCCTCACGCGCACCTTGCAAGAAGCCTTGACCTGGGTGGGCGTGGTCACACACGAGCACATCATCTTCGCGCAGGGGCAGCACCCCTGGGTGGTACAAAAGGACTTGTTGTGAAATCCAAATCTTTACAAGACCTGGGGGCCATTCGACAACAACTCAGCGACGCGGCCCAAGCGGCGGAGCAAGCTGAACAAGCCCGCCGAGAAGAACAGCGGCGCGCCGAGGCTGAGCGCCACCTGTTTGTTCGCGCTGTCGGTGCGGTGCAACCTTTGCCTGCCAAAGAGCGCGTCCATTTGGCGCCGCAACGCGGCGCCCCTTGGCCCTTACAACAAGATGTCGACGACCAAGCCGCCTTGGTCGAGAGCATGAGTGACGAATTTGACGTGAGCACCTTGCTTGACGTGGATGACCAACTGAGCTTCAGGCGCCCAGGCATTGGCACTGACGTCACACGCAAGCTCCGCAAAGGGGAATGGAGCATGCAAGGCCAACTCGACCTGCACGGCTTGCGCAGCGACGAAGCACGAACGGCCTTAGGTCAATTCATTCGGGACGCCAAGCGCATGGGGTGGCGTTGCGTGCGCGTGGTGCATGGCAAGGGCCTGGGTTCGCCCGGCAAAGAACCTGTGCTCAAGTCCAAGGTACAACGCTGGTTGGTGCAAAAAAACGAGGTGCTGGCCTTTGTGCAGGCCAAGCCCTCTGATGGCGGTGCTGGAGCCTTGGTGGTGTTGTTGGCACCAAGCAAGGCGTGAACGCCTCTCAAACGCCTTGGTTACGCATCCAATCGGCGGTTTGAAAAAAACTGTTTTTCAGGCGCTCTCGTAAGTCATCGGGCACACCGGTCTCACCCATGGCTTGATCCATGCAGGCCAGCCACTGGTCTCGCTCAAGGATGCCAATGGCAAAGGGCATGTGGCGCATGCGCAGGCGGGGATGGCCATGCTGCTCGATGTAGTAATCGGGCCCACCCAACCAGCCGCACAAGAACATGAACAAACGCTGGCGCGCATTGGTCAAGTCTGAGCCATGCGCCGCCCGCAAGGCGGTGTAGCCGGGCTCCAAGTCCATCAGGTCATAAAAGCGCTCTGTCAAGGCACGCACGCGTTCCTCGCCGCCGATCCATGCGAACGGTGTATGGCGTGGGTCCGTGGGGGTGTCGTTTTCGGAGTTCATGGGGCTGATTGTCGACGCCATCCACAACGGGTCATCACAAGCTGGCTTGACGCAGGGTCTGCACCACCGGACGGCGCAACACATCGCGCAAGCCCCACCAGCCTGCAGCCAAGGCCAATACAGCACCAGTTGCCGCCCCGATCAAAGGCACCCATGGGCTGGGGTTCCAATTGAACTCAAAAGTGAAACGCGCCAAGCCCCACCCCAAAGCCATGGCGACACTGGAAGCCAGAAATCCCGCCAAGGCGCCAACCCCCGCCAGCTCGGCGCGTTGCACCCGCGCCAGCAAGTGGTTAGACGCGCCCAACGCACGCAGCACCGCGTATTCACGGGCCCGCTCTTCGCGCGTGGCGGTGACAGCCGCAAACAACACCACCAAGCCCGCAGCCAAGGTGAACAAAAACAAAAACTCCACCGCACTCACCACTTGGCCCAGTACCTGTTGCACTTGGTTCAAGGTGGCGCCCATGTCGACATTGGTCAAGTTGGGGAAACGCTGCACCAATTGATTGTCAAAGTTCTCGCGCGGGTTCGAGTTGGGCACTCGAGCGGGTGTCGGCGCACGAAAAGCCGCAATAAAACTCAATGGCACATCGTCCATGCGGCTGACCGGAAACATGACAAAGAAGTTGGCCCGCATCGAAGTCCAGTCGACCCGGCGAATGGACGTGATACGCGCTTCGTGTGGCACGCCAGCGATGTCAAATCTCAGCACATCGCCAAGCTTGAGGCCCAGCGTTTTAGCAATACCCTCTTCCACGCTCATGGCATTGGCTTCTTCGGGCACCCACGCGCCGGCCACGATGGTGTTGTGGGTGGGCGCTTGGGCGCTATAGGACAGGTTGAACTCGCGGTCCACCAAACGCTGGGCTCGCTCGTCTTTGTACTGTTCGGGCAACACACCCTGTTGGTTCAGGGTCACCAATCGACCTCGCACCATGGGGTACCAGTCAAATTGCTGCACGCCTGCCTCACGCAAGGTCTGCATGAACGCTTGCGCTTGGGTGGGCTGGATGTTGAGCACAAAACGGTTCGGCGCATTGGCGGGTGTGGCGTTGCGCCAGCTGCTGACCAAATCTGTGCGCAACAACACCAACAAGGCCAAGGCGAGTAAGCCCACCGCCAAAGCGCTCACCTGCACCATGGCATAGACCGGTCGGGCACTGATTTGCCGTGTGGCCAGCATCAACCACGGGGGGGCAGCGCCTTCTCGCACCGAGCGACGCAGCAACCACACCGCCAGCCACGCCATACCGGCAAACACCAACACCGCACCCGCAAACCCGCCCACCACCATCAAACCGAGCTTGACATCGCGGCTGACCGCCACCAGCAAGACCCCAAAACCCAACAGCCCCAGGGCCCACACCGACACGGTAGCGGCCTTGAGTTGCCCCACATCGCGACGCATCACCCGCAGCGCGGGCACACTGGCCAGTTGCAACACAGGCGGCAAGCCAAAGGCCAACAACAAGGTCAAGCCCGTGCCCAAGCCATAGACCACGGGCCACAGACTGGCTGTCGGTAGATGGGTTTCGACCAAGCCCGCCAGCAATTGCACAAACAACAAGTGCACCCCATAGCCCAAAACCAAGCCCAACCCACTGGCCACGCTGCCCACCAGCACGAACTCCAGGCTATAGGCCCGTGCCATGTTGCGCTGGCTCAACCCCAACACGCGCAGCATGGCGCAGTCATCCAAGTGGCGCGCCGCAAACGCACGCGCGGCCAAAGCCACTGCCACGGCACTGAGCAAGGCCGCCAATAAGGCCACCAGGTTCAAGAACTTGCCGGCCCGATCCAAGGTTTGGCGCATTTCGGGCCGCCCCGCTTCCAGAGACTCGACCCGAACACCGCGCACCTCGGGCTTTTTGGATTCAAGGGTGGCCCAGTCTTTGAAGCGCTGCACCGCCGCTGCGGGCCCCACCACGGCGTAGCGCCATGTGATTCGGCTGGCGGGCTGCACCAGGGCCGTGGCGGCCAGGTCAGCGCTATTGATCAACACGCGGGGCGCAAAGCTCATGAAGCCCGCACCTCGATCGGGCTCTTGCAGCAACACCTGGGTGATGCGCAGGCTGCTGTTGCCCAGCATCAAGCGGTCTTGGGTATTCAAACCCAAAGCTTCCAGAACACCGAGCTCCACCCAAACCTCACCGGGTGCAGGTACACCGTTGGCGACACTCACGCCAGACGGACCCACGGCATTGCCGGCTCCTTCACCTTGCGCCAAGGCTGTTTGGGCTTGGGCCAGGTTGGGGCTGAGTTTGAGTTGACCACGCAAGGGGTAACCGGCCTCAACCGCTTTGAGAGCCACTAAGCGGCTCTCGCCACCTTGGTTTTGTTCGGCCCGTGCCATGGTCGGAAAACTCAGGGTGACCACGCCTTGCAAACCCAGGGCAGTGGCATAGGTGACGATGTGTTGGGGCGTCGGGTTGTCGCTGACCACCACCGCGTCGCCACCGAGCAATTGGCCGGCATCGCGTTGTAAACCCGCGTTCATTCGGTCAGCCAAGAAACTCACCGAGCTCAAGGCAGCGACCCCTAAGGCCACGGCGACCAACAACAAACGCAGTTCGCCCGAGCGGGCGTCACGCCAAAGGTTGCGCCATGCGATGGCCCACCAAGCGCCGCTTTGGGTGGTGCTGTGTGATGTCATGGCGCCTCCTGGCGCAACGCCAGGCTGGGGTCTAGATGCACGCGCTCAGCAGCGGTGTAGACCAAAAAATGTTTGTTGGTGGCGCGGCCCAAAGTGCACAGCCCCACCCGCTGGGCCAAGTCGTAGCCCATTTGTGTGATGCCGCTGCGCGAGATGACCACGGGCACCCCCATCTGGGCCGACTTCATCACCATCTCACTGGTCAAGCGACCGGTGGTGTAAAAAGTCGACCCCGCTCCAGCCATAACCCCGTTCATCCACATCCAACCGGCAATGGTGTCGATGGCATTGTGTCGGCCCACGTCTTCCACAAACATCTGCAAAGTTTCTCCGTCAAACAGCGCACAACCGTGCACCGAACCCGCCGATTTGTACGTGCTCTCTTGCACACGGATGGCATTCAAGATGGCATAAAGACGGGCTTGGCTCAAAATGGCGTAGGGCAGCACCAGGGTGTCGATCTCGTCCATCAAGTCACCAAACACACTGCCTTGTCCACAGCCGGTGGTGACCACACGGCGCGCCGTACGCGCTTGGATGTCGGCAATGCCAGCATGGGTTTTGACCGCCGCCACCCCTGCGCCACCCTCGCCCGCGTCCCAATCCACCGTGATAGAAGCCACGTCTTGCGCAGCCCCCACCAAGCGTTGGTTGCGCAAATAGCCCAACACCAACAACTCCGGGTGCGCGCCCAAGGTCATGAGGGTAACGATTTCACGCGTGTCCACATAGACCGTGAGTGCGCGTTCAGCCGGAATCAACGCAACGCGGTGCTCGCCATGTTCGTTGAGCACGCGGACCTCGCGGGTCAAAGGCGCTTGTGCTTGGGTGAGATGGGGAGGGTTCAAAACAGCAGACATAGGGGCAGGCTACAACAAAAAGGGCCGCTACCCAAAGGTGCGGCCCCCTATACAGCGGCGCCGTGGTGGATTTAAGATTTTTTGGCGGAAGCTGTTGCAGGGGCAGCAGCCGGAGCGGCCACAGGGGCAGCATCGGACGAGGTGTAGACAAACTTACCAGGGTCAGCACAGGGCGCAGTGGCCGTGGGCTTACCGGCTTTGACTTTGTTGGTTTTTTGCACATACGCCGCCACTTTGTCTTGCGATTTGCACAGTAAGTAGCCCTCCACCATGCCTGTGTGTGCGGTTTTGGCGGCGGCTTGTGCCGCCTGGGCCTTGGCCTCTTCGCTGGGTGCCGGTAACTTGGCGAATGCGACAGCGCTCAGACCACATAACAAAAGTGCAATGAGGGTTTTGTTCATAGGAGTTCTCCTCAAATCAGGCCTGCGCCGGTGCGCCGGGGGGTTCGGTGCTGCGCTGTGCGGGAATTATTCCAGCTTGGATGTCGTCGTACCAAAGCTCGTGGTGTTCTTTGGCCCAGGTTTCGTCGACGTAACCCGTCTTCATCGCTTTGTAAGCCCCGTCCATGCCGATGGTGCCAATGTAAATGTGTCCCATGAACATGGCCATCATCAACACCGTGGCCACGGCGTGGACCATGTGCGCGACTTGCATGGTGGCGCGTTCGTAAATCAAGCCCGGGACGATCTTGTCCAGTACAAAACCAGACGCCACCACCACAGCGCCCAAGAAGAATACCCCACCCCAGAACACCAGTTTTTCACCCGCGTTGAAGCGGTGCGAAGGGACTTCTTGGCCGCTCAAAATACCGCCGCCTTGGAGCAACCAGTTCAGGTCGCCTCGGCGTGGCATGTTGTCTTTCAAGAAGGTGATGAACACCACCACGAGTGAGACTGCAAACAAAGGTCCCGCAAAGTTGTGCGCGTTCTTGAGCAGATAAGTGAGCCAGCCAAACAAGGTCTCGCCCATGATGGGCTGCAGCACAAACTTGCCAAAGGCCATGGTCAACCCTGAGATGGCCAACACCACAAACGCTATCGCGTTGGCCCAGTGGGCGGAGCGTTCAAACGGCGTGAAGCGCTCGATCTCGCGGCCCGTGGGCTTGCCGTGCATGGCAATCGCGCCCTTGCGCCAAAAGAAAAGAGCAATGGCACCGGCCACGATCAGCAAGAGTGAGCCGCCGTATGGTATGAGCCACTGGTTACGCACCTGGCGCCAGGCCTCACCCGCATTGGTAACACGTGAGCCTGGGTACTGCACAAAGGGCTGAATCAAAACACCTGCCTCAGGCGCGGTGTCTTTGGGTAAGCTGCTGTAGCCTGCAACGCCCTTGCCCACATCGCGCCACATGGGTGCGTTGTTGCCTTGTTGAACCTTGCCGCGCTCGGCATTGCTTTGGTCAGCGTAGCCAGGTGCCTCGCTGGCATCGGCCTTGACATCTTGGATATTGACGCTTTGCACTGATGGGGTCACTGCTGCAACAGGGGCAGGCGTTTTGTCTTGCGCGATGGCAGCCAGTGCAAGCACCGTCAAGACGGCACACAACAGCGATGAAATGAAACGTGACATGGCGTGCCCCTGGTTCACGGTGCGCGCGAGTGGTCGTTCATGCCGTATTGCCCGCGTGCACGCAGGTGCTGCTCCCAACTATTTTTGTCACCGGCTTGCCAGCCAGGTGCCACGAATGCGTTGGTTACACCACTGTAGGCAGGGGCATCGTTTTGGGTGCCCAGGGCTTGCGGCTTTTCACCACATGCACTCATGGCCGCCGCGCTAGCCACAGTTAGCGCGGTCAACAGCGAAGTGTGTGGCATCATTTTTTGACTCCTTCTGGCTGTGGTGCTTGACCTGCCTGTTTGGAGCCGTAGGCCGTGCCCCAACCCCACACTTCAGCGCCCTTGTTGCGCTTGACCACACGGTTGCGAAAGATGTCGGCCACCACGTCACCGTCGCCTGCGAGCAAGGCTTTTGTGGAGCACATCTCAGCGCACGCAGGCAACTTGCCCTCGGCCAAACGGTTGCGACCATATTTTTCAAACTCGGCTTGGCTGCCATTGGCCTCGGGACCACCGGCACAGAAGGTGCATTTGTCCATCTTGCCGCGCACACCGAACGTGCCTTGCGCCGGGAACTGGGGTGCACCAAATGGGCAAGCATACGAGCAGTAGCCGCAGCCGATGCAGACGTCTTTGTCGTGCAACACGACGCCTTCGTCGGTTTTGTAAAAACAGTTGACGGGACACACCGCCATGCAAGGCGCATCGGAGCAGTGCATGCACGCAACAGAGATTGACTTCTCGCCCGGCACACCGTCGTTCAAGGTCACCACGCGACGGCGGTTCACGCCCCATGGGACTTCGTGTTCGTTCTTGCAAGCGGTCACACAACCGTTGCACTCGATGCAACGCTCTGCGTCACAGATGAATTTCATTCTCGCCATGGTCAGCTCCTTCAAGCGCGTTCGAGATTACAGACCGTGGTCTTGGTTTCTTGCATCATGGTCACGCTGTCGTAACCGTAGGTGGTGGCCGTGTTAACAGCCTCGCCCCGCACAATCGGCGCCGCCCCTTTGGGGTAATGCGCCAGCATGTCAGCACCTTGCCAACGGCCCGAGAAGTGGAAAGGCATCCAAACCGTTCCGGTGTCGACCCGCTCGGTCACCATGGCTTGCACATTCAAGCGTGCACCGGTGGGACTGTGCAGCCAGACACGTTCGCCGTTGCGAATGCCGCGATCCGCCGCTGTCTTGGGATGAACCTCCACAAAAGCCTCTTGCTGCAACTCGGCCAACCACGGATTGGAACGGGTTTCTTCGCCGCCACCTTCGTACTCGACCAAACGCCCCGAGGTGAGGATGAGCGGAAATTTTTCATGCACCTTGTCGGCCACGTTCTTGTCTTGCACGGTTTTGTACAAAGTCGGCAAACGCCAAAACACTTTTTTGTCGTCATGCGTGGGGTACTTGGCTACCAGGTCGGGGCGTGTGCCATACAAAGGCTCGCGGTGCTGCGGGATGGGGTCGGGGAAGTTCCACACCACTGCACGGGCCTTGGCGTTGCCAAATGGGTTGCATCCATGGTTTTGCATGAACACACGAATCATGCCGCCCGAGTTGTCGGTTTTCCAGTTCTTGCCCTCTGCCAAGGCTTTCTCGGCATCGGTGAGCTCGTCCCACCAGCCGAGTTTTTTCAGCAGCACATGATCAAGCTCGGGGTAGCCGGTGGTGATGTCGGCACCCAGTGAATGCGAGCCATCTTCCGCCAGCAGACTCTTGCCGTCACGCTCGACACCGAAGTTGGCGCGAAAGTTACCGCCTCCGTCCATGACGTGTTTGGAGGTGTCGTACAAATTAGGAGAACCGGGATGCTTGAGGTCCGCTGTGCCCCAGCACGGCCAAGGCAAGCCAAAGTAATCGCCTGCAAAGTCGTAACCCGTTTCTTTGTCTTTGCCGCCCTTAGACTTCAAAGTTTTGACGTCAAACAAGTGCATGTTGCGCATGTGCGCCTTTAAGCGCTCAGGGCTTTGACCGGTGTAGCCAATGGTCCATACCGACTTGTTGATTTCGCGCAAGATGTCTTCAACCATGGGCTCGTCCATGCCGTTGACTTGTTGCAACTTGTAATTTTTGACCAGCTCTTTGCCAAAGCCGAGTTTTTCGGCTAATTGGTACATGATCATGTGGTCTGATCGGCTTTCCCAAAGGGGTTCAATGACTTTTTCACGCCACTGAATGGAGCGATTCGAGGCCGTGGCTGAACCACTGGTTTCAAACTGCGAGGACGCAGGCAGCAGATACACAGCACGGTTGGGATTGAGGTCTTGGGCATTGCCAGGCATGGCTGCCATAGCGGCGGTCGCCGATGGGTAGGGATCGACCACCACCAACAAGTCGAGCTTGTCCATGGCTCGCTTCATCTCCAACCCGCGTGTCTGCGAGTTAGGTGCATGGCCCCAATAGAAAACGCCCCTCAAATTGCTGTCTTGGTCGATGAGGTCGTTCTTTTCCAACACACCGTCGATCCACCGCGAAACGGTGATGCCGGGCTTGCTCATCATGCCGGGGCTAGCAAAGCGGCTTTTGAGCCACTCAAAGTCCACGCCCCAGGCCTTGGCAAAGTGTTTCCAAGCGCCCTCCACCAAACCGTAATAGCCAGGCAAGGAATCTGGATTAGGACCCACATCAGTGGCGCCTTGCACGTTGTCGTGTCCTCGGAAAATATTCGTGCCGCCGCCCGACTTCCCGATGTTTCCCAGGGCCAATTGCAAGATACAGGAGGCCCGCACGATGGCGTTGCCTGTGGTGTGTTGGGTTTGACCCATGCACCACACGACGGTGCCGGGGCGGTGCTCATTCAACATGGTGGCAATCTTGAGCAACTGCTCAGGCTTGACACCGCAGACTTCTTCGACTTTGTCAGGGGACCACTTGGACATCACTTCTTCTTTGACCTGATCCATACCGAACACACGGTCGTTGATGTATTTTTTGTCTTCCCAGCCGTTCTTAAAAATGATGTGTAGCAGGCCAAAGACAAATGCGATATCAGAGCCTGAGCGAATGCGCACATATTCGTCTGCCTTGGCTGCCGTACGGGTGAAGCGTGGGTCGACCACAATCATCTTGCAACCGTTTTCTTTGGCATGCAGCATGTGCAACATGCTCACCGGGTGGGCTTCAGCGGCGTTGGAGCCAATGTACAAAGCGACCTTGCTGTTTTGCATGTCGTTGTACGAGTTGGTCATGGCACCATAGCCCCAGGTATTGGCCACCCCCGCCACCGTGGTGGAGTGACAAATACGGGCCTGGTGATCGCAGTTGTTGGAGCCCCAGTAGCTCACAAACTTGCGCAGCAAGTAGGCTTGTTCGTTATTGTGCTTGGACGAACCAATCCAATACACAGAATCAGGGCCACTGGCTTTGCGCAGCTCCAACAACTTGGTGCTGATTTCGGTCAGCGCCGTGTCCCAGCTGATGCGTTCGTACTTGCCGTTGACCAGCTTCATGGGGTATCGCAGACGAAACTCACCGTGTCCGTGCTCGCGCAAGGCAGCGCCTTTGGCGCAGTGCGCACCCAGGTTGATGGGGGAATCGAACACCGGTTCTTGACGCACCCAAACACCGTTTTCAACGACAGCGTCGACCGCACAGCCCACCGAGCAGTGCGTGCATACCGTGCGTTTGACTTCAATCTTGCCCGTTGCATTGCCGGCTATGGCATTGGCTGCATCGACTTTTTTCACCAAACTCAGCTGAGTTGCCGCCAAACCCACCCCCACGCCCAAACCTGATCGCCGCAAGAAACCACGTCGATCCAAGGTGGGTAAGGCTTGGGACAAACCCCGCTGCAAGCGGTCGACCAAGCCAGAACTGCCAGCCTGGGCAGCGTCAGATTTACGGGTCAGCAACATAGGGGTACTCCTGCGAATTCGATGGGGTTACTCAAACACGGGTGGTCTGGTAGTAGCGCTTGACGTGCTCACTCACGCTGTAACCGCCACCGTTTTCTGGCGCTGGCTTTAATGCTGCAACCTCGGTGGGCAAATGCGTGCGGGGCAGCGCGCTGATTGCGGCTGCGGCAGCGCCTGCGGCGGCGGCGCCCATAAAGAATCCACGGCGTGACGCCTGCGATTGTTCTTTTTTCATCTTGATCTCCTGGAGCCATCGTGGTTATGCACGACTTCCTCTACTGTAAAGGGTCTAGAACCTTAGTAGGTCAGTAAAAACCTCAAATGAGACGTTATTTATATTTTTAAAAAATTAGATGGATATCTTTTTCTTATTTTTTTCATGCATGATTTACCCCATCAGGTCAAAGCCTTGGGTCTCCACGCTCATGAAGGCGCGGGTGAGGCCGGCCAGGGCAGCATAAAAACGAGCACGCGGGTTGGCCTGCAAGACATCGCTCAAACCCAACACCCAGGTCTGAAGATGGGAGGCAAAGAACTTGGCTTGTTGGGTCAAGTTAGAGACAGCCACATCGTCACCCGCCACCAAAAAGCGCATGACTTCCATCAGATAAGACACATGGTCTTCGGTCTCGGGCATGGTGGCCGTGTCGCGCGTGAGGCCCAAAGCGGCCAAGTCGTGGCGCAACTGCACCAAGGGTTTTTCATTCAAAAACCCGCTCAGGTAATGCGAAGCATAGACGTACACCTCAGGCTTGCCGACACCGCCAAACAAGTCCTCGTACTCGCGCACGATGGCGGAGTCGTCCATTTCACGGGCTGTGCCCACCAAGTTGCGCCAGGGTTCTTCTAAAAAGCCACCGGCACTGGGCGCCTGCGTGGCTGCCACGCGTAACTGCGCCAGCAAGGCTGGCGTAGGCGGGGCATAAAACAACTCGGCAATCAAACCGTACAGCTCGGCACGGGCAGTTTCTTCGTCCAGAGCAGTGGATAGATGAGAAGGGGCTTGGGTCATTAGATTTTTTGCTCGTCGCCTGAGCTGTAGATGTCAATCACACGGCAATCGCCGCACATTTTGAGACGCTCTAGCGCTGCGCCTTGGAACATCGAGTGCCCAGAGAGTTTGGCCATCATGGCCTCGATGCCTTTGAGCGTGCCAAAGGCTTTGCCACAGCGCACACAGCCATAGGGCTGGGTTTCATTGAGCACACGGAGCTCTTTGCGCTGAGGCGTCAGCAACAAACGTGGCACCAACTTGAGCGCTTTTTCGGGACACGTGGTGACACACAGGCCACATTGCACGCAGTTCTTCTCAATAAAACGCAGCTGCGGCGCTTGTTGGTTGTCTTGCAAGGCCTGGGCCGGGCAAGCGCTGACGCAGCTCATGCACAAGGTGCAGCGGTCAATACTCACATCAAGCGAGCCAAACAGCGCGCCCTCAGTGGGCAAGGCCAAGACCTCTGCGGCGGGGCTCGCTTGCAAAGCGGGTGCATGGTCCAACAAATGATCGACCAGCAAACCCAGCGTGCTGCGTTTGTCCGCCATCACCGCCATGGTGGCCAAGGGGACACGCGTGCGCAGGCGCTTTTTGCCAGTGCACACACGCTGCAACTCGGCGTCCAGCTCCAACGCCTGCGTGGCATGCAGCAGTTCAACCACAGGCTGCCCAGGCAAGGCGTAGCCGAGTCCTTCGAGCATCGCCTGAACTTGGTTCATTTGCGCTTGCAGACCATCGATGTATTGCGGTGCTTCTTCTCGGGTGTGCAAGACCACGACTTGAGCAGCACCATACGCCAGGGCCGTCAGCCACACGTCCAACCCCAAGCTGGCGGTGTGCCACAGCGAGACGGGGATCACATGCGCTGGCACACCATGGGCCAATTGCAACTGGGCGGCTCTGCCGAGCTCTTGTACCAAGGCTTGGCCCGCCTCTTGGCTGTGCAGCAGCAACACGGGGTCTTTGCCACCGGCCTGTTGGTAGGTGCTCAGCAGGGTTTTGAGCTTCACACCCTGCTCAGGTGCGCTGGGGTAGGCGTAGCTCAAAGCGCCCGTTGGACATACCGTGGTGCAGGCACCGCATCCCACGCACAGGCTGGGGTTGACCTTAATTTGTTGACGTGCAGGCTCAGAGCTGATCGCCTGGGCTGAGCAAATGTCCACACATGCCAGGCAACCCACTTGCTCGTTGCGGCTGTGCGCACAGAGCTTTTGTTTGTAGGCAAAAAAGCGGGGCTTTTCGAACTCGCCCACCAACTCGCGCAAGCGCATCAAGGTAGCGGCATCGGCCTGGCGGAAATACCCCTGGGGGAGCGCGTGACGACTGAAAGCGCTGTGGACGCGCAAATCGAGCACCAAATCAAACTCAGCCGTTTCTGGCACGGCGTCACGCTGGAAGTTGATGGCACCCACCGCACCGCAGGCGGTCACACAATCGCGGTGAGACTGACACTTGCTCAAGTCGATTTGGTAGTCCAGCCCAATCGCTTGCTCAGGACAGGCCACCACACAGGCATTGCAGCGGGTGCACATGTCCAAGTCGATCGGGTTGTTGCTCGCCCAGCTGAGTTTGAACGTGCCCAGCCAACCTTCTAGGGAAAGCACTTGACCGCCCAGCACGGGGTAGCGGCGGCTTTGTGTCCCACCCGCCTGTCCGGGACCTTGCGTGAACAAGGTGACATTGAGCACGTCTGACAGCAAGGCCGCAGCTTGTTCTGCGGCATCGATGGCGCCAATGATCAGCAAGCGCCCGGCGCTCTTGAAGGTGACGGTGGGCACAGGTTGCGGATCTGGCAAATGCGCAGCGGCTAAAAGCGCTGCAATTTTGGGCGTAGCGTCTTTGGCGTCGCGGCTCCAGCCTGAGGTTTCGCGAATGTTGACGAACTTGATGACCGAGGTTTTGACCTGAGCTTGCGCGGCCAAGTCGCCAAACAAGCGCTGCTCTTGCGTGCACGCCACCACCACCTCATCGGTGGTGCTTTGCACCGCGTTGATGAATGCCCCTGCCTCGCGGCGACACAAGGCCGTGTGTAAGGTCAGGTTTTCATGCAGGCTCTGCCCCAGAGCCTTCGGGTCGAGGGGTTGGGTCTGGTTGCAGTCGCAAATCAGCGTGGTCATGCGTGGGAATGTCGTTGGGTGAAAGGGTTTGGGCAGGGGAGGACTGTGCCACGAGTTGAGATGGCGCGTCTGTATGCAGGTCAGCCGCAGTGTTCGTCACAGATGCTTGCGTGTCTTGGCCAAACAAGTTCAAAAATTTGGCACCATTCATGTGACGCAACATCGCCAAAGGTATCGGGTCGGGCTGAGCGTAGTCGTCGATGTAAGTGTCCATGCGATCCATCACATTGAAGTGTGGGTCTGTGAACAGCTTTTTCAGGGCTGCGTTTTTGACGTCCGTGGTGACACCACGCGCCATGTAGGGCGTGTAGTCGGACGTTGGGGTGAGCGACTGCACATCCTCTAGGGTAGGAACTGGGGTCGCGGGGGTGGCCTCAATGGCAGTTTGTGTATGGGGTGACCGTGAGGGACTGGCGTGGGGACTGTCCGCTACACATTGAGGTGTACCAAGCGAACTTGCCGGCGTTGGCTCTGACAACGTTTTGCCTTGTCGAACCTCGACTTTGCGACGGGACCAACGGCCTAAAAATCCAGCAGGGGTGTCGTCATCCACCATGCGCGCCTCCTTGGCCTGAGCCTCCACCCCGCAATTTGGAGGTGCTCACCGCTGCGGGGTTGCCAAAGCGGTCTTGCAAAGGCTTGAAGCTGTCGGGCCGTTTGCGTCGTTTGACATCGGCAACCCAATGTTCTTGAGCAAAGGCGGCCATCCAAGCCACCACCTCGGCGGGCGCGGCCACAGGATCAACGTTTTCTTGGGCATCCAACCAGCGACCTGCGTCGTGGTAGCTCAAGCTCACCATGGCGGGGACCGCCATCACTTCATCGCTCAAGCCAGGCTCTTGCTCCATGCGCCACAGCACAAACCAGCACGGCGCAGGTGTGGTGGCGTTGAGGTAATAGCCTTCGGCATCGTCTCGAAACAACTCGACGGTGAAGCCCGGGTGCAGCCACAGCTGTTCATCCTCGGTGCGACGCAAGCAGCGTGGCTCAGTGCCAAAGTGCTCGGCATGCGGCGTCTGGTCGTGCCCCAACACATCGTGCAGCACCCAACGCCATGTTTGCCAGCGGCTCATGGCGCCAGGCACGCGCTCTCGGCGCATGATCACGGCAACTTGCAGGCTGGGGCGAAAACTCATGCCGTCTCATCTCTGATGTTCAGGTGTCTTTGGAGATCTTGATGCTTGGAAATTTGGAAGAAAAGTCTTTGGCCTTGGCCGCAATCTTCAAGGCCACTAGGCGCGCCATCGCTTTGTAAATGCCTGCGACTTCCCCGTCTGGGTCAGCCACCACGGTGGGTTTGCCGCTGTCGGCTTGCAAACGGATTTGCATGTCCAGCGGCAAAGCACCGAGGTAGTCCATGCCATATTGAGCGGCCATTTTTTTGCCTCCATCGGCTCCGAAGATGTGCTCCATGTGGCCACAGTTGCTGCACACATGAACCGCCATGTTCTCAACCAAACCCAAAATGGGCACGCCCACCTTCTCGAACATCTTGATGCCTTTTTTGGCATCCAGCAGGGCAATGTCTTGGGGCGTGGTGACAATGACCGCGCCAGTCATGGGAACGCGCTGGCTCAGGGTGAGTTGAATGTCACCGGTGCCCGGTGGCATGTCGACGATCAAATAATCCAGGTCTCTCCAGTTGGTTTGACGCAACAACTGCTCCAAGGCTTGGGTGGCCATGGGGCCGCGCCAAATCATGGCTTCGTCTTGGTCCACCAAAAAACCAATCGACATGACTTGCACACCGAAGTTCTCTAGCGGGTCCATGGTTTTGCCGTCTTCGCTCTCAGGGCGCCCCTCAATACCCATCATCATGGGCTGGCTAGGACCGTAAATGTCGGCATCCAGCAACCCCACTTGGGCACCTTCGGCGGCCAAGGCGAGCGCCAAATTTGCAGCCGTCGTACTTTTGCCCACGCCGCCTTTGCCAGAGGCTACAGCGATGATGTTCTTGACTTGGGGCAACAACTGCACGCCGCGCTGGGCGGCATGGGCCACGATCTGAGTGGTGATGTTGACCGACACATTGCCCACACCCGGCACGCTCTTGGCGGCTGCAATCAAGCCCTTGCGCATATCGGCTATTTGGCTCTTGGCGGGGTAGCCCAGCACCACATCAAACGACACATCCTCGCCTTGAATGTGCAGATTCTTGAGCGCCTTGGTGCTCACAAAGTCTTTGCCCGTGTTGGGGTCGAGCACGGTTTGTAGGGCTGCGCTGAGCGCCTGCTCGGTCAATGCCATGGGGGAGATCTCCAAATATGAATGCGCCAGAGTCTAGCGAACTAAAATCAGCTCCCTTACCCTAAGGTCTTCCTCTCCATGTCTCAGCGCCAGCTCTTTGTCACCACTGCCCTGCCCTACGCGAATGGCAACTTTCACATCGGCCACATCATGGAGTACATCCAGGCTGACATCTGGGTGCGGTTCCAACGAATGCAGGGACACCGGGTCAATTTCGTGGGTGCAGATGACACCCATGGCGCGCCCATCATGATTGCGGCGCAAAAGGCCGGCATCACGCCACAGCAGTTTGTGGCTGGCATTGCGGCGGGTCGCAAGCCCTACCTCGAGGGCTTTCACATCGCCTTTGACAATTGGCACAGCACCGACGCACCCGAAAACCACGAGCTTGCGCGTCAAATTTACCGCGATTTGCGAGACATTCCAGCGTCACAAGGCGGCTCGCTGATTGAGCGGCGCACGATTGAGCAGTTCTTTGATCCTGAAAAGAACATGTTTTTGCCCGACCGCTTCATCAAAGGCGAGTGCCCCAAATGCCATGCTCACGACCAGTACGGCGACAACTGCGAGGTGTGTGGCGCGGTGTATGCCCCAACCGATTTGATCAACCCGTTCTCGGCCTTGTCGGGTGCCAAGCCTGAGTTGAAAACCTCGGAGCATTTTTTCTTCAAACTCTCTGACCCACGCTGTGTGGAGTTTTTGCAAAAGTGGACTCAAGACGGGAAACTTCAATCTGAAGTGGCCAACAAAGTCAAAGAGTGGTTCAGCGTGCGCACCAACCCCGATGGCTCCACCAGTGAAGGCCTGGGGGACTGGGACATTTCGCGTGACGCGCCCTACTTCGGCATTGAAATCCCCGATGCTCCAGGTAAGTACTTTTATGTCTGGCTCGACGCGCCTGTGGGCTACCTGGCTTCACTCAAAAACCTGCTCGACAAGCGCGGCGAGGACTACGGCGCCTACATGGCCGACTCAGCGCTGGAGCAATACCACTTCATTGGCAAAGACATCGTCACCTTCCACACCTTGTTCTGGCCTGCCATGTTGCACTTCAGCGGTCGCAAAACGCCAACCAATGTGTTTGTGCATGGTTTTCTCACCGTCAACAACGGCGAGAAGATGAGCAAAAGCCGCGGCACGGGTCTGGACCCGCTCAAGTACTTGAGCCTGGGCATGAACCCCGAATGGCTTCGCTATTACTTGGCCACGAAGCTATCGGCCCGCAACGAAGACATTGACTTCAATGCCGACGATTTCATGCAACGCGTCAACAGCGACTTGATCGGTAAGTTTGTCAACATCGCCAGCCGTGCGGCTGGGTTTTTGACCAAGCGCTTCGAGGGGCAACTGACACAGCAGTTTGGCGATCAAGGCACTGCCTTGCTCCACGAGATTCACGCCGCCAAAGAAAGCATTGCGCAGGCGTACGACGCGCGTGAGTTCGGCAAAGCCTTGCGCGAAATCATGCTGTTGGCAGACAAAGTCAACGCCTATGTAGACCTCCACAAGCCTTGGGATTTGGCCAAGGATGCGGCCAACAACGAAGCCTTGCACCAAGTGTGCTCGGTGCTGATCAACGCCTTTGCAGAGCTGACCCGTTATTTGGCTCCCGTGTTGCCCTCACTGGCCAACGCAGTCCAAGCTTTTGTGGGCACCAGCATGCAGGATTGGACAAACACGGGCCACGTATCACACATCGCACCCTACCAACACCTCATGCAACGCGTCACGCCCGAGCAACTCGAAGCTTTGTTTGAACCACCCGCCGTGGCGCAAGAAAAAGTCACCCCAGGCGGTGAAGAAATAGCCCCCACCATCAGCATTGACGACTTTGCCAAGTTGGACCTGCGCATTGCCCACATCGTCAATTGCGAGGCCGTTGAAGGCAGCACCAAGTTACTGCGCCTCACCCTCGATGTGGGCGAAGGTAAGACACGCAACGTCTTCAGCGGCATTGCCAGCATGTACAAACCCGAAGACTTGGTGGGCAAACTCACCGTGATGGTGGCCAACTTGGCACCACGCAAAATGAAATTTGGCGTATCAGAAGGCATGGTACTGGCCGCCAGTCACGCCGACGAAAAAGCCGAACCAGGCATCTTTGTGCTGCAACCTTGGCCTGGAGCTCAACCCGGCATGCGCATTCATTAATTAGTTTGTCATCCCCATTCACTTTGATGACTACTTTTCGCCCCAAGCTCATTGACGCCCTCGCGGGTTACAGCCGCGAACGATGGATTCAAGATATGGGTGCGGGGTTGACGGTGGGGGTGGTGGCCTTGCCAC
>CAIVLE010000025.1 GCA_903906635.1 uncultured Burkholderiales bacterium | reverse complement strand
CTACCTGGGCAACACTTGTTGGTTTCGCTGGTGGAGGAGACTGGATTCGAACCAGTGTAGGCGTAAGCCAACAGATTTACAGTCTGCCCCCTTTAGCCACTCGGGCACCCCTCCGGCGAACCGCAAACTATAGCAGAATTTTGGCCTGCCTTTTATCGGACCACATCAATTTAGTCACAAGGACCAATCCATGGTCTGGCCGCGCGCTGCCAACCAAGCCTGAGCTTGAGAAAAATGCCCGCAACCGATGAAGGGCAGCGGCGGGCGCAAAGCCGACAAAGGCGAAGGGTGGTTGGACTTGAGGATCAAGGCCTCACGCGCGGGCACTGAGGCCTCACGCAAGCCCAAAAAATCAGGCATGGCGTGACGCGTTTGTTGCGCCAACATATCTGCTTTGGCCTGTGCATGGGCGCCCCACAGCAAATACACACAAGCAGGCGCCGTGCGCGCCACCTCAGCCAACAAGGCATCGGTCAACGCTTCCCAGCCGCGCTTGGCATGGCTAGCGGGCAAACCGTCTTCGACCGTCAGGCTGGTGTTGAGCAGCAACACACCACGCCTTGCCCACGCCTCCAACGAACCGCTGGCAGGCAGAGGTTGCTTCAAATCGCGCTGCAACTCTTTGAAGATGTTGCGCAAAGAAGGGGGCATCTTCACGCCAGCCGCGACCGAAAACGACAAACCTTGCGCCTGATGAGGCCCGTGATAAGGGTCTTGCCCCAAGATCACCACCCGCACCTGTGACAAGGGTGTGAGCAGCAGGGCCCACAAAGGATGCTTTGGGTAGACGACCGCACCGGACGCGACTCGCCCACGAACAAAGTCTGCCAAGCCCAGGCCCTCAGGGCTTCGCCAAAAACTCTGCAACACCGGTTGCCAATCGGGATGAACGACCCACTCGTCTGGTGCCCAAGCCTTCAAGCGGGAGGCCTCGCATGGCAATGTCTCAGCAAACAAATCGGCCACGACTTCCAAACCAATCAAGTCGCAAACAACTCAGCCAGCGCTTTGCCAGGATCCGCTGCACGAATGAACGCTTCACCGACCAAGAAGGCATTCACATGCGCGTCACGCATGGTTTGCACGTCACTGCGCTGCAAAATGCCGCTCTCGGTCACGAGCAAACGGTCGGCAGGAACATCTTTCATCAGCGACAAGGTGGTGTCGAGCGTGACCTCAAAGGTCCGTAAATTACGGTTATTGATGCCCACCAGAGGCGTCTTGAGCCTCAAGGCGCGTTGCAGCTCAGGCGCGTCGTGCACTTCCACCAGGACCGCCATGTCCAGACTACGGGCAATGGCTTCAAGCTCCGCCATTTGGGCATCCTCTAAGCACGCGGCAATCAACAAAATGCAATCCGCCCCCATCACACGCGCCTCGTACACCTGGTAAGGGTCGATCATGAAGTCTTTGCGCAGCACCGGCAAATCGCACGAGGCACGGGCTTGCTTCAAATAATCCACACTGCCTTGAAAAAACTGCTGATCGGTCAACACCGACAAGCAAGCCGCGCCATGCTCGGCATAGCTTTGCGCAATGTCGGCGGCAATGAAGTCCTCCCGTAACACGCCTTTGGAGGGGCTGGCTTTTTTGATCTCAGCGATCACCGCAGGCAAGCCCGCAGCAATCTTGGCGCGCAATGCGCCCACAAAGTCACGCGTGAGCACGCGACTCTGGGCGTCGGCGCGCATGGCCTCGAGGGACTTGCGTTTCAAGCCCGCCGCAATTTCTTGCCGTTTGACTTCAACGATTTTTTTCAAAATGTCAGACATCTCTTTTCTTTCTTCAGGCCGAAGCCAATTGATGTACCGCTGTCACCAGCTGGTCGAGCTTGCCTTTGGCCGCGCCTGAATTCAACGCATCATTGGCGCGCGTGATGCCGGCTTGGATGCTGTCGACCACATTGGCCGCATACAAAGCCACGGCGCTGTTGAGCACCACGATATCGCGCGCAGGGCCCGCTTGGTTATCCAATACCGACAACAACAGCGCCCGTGACTCCTCTGGCGTGTCCACACGCAAAGCACGGGTGCTGCTCATGGCAAAACCAAAGTCCTCGGGGTGAATTTCGTACTCACGGATGTGCCCGTTCTTGAGCTCGCCCACCAAGGTGGCGGCACCCAGAGACACCTCGTCCAAGCCATCACGCCCATACACCACCAAGGCATGCTCTGCGCCCAAACGCTCCAGCGCACGCACCTGGATGCCCACCAGATCGGGATGGAACACCCCCATCAAAATATTGGGTGCGCCTGCCGGGTTGGTCAGCGGACCCAAGATGTTGAAGATGGTGCGCACGCCCAACTCTTTGCGCACCGGAGCCACGTTCTTCATGGCAGGGTGATGGTTGGGGGCAAACATGAAGCCGATGCCAACCTGCGTCAAACACTGCGCAATTTGCGCGGGCTTGAGGTTGATGTTCACCCCCAAACTCTCGAGCACATCGGCACTGCCGCTCTTGCTGCTCACACTGCGTCCCCCGTGCTTGCTGACCTTGGCGCCAGCTGCGGCAGCTACAAACATCGAACACGTCGAAATATTGAAGGTGTGCGAACCGTCACCGCCCGTGCCCACAATGTCTACCAGGTGCTGCGTATCGGCCACTTGCACTTTGGTAGAAAACTCGCGCATCACCTGCGCGGCCGCCGTGATTTCGCCAATGGTTTCCTTCTTCACGCGCAAGGCGCTCACAAACGCGGCCATCATCACAGGCGACATGTCGCCGCCCATGATGAGGCGCATGATGTGCAGCATTTCATCGTGAAAAATTTCACGGTGCTCGATCACGCGCTGCAAAGCCTCTTGGGGCGTGATGGGGTGAATAACGCTGGTCATCGCGACTCCTTACAGAAAGTTCTTGAGCATGGCGTGTCCATGCTCGGTGAGGATGGACTCTGGGTGAAACTGCACCCCTTGAATGTCCAACTCGGTGTGGCGCACGCCCATGATTTCACCATCGTCGGTCCACGCCGTGACCTTCAAGCAAGGCGGGCACGACGCGCGCTCGATGGCCAATGAGTGGTATCGATTGACCGTGAACTGTTCAGGCAAACCACCAAACACCCCCTCTTGGGTGGTGGTGATGACGCTGGTCTTGCCATGCATCAAGGTCTGCGCCCGTACGATCTTGCCGCCAAATGCCGCGCCAATGCTTTGATGCCCCAAGCACACGCCCAAGATCGGCAACTTACCGGCAAAGTGCTGAATGGCCGCCACCGAAATTCCAGCCTCAGCGGGTGAGCATGGGCCGGGTGAAATCACCAAGCGGTCGGGTTGGCGTGCGGCGATGCCTTCAAGTGTGATGTCGTCGTTGCGAAACACCTCCACCTCGGCCCCCAACTCACCAAAATATTGAACGATGTTGAAGGTGAAGCTGTCGTAGTTGTCCACCATAAGGAGTTTGATTTTTTTCATGGCGATCACTCCAGTCCTTCTTCCACCAACTCACTGGCGCGCAACAAGGCGCGTGCCTTGTGCTCAGTCTCTCGCCACTCCAACTCGGGCACCGAATCGGCCACCACACCCGCAGCCGCTTGCACATACAAGGTGTCGTTTTTCACAATGCCAGTGCGAATGGCAATCGCCACATCCATGTCCCCAGCAAAACTCAAGTAACCGCAAGCACCACCGTACAGCCCACGCTTGACAGGCTCCAGCTGGTCGATCAACTCCATCGCATGCACCTTGGGTGCCCCCGTCAGCGTGCCCGCCGGGAAGGTCGCACGCAGCACGTCCATGCTGGTCACGGGTTTGCCATCTGGCCCCTCACTCAATAAGCCCTCCACATTGCTCACGATGTGCATCACGTGGCTGTAGCGCTCCACCACAAAGGCCTCGGTCACTTTCACACTGCCCACCTTGGCAATGCGGCCAATGTCGTTGCGTGCCAAGTCGATCAACATCACGTGCTCGGCTCGCTCTTTCGGATCGTTGATCAACTCCACCTCTGCCGCCTTGTCGGCCTCGGGCGTAGCGCCGCGAGGGCGGGTACCTGCCAATGGGCGAATGGTGATTTTTTGCCCTTCGGGCGTGGACTCTTGGCGCACCAAAATCTCAGGGGACGCGCCCACCACAAAAGCGTCTCCCAAGTTGTAGTAGTACATGTAAGGGCTGGGGTTGAGTGAGCGCAGCGCACGGTACAGCGACAGTGGGCTGGCGGTGAACTTTTTGTGAATGCGCTGGCCCACCTGCACCTGCATGAAGTCGCCCGCAGCAATCAGCTCCTTGGCGCGCACCACGGCTGCCAGGTAATCGTCTTTGGCAAAACTGCGTTGTGCGGGGTGGCTTGCACCCGGCGCAATCGAGGGCGCAACCGCAGGTGCTTTCAAGCGCTGCTTCAACTCAGCCAAGCGCGCTTGTGCATGGGCATAGGCACCCGGCTGCGCGGGGTCGGCATACACAATCAGCGAGAGCTTGCCAGACAAGTTGTCGATCACAGCCAGTTCTTCGGTTTGCAGCAGCATGATGTCGGGCATGCCCAAATCATCGGGGGGGCAAGATTGGGCCAATTTCTTTTCAATGTGGCGCACGGTGTCGTACCCGAAGTAGCCCGCCAAGCCGCCACAAAAGCGCGGCAAGCCCTCGAGCAAGGCCACCTTGAAGCGTTGCTGATAGGCGGACACAAAATCCAGTGGGTTGCCGTGATTGGTTTCCACCACCACACCATCTGTCACCACCTCGGTCTTGGCCTTAGCACCAAAGCCACTGGCGCGTAACAAGGTGCGCGCGGGCAAACCAATGAAGCTAAAGCGCCCAAAGCGCTCGCCCCCCACCACCGACTCCAGCAAAAAGCTGCGCTCCCCCTGCTGCTGCACATGGGCCAGCTTGAGGTACAGCGACAAAGGGGTTTCAAGATCCGCAAACGCTTGCGCCATGAGCGGAATGCGGTTGTAGCCCTGCTGGGCCAATTGGTTGAATTCGTTTTCAGTGATCACAGCTTGAGCCTCCACAGCTCAGCCCCGCAAAGGTGGGGCCGTTCATTCAAAAAGTGCTTGCTGGCAAAACTGCCGAGAAGCGCGACGCACGGCGCAAGGCGTGCGAGTTAGAAGCGCGCAGAACTCGGCGTACGCCAGGGCCAGGCTCCCCGGTCGTGACAACCTGTGACAGTGCTGCGGTGAATGAACATAGATCCCAGTTTAACAAAGGCTCATGAAGCCGCCGCCGACCGAGTGCGTGCCAGCCAGTCGCCCACCTGCGCGATCTGGTCCAGGTAGCCATCGGCGTCTACCGCTTCGATGGGCTCGCCGTGGTTGTAGCCATAGCGCACCAAGACGACCGGACACCCCGCCGCGCGAGCAGCTTGCGCATCGTTACTGGAGTCGCCCACCATCAAGGTGCGTTCAGGCACGCTGCCCAGCGCTTCACAGGTTTTGAGCAACGGCAGTGGGTCGGGCTTTTTCGCGGCAAAGCTGTCGCCTCCAAACACCTGCGTGAAAAACCCATCCAATCCTTTGACTGCCAAGAGGTTTTGGGCAAATGCCAGCGGCTTGTTGGTCAAGCACGCCAAGGTCCAGCCCGCATCACGCATATGCTGCAAACCTTGCACCACACCGGGGTACACCTGGGCATATTGCCCGTTGATGCGCTGGTAATGGTGCTGGTAACGCAGCCATGCGGGCTCGTACAAGCCGTCCACACCCCGCCCTGAACAAACCAGGCCCGAGGCTGCAACCTCAGGCAAAGCCAGTTGGTGCGCCAGCACAGAGCGAATCAAATGCTCTGACCCCTTGCCCACCGTGCGCTCAACCAAGGCGCGTGTGACTGGCGGCAAATCTAGGTCTGCCAAACAGCGGTTGAGCGCCTGCTCAAAGTCGCCCAAGGTGTCGACCATCGTGCCGTCGAGGTCGACGATGGCCGCGTGCATTGTTGAATGTAAAGCCATAAGCGACGCATCAATCCTTTGTGAATAGTTCGGACACCAACTTCCTCAGCCAACGGTTGGCGGGGTCTGCGTGTTTGCGTTCGTGCCAAAACTGCTTGATGTCATAGCTTGGCACATCAAAGGGCAACTTGAAAGTTTTCAAATTCGGCAAGTTGCGGGTGTAACTCAACACATAGCTGGGCAAGGTCGTGATCAAGTCCGTCTGCTGCACGATGGCAGGCACCACGGTGAAGTGCGGCACGCGCAACACCACCCGCCGGCTAACGCCCGAGGCCGACAAGTGTCTCTCTAACAAGGAAGTGGTCGAAGTTTGAGCTGCGTGACCGCTGTAGCGAGAACCTGCAGGTTCAATTACCACATGCGAGGCTGCCGAAAACTGCGCGAGTGACAAACTTTTTTTGATGTGTGGGTGATCGGCACGCACCAGGCAAATGTGCGAATCTGTGAACAGGCGTTGTTGGTACACACCGGTTTTGAGCGCCGGCAAAAATCCAATCGCCAAATCCGCCTCACCGCTGGCCAAGGTATCTTGGTAGGCTTCACGTGGCAATTGGAGTACGCGCACATTCACTTGAGGGGCTACCGCCATCAAGCGCGTGACCAAACGCGACAAATAGACCAGCTCACCAATGTCACTCATCAAAATTTGAAAGGTTCTATCGCAGCGAGAGGGTTCAAAGGCACCTG
>CAIVLE010000024.1 GCA_903906635.1 uncultured Burkholderiales bacterium | reverse complement strand
CATTCCTGATTTGATGCCCGAAGCCCACGACATGCCACTCGATGCGTTGTTGAATGACAACGGCGTGGTTTGGCCGATGGGCTGAACGCTTGGGGCGGCCTCGCTTGATGGCGGGCACCCGCAAATACCTCACGCACCGATAGCTGATTCCCAGAGCACAGATTCGCAGAACACAGATTCGCAGAGCACAGATTCACACAGAACTGATCACCGGCACCCATGGCCCGCCCCAAATCCGCCTCTCACGACCTCAAGCGCGACGAAATCCTAGACATTGCCGCGCAGTGCTTTGCCGATGGCAGCTACCCCGCCACCAGCATGAGCACCATCGCCGCAGCGGGGGGCACCTCCAAGGCTCGGCTTTATCACTACTACGAGAGCAAAGAGGCTATTTTGTTTGACTTGCTGGACCGCTACACCCAACGCTTGTTGGCTCTGATTGGCGAGTCTGAGGCGGTGGCGCAACGCCGCGACTTGGACGACCGGGCTGCGCTGCACGAGTTGGTTCGACGCTTCTTGCTGGAGTACGAAAACTCGGCCACCCGCCACGTGGCCTTGTTGGCTGACACCAAATTTTTGGGCGAGGCACAACGTGCGCTGATCGTGGGCCGCCAACGCGACGTGGTGGCAGCCTTCACCCGATTTTTGAAGCGGGCTTATCCCTCACGCTTGAACCCCGTCAACCAAACGGCTGTCACCATGATGCTGTTTGGCATGATCAATTGGACCTTCACTTGGTTGCGCCCAGGCGGGCCCATCAGCTACGCCGCGTTTGCCACAGAGGTCATCGCCATGTTGGAGCGCGGACTCAGTGCGCCTCCTTAGAAATTTACGCATTCGTAACGCATTTCGATTAGGTAAAATCAGCCCCCACCCAACCAGGAGACACCCTTCATGTCCACCGCGCCCACCAAAGCCTTTGCCAGCCAAGCTGATTTGGATGAGAAAAAAATCACTTTCCAGCAACTCAGTGCGCATTGCTGGGCCTACACCGCAGAGGGCGACCCCAACTCAGGCGTGATCATTGGGGACGAGTTCATCTTGGTGAGTGACGCCACCGCCACGCCCGCCATGGCGCGCGACTTGATTGCCAAAATCCGCACCATCAGCGACAAACCCATCAAGTACGTGTTGTTGACCCACTACCACGCGGTGCGTGTGTTGGGGGCCAGCGCTTACGCCGCCGAGGGGGCCACCGAGATCATTGCCAGTCGCGGAACCTACGAGCTGATCGTGGAGCGTGGCGCACAAGACATGCAAAGCGAGATCGAGCGCTTCCCGCGTTTGTTTCGTGGCGTCGAGGGCATTCCGGGCTTGACCTGGCCCACGTTGGTGGTGGGAGACGGCCAACCCGGGCGTCAAGGCTCGTTGTGCATTGACTTGGGCGGCGTCAAAGTCGACATCTGGCACCCCGGTGCAGGCCACACACGGGGAGACACAATTGCGTGGGTCGAGGCCGAAAAAGTGCTCTTCAGTGGCGACTTGGTGGAGTACGAAGCCGGGGTCTACACCGGTGACGCTCAGCTCGAGGAATGGCCCGCCACGCTAGAAGCCTTGCGTGCCTTGAACGCCCAGGCCATCGTGCCCGGGCGCGGCGAAGCCATGATGGGTCACGACAACGTCAACAAGGCCTTGGACTACACCAAGCGCTGGGTGGAGACTTTGTTTGGTTGCGGCAAAGAGGCTGCCAAGCAGAGCTTGGACCTCAAAGCCGCCATGGCCTTGACACGCCAGAGCATGGACCCGATCTTTGGTCATGTGTTCATCTACGAGCACTGCTTGCCATTTGACGTGAGCCGTGCCTATGACGAAGCCCAAGGCATCAAAAACCCACGCATTTGGACCGCGCAGCGCGACAAAGAGATGTGGGCCGCGCTGCAAGCTTGATTTATTTTTGCGCGATCAAAGTTTTTAAATCAGTCTCGTAGCCGCGCAAGGTCTCTGCCAAGCGTTGGCGCTGTGCTGGCGTGGTGCTGTTGTGCAACTTGGCAAAGCCCGCGCAGTTTTCTTGCCACAAGGCTTGGTTGTAGGTTCGGTAGCTCTCGTTGGGTGAGTGAAAAGCGCGCTCTGTCCACGCGTGCAGCAGCCCTTGTGCCGTGTTGGGCGAGCCACTCTCGGCCATGCGCTGCAGGGTTTGCAGGCTGTCGGCTTGGCGGCGCTCACGCTCGGCATAACTGAAGGCGGGGTCAAAGGCAGAGCTTGCAAGCCAGTGGTTGAGCACCTCGCGTTGTGGCTCATCCAAGCGGCCATAGAAGTCCTCCAGCCGCTTCAAGGCTTGTTTGTTGCGGTAACGCAGGCGTTTGTCTGCGCTGGCGTCCAACCAGTCAGAGCGCCACTCTTGGTTGGTTTTGTCATAGCGCTGGCGCATGTGCTCGCGCTGCGGGGGCTTGAGTTGCGAGCCCAGGCGCGCTGCGGCGGGTTCGATTTGACGCAGCAGCCCCAAAAAGCTGGTTTTCATCTCCTCTGTCACCGCGCACACCTGCCCCGGGGTGATGTCATGCAAGGCCATGCTGCGGGTTTTTTGCAGCAGCGCCACGTACTCAGGCAACTGTTGCTGGCGGTGCCAGCGTTGCAGCGCACTCAGTGCTTCGCGCGTACTGGGTTTTTGGTCGGCCTCCAAATCCACATACGCGTCGACCCACCAGTACAACAAGTCATCGCTTTGGTTGTAGACCAGCTTGATCGTGCTGCATGCGCTCAAACACACCAACGCCAGCACACCCAGCGCCACAAGGGCTTGGCGGATAATTCTTGGCAAGATAAGGATGAATGACATGACAGCGTTGGAAGTGGTGATCATGGCGGCCGGCAAGGGCACACGCATGAAGAGCAGTATGCCTAAGGTTTTGCACCGATTGGCCGGCAAGGCTTTGGTGCAGCACGTGATCGACACCGCACGCAGCTTGCAGGCGCGCCAGACCATCGTCATCACCGGGCATGGTGCACCCCAAGTCGAGGCCGCGTTGCAGCAAGCCAACCCGGGTGACCGCCTGCACTTCGCCCGTCAAATGCCCCAGCTCGGCACGGGGCACGCGGTGCAACAAACCGTGCCGCTGTTGAGCGACGATGCGGTGGTGGTGGTGCTCTCGGGCGATGTGCCACTGACCCAGGCCGACACCTTGCAAGCGCTGGTTGACGCCTGTGCAGGCCAGCACCTGGCTTTGTTGACCATCGCATTTGATGACCCCACGGGCTACGGGCGCATCGTGCGCAATCCCGAGGGGCAAGTGCAAGCCATCGTTGAGCACAAAGACGCAAGCGACGCACAACGCGCCATTCGCGAGGTGTACAGCGGCATCATGGCCGTGCCCGCCAAATTGCTCAAACCTTGGCTGGCGCGCTTGGACAACCACAACGCGCAACAGGAGTACTACCTGACCGACGTGGTCAAGTTCGCCGTTGCCGATGGCGTCTTGGTGGTGGGTCACCAAATTGACGACCCCGCCCAAGTGGCCGGGGTCAACAGCCCCACGCAACTGGCCGAGCTCGAGCGTGTGTTTCAACTGCGCCAAGCCCAGGCCTTGATGCAAGAGGGGGTGCGCATCATCGACCCGGCACGCTTGGATGTGCGGGGCAGCTTGCAGTGCGCGCAAGACGTGGAGATTGATGTGAACTGCATATTTCAGGGGCAAGTGTCCCTGGGCCAGGGCGTGAAGATTGGCGCGAACTGTGTGATCGCCAATTGCACCATCGCCGCTGGCGCGGTGATTCACCCCTTCACCCACATCGACGGTGAACAGCTGGGCGTGGCCGTGGGGGAGGGCGCTTTGGTGGGCCCCTTTGCCCGCTTGCGCCCCGGCGCACAACTGGGTGAGGAGGTGCACATTGGCAACTTTGTAGAGGTCAAAAATGCCACGCTGGCCCGTGGCTCAAAGGCCAACCACTTGGCCTATTTGGGTGACGCCACGGTGGGCGAGCGCGTGAACTTTGGCGCGGGCAGCATCACGGCCAACTACGACGGCGCCAACAAACACCGCACCGTCATCGAGGCGGATGTGCATGTGGGCAGCAACTGCGTGTTGGTGGCTCCCGTGACCCTTGGCGCGGGCGGCACGGTGGGCGGGGGCTCCACCATCACCAAGAGCACCGAGCCCGGCGCGCTCAGTGTGGCGCGGGGCAAGCAGGTGAGCATTGCCAATTACAAGCGGCCTGTGAAAGCGCCTAAATAGCCTTGGGGTGTGCAGGAACTTGATTTTTTTGAGTTCGCAGCGGCCACGTGCTGGTGAACTTGGCCCGCTTCACGCTGAAAAACGCTTTGACGTTGCGCACGTTCGCGTCTTGCGTGAAGAGGCGCTGCGTGAGCGCCAAGTAGCTGGGCATGTCAGCGGTTTGCAGCACCAACATGAAGTCAGGCCCCGGTGACACGCGCCAACACTGTTGCACCGCGTCTTCTGCCACCGCGCGTTGCTCAAACGCATCCATGTGTTCGCTGCCCTGGCGGTCCAGCGTCACTTCCACCAGCGCACTCAAGGCCGGACCTTGCGCTGCGCTCAAGCGGTCCGAGCTGAGCACGGCCACTTGACGCTCGATCCAGCCTTCTTGCTGCAAGCGTTTGACGCGGCGCAAGCAAGTGGGGGGCGAGACCTTGACGCGCTCGGCCAGCGCCACATTGCTCAGACTGGCGTCGTGTTGGAGCAAGTCCAAAAGTTGTAAATCAATATTGTCAATTTCTTCCATGAATTCAATCTTAAGGAAATTTAATTTCAAATTCAATGAATCGAGAAATAAAAATTCATTTATATAGAAAAATAGTTGAGAAATTTCCTCTTCGGCGTCCTAGGATGCGCAGCAGATTCATTCAGGAGTGCAGACCATGTGCGGCATCGTCGGAGCAGTTTCATCACGCAACATCGTTCCCATCCTCGTCCAAGGCCTGCAACGCTTGGAGTACCGGGGCTACGACTCCTGCGGTGTGGCCGTTCATGCGGCCAGTCTGGGCGGCAAGCAAGCGGGCTTGCAGCGCGCGCGCAGCACCGCGCGCGTGTCCGAACTCATGACTCAGGTGGCACATGACCACATCGAAGGCGGCACCGGCATTGCCCACACCCGTTGGGCCACCCATGGGGTGCCGGCCGTGCACAACGCGCACCCCCACTTCAGCCACGGAGCCGGCGTCGATGCCGAGCAACGACCCGGGCGTGTGGCCTTGGTGCACAACGGCATCATTGAGAACCACGACGAGCTGCGCGCGCAGTTGCAAGCCAAGGGGTATGTGTTTCACAGCCAGACCGACACCGAAGTCATCGCCCACTTGGTGGACAGTTTGTACAACGGTGATATTTTTGAGGCCGTCAAAGCTGCGCTGGCGCATTTGACGGGTGCTTATGCGATTGCTGTGTTTCACAAGGACGAGCCCCACCGCGTCATTGGCGCGAGAGCCGGCTCACCTTTGATTTTGGGTGTCGGCCAAGACGGCGCAGAGACTTTTTTGGCCAGCGACGCCATGGCCTTGGCCGGGGTGACCGACCAAATTGTGTACCTCCAAGAGGGGGACTTGGTGGACCTGCAGCTGGGCAAGTACTGGGTATTTGACAAGGCGCGCCAACCAGTGACCCGAGAGGTAAAAACCGTGCACGCCCACAGCGGAGCTGCTGAGCTGGGGCCTTATCGCCACTACATGCAAAAAGAAATTTTTGAACAACCCCGCGCCATCGCCGACACCCTGGAGGGCGTCGAGGGCATCGTGCCCGAGTTGTTTGGAGATGGTGCTTACTCGGTGTTCAAAGCCATCGACAATGTGTTGATCTTGGCCTGTGGCACCAGCTACTACAGCGGCTGCGTGGCCAAGTACTGGATCGAAGCCATTGCCAAAGTTCCCTGCCAAGTGGAAATTGCCAGCGAATACCGTTACCGCGACTCGGTGCCCAACCCCAAGACCTTGGTGGTCACCATCACCCAGTCGGGTGAAACGGCGGACACACTGGCCGCCTTGCGCCATGCGCAAAGCCTGGGGCTCACACACACCCTCACCATTTGCAACGTGGCCACCTCGGCCATGGTGCGCGAATGCCAGTTGGCCTACGTCACGCGCGCAGGCGCTGAGATTGGCGTGGCCTCCACCAAGGCCTTCACCACCCAACTGGCCGGTTTGTTTTTGCTCACCCTGGCCTTGGCGCAAACCAAGGGCCATTTGAGCGACGCGCAAGAGGCCCAACACCTCAAGGCCATGCGCCACCTGCCTGCAGCCTTGCAAGGGGTGCTCAGCTTAGAGCCACAGCTGATCGCCTGGGCGCAAGACTTTGCGTCCAAAGAAAACGCCTTGTTCTTGGGGCGCGGTACGCATTACCCCATCGCGCTGGAAGGTGCCCTCAAGCTCAAAGAAATCACCTACATCCATG
>CAIVLE010000023.1 GCA_903906635.1 uncultured Burkholderiales bacterium | reverse complement strand
TGGATTTGGCCGACAAGCTGGCTGGCTGGACAAAGGACAAGTTCACGCAAGACCAATTCGATACAGCAAAGAAGGTGCGTGATCGCGCCTTGGCGAATGGTCTGAACCCTGACTTTGTGTTACCCATGGTGATGCAAGAAAGTGGATTCAAAAACAGCTCCAAATCCAACAAGGGTGCTGTGGGCGTCATGCAGGTCATGCCAGACACCGCTGAGACCTACAAGTGCGATAACCCGCACGACGAAGACCAAAACATTGAGTGCGGCATGACCATACTCAAGGACTTGATGTCCAAGCCCACCATCGGTGCCGACCCCCACAAAGTTTTGGCAGGGTACAACGCTGGCCCAAATTCAAAATTTGTCAAAACGGGTGACCTGAAAGACCTGCCTGATGAGACGCTGAATCACATGGATGCAGTGTCAAACTTTGCTGGCGGAGAACTCCCATCCAGCCTTACGGTTGACGCGGCAGACAAGCCTGCGCCTATCAACATGGGAAAGGGTAAGCCTGTCGCCAACAACCCAGTTGCAGAGCAGCCCATGAACCCATTGCTAGGCGCGGGTGCTGGTGCTGCTGTCGGCGCTGGAATGGGTACTGCCGCCGCATTGGCTGATGCAAAAGTAAAACTAGGCACCGAAGCTTTTGGACGATTTTTTGGTAATAAAGTACCTGAAATTGAGCCGCCAGAAATGGCTGCTGCCACGGTGGCAGAGCCTGTGCCATCGCCTGCTGCGACAGGCCAACCAAAGCCAGCAGTTGTCCCCAAGCATGGTGGAGAGAACTGGACAAAATCCTTGACTGGGGTTGATATTCCCGGCGCTCAAATGGGAAAAGAAGACTTGGACGCCGCCAAGTTGATGCAACGAACCGTGGGCCGCAATGGTGCTCCCGGATACACGGGTGGCAAGATTACGGAGGGTGGCATCATCCTTAGCCCTCAAGAGGCTCAGGCCGTGGCCCAAAAGGCTGCACAGACCAGTCAAGCGGAACAGCTTGCGGAGAATGCACGCCTTATGCGACAAGCGCAAACTCGCCTTGCCTTGCAGCGAGCGGAACAATCCAAAGCAGCAGAAGCAGCCATGCTGGCACGTGCCGAAAGCCAAGCTGCAAATACCGCAGCTTCAACTACTGAAAACACATCGCCCATCTGGAGCTACGCCAAGCGTTTGTCTGGTTATCCCCTCAAGGGTGCGCTGGCAGGTGCTGGTGCTGGCTTCAGTGCAATTGATGTGGCAAATAGGCTGAATCAGGGCGACAAGACTGGGGCAGCAATCTCGGGCTTAGGAGGTACTGCGGGCCTAATTGGGTCGTTTGTTGGCTCTGGCGGAGCGCTGCCAGCGGTAGCTATGGCTGCACCCTTGTACAACGCCGCGTCCGACCGTATTGAGTACCTCAAGAAGCACCCTGAAGCCTTCCAACGCGCTGATCAAGACAACCAGTACGATGCCATGGGCAACGTGCAGCGTTAATCCTTGGAAAATAGGCTGATCAAGAAGTA
>CAIVLE010000022.1 GCA_903906635.1 uncultured Burkholderiales bacterium | reverse complement strand
GGTGCACGCCTGTTTCAGTGCGCAACAAGCCAAAGGCGTAGTCGCCTTCGATCTTGATGGTGGCGCCTTTGATGCCGGCCACGTCACCGGCCGACTCGTCTTCCACAGCAGCTTTGAAGCCTTTGCGTTCGGCGTATTTGAGGTATTGGCGCAACAGCATGCTGGCCCAATCGCAGGCCTCGGTGCCACCGGCGCCGGCTTGGATGTCCAAAAACGCGTTGCACGAGTCAGCCTCGTTGTTGAACATGCGGCGGAATTCGAGTTTCTCGATGTCGGCCATCAAGGCTTGGGTTTCGGCCTCGATGGTGAGCAAGCCGTCTTCGTCGCCGTCGGCTTTGCTCATGTCAAACAACTCGGCGTTGTCCGACAGCTCTTGCGTCAGGCGTGACAAAGTCACGACCACGTCGTCGAGGGACTTCTTTTCGCGTCCCAGTTCTTGGGCTTTCTTGGGGTCGTTCCAGACCGTGGGGTCTTCGAGCGAGGCGTTGACGGTCCTCAGGCGCTCTGACTTGGCATCGAAGTCAAAGATACCTCCGTAAATCAACCGTGCGCACGCTCAGGTCTGCGAGGGTGGTGCCAATGAGGTTGATGCGTTCTGCTTCCATGATGGGTCTTCTTTACGGTTCTGGGAAACCGCTGATTTTCTCACGTTCAAGGGCGTGGTTCAAACCAGCGCTTTCATAAAAAACTTTCAATCAATTGAGCCAGTGCCTGTGGCTGGTCATGGTGCAGCATGTGGCCTGCGTCCTCGATGACGGCGTGGGTGAGCTCGGGCACCACTGAGATGCGTTGCTTGAACTCTTGCAGGGTGTATTTGCCCTTCCACCACTCGCCCAAGCTGTCGCTGCTGGCGACCACGCATAGCATGGGCGCGCTGATGCGCTGGTAGATGGCTTGTACCTCTTCAAGCCGGAACAACTGAGCGTTGACCACTTTGTGGCCTGCGTGCCCCAAGATACGCCACTCGCCTTGCGCGTTAGAGCAGGCCCAATGCTGGGCCAACCATTGCGCTTTGTCGCTGCTCAGACGAGGATTGGTCTTGATGAGGCGCTGAGCCACGGCCTCTAGACTCTCATACGGTTTGAGGTCGATCTCCCCGCGCTGCAAGCCTTTGAGTTCATCCATCCATTTGGCATACCGCCCAGGGGCTTGGGCCGAGCGAGACGCGGGCATGCCAAAACCTTCCAAGTTGATGAGGCGTCGCACCCGCTCGGGGCGCACGCCCGCATACAAGGTGGCAATGTGTCCGCCCATGCTGTGGCCGACCAGATGCACGGGCTGCTCACCCACGTAGTGGTCGAGCAAGAAGTCCAGGTCTGCCAAATAGTCTGGAAACCAAAAGTTGTCGACTCCCGGCGTCTCGGTCAGCCCAAAACCGCGCCAGTCAGGCGCAATGACCCAGTGGTCTCGGCTCAGGGCGTCAACCACAAACTGAAACGACGCCGCCACATCCATCCACCCGTGCACCAGCACCAAAGGCGTGCCGTTGGGCGAGGGCGTGCCCCATTGGCGCACGTGGTATTGCAGCTGTCTTATGGGTACAAACTCGCTGCGAGAAGTTCTTTGGATTGGGTACATTTTTTCAATCATAAGGATCTCTCCCATGACCCCGCCCAAGACCCTGCCCAAGACCCTACCCAAAGCCGCCGTCATTCAAGATGGCTATGACGCCATGCACCAGGGCTTTCGATGGGCCGTGCCAGAGTACTTCAACATGGCCGATGTATGCGCCCGTCGCTGGGGTGCGCAGCCCAAGGCTCACCAGCGCGTGGCCATCATCACCCACCGCGTGCATGCCCCGCCCCTCACCCACAGCTATGGCGAGCTCAGCCAAGCCGCCGATGCGCTGAGCCACGTGTTGGTCGAGCTGGGTGTTCAGCGCGCAGACCGGGTGGCTATTGTGTTGCCCCAGTGTTTTGAAACAGCGGTGGCCTACATGGCTGTGTTGCAACTGGGCGCCGTAGCCATGCCTTTGTCGATGTTGTTTGGCC
Organism: uncultured Burkholderiales bacterium; assembly: GCA_903906635.1. Taxonomy (GTDB): domain Bacteria; phylum Pseudomonadota; class Gammaproteobacteria; order Burkholderiales; family Burkholderiaceae_C; genus Limnohabitans. The sequence goes on along the minus strand of CAIVLE010000022.1, from coordinate 12,883 downwards.
CCGAGGCCTTGGCCTACCGCCTGCAAGACAGCGATGCGGTGTTGGCTTTGGTGGATGGGGCCACGGTTGACAACGTGTTGGCCGTGCGTGGACAGTGTCCGGCCCTGCGATGTGTGGTCGGGCTGGGTGACGCCGCATCGCGCTGTGATGTGGACTACACCAGCGCCATGGCCGCGCAAAAGCGCCGCTTTGAGGCAGTGAACACCAAGGCCGAAGAGGCGGCGGTGTTGATTTACACCAGCGGCACCACAGGACCACCCAAAGGCGCCTTGATTCCCCACCGTGCCTTGATTGGCAACTTGAGTGGTTTTGTGTGCAGCCAGAACTGGTTTGGGTTTGCCAGCACGCCTGCGCAGCCTCTGGGCAAGCCCGTGCGGGGGAGCACTCGAGCCGTGATGAGTGAACAGGCCTCGGCGTTGCCAGAGCCCTTGGTGCCCAGTGTGTTTTGGTCGCCCGCTGACTGGGCATGGACCGGCGGTTTGATGGACGCTTTGTTGCCCACCTTGTACTTTGGCCGACCTATCGTGGCCTTCAATGGCCGTTTCAGCCCTGAACTGGCGTTCAGCTTGATGCAGCAGCATGCGGTGACTCACACCTTTTTGTTTCCCACCGCGCTCAAAGCCATGATGAAAGCCTACCCAAGCCCCAGAGACAACTTTAAGCTGTCGCTGCACGCCATCATGAGTGCGGGCGAGGCCGTGGGGGACGCGGTGTTTGCGTATGCCCAAGAGCACTTGGGGGTGACGGTCAATGAGATGTTTGGGCAGACCGAGATCAACTACATCGTGGGCAACTGCGCGATGCCGGGCGGCTGGCCCGCCAAGCCTGGCAGCATGGGGCGTGCTTACCCCGGTCACCGCGTTGCGGTGATTGATGAGGTGGGCCAGGTTTGTGCGGTGGGTGTGCCTGGGGACGTTGCCGTGAACCGCTTTGATGTCCACGGAGAGCCCGACCCGATTTTCTTTTTGGGCTATTGGAAAAACGCCCCAGCCAGTGCTGCCAAGTTCAGCGGGGACTGGTGCCGCACGGGCGATGTGGCGGTGCAAGATGCGCAAGGCTACCTGTGGTACCAAGGCCGTGCCGACGATGTCTTCAAGGCAGCGGGCTATCGCATTGGTCCCAGCGAAATCGAAAACTGCTTGGTCAAGCACCCCGCCGTGGCCAACGCCGCTGTGGTGCCCAAGCCCGATACCGAGCGCGGTGCTTTGGTCAAAGCCTACGTGGTGCTGGCCGCTGGGTTTGCGCCCAGTGAGGCCTTGATCGCAGAGCTTCAGCACCACGTGCGCGGCAAGTTGGCGCCCTATGAATACCCCAAAGAGATCGAGTTCATTGCGGAGTTGCCGATGACCACCACTGGCAAGGTGCAGCGGCGCGTGCTGCGCTTGCAAGAAGAGGCACGAAGCCAAGAAGCACGAGACCAAGGCGCATGAAATCGAGGCCCATAAAATCAAGAGGTTGCCTCGAAGCTTTAGACTAGAAGGCTTTTGACAAGCAGCTTGCTGGGAGTGTGGGGATGAGTTTTCAAACAGTGCAATTGCCCAAAGTGCAAATGCCCCAAGTGCAATTGGGTACCAGTGCTTTGTATGTCACTCCCATCTGCCTGGGTACCATGACGTTTGGTGAGCAGGTCAGCGAAGCTGTTGCACACAGCATCTTGGACCGCGCGCTGGAGCGGGGCGTGAACTTCTTAGATACCGCCGAGATGTATTCGGTGCCCGCCAAAGCCCAGACTTTTGGTGCCACGGAGACCATTTTGGGCAACTGGTTGGCCAAGCGCCCTACAGCGCGCGCGCAATTGGTGCTCGCTACCAAGGTAGCCGGGCCGACACGCGGCATGCCTTGGGTCCGTGAGGGCGCTGGCATGACCTCGCTAGACATCGTCAACTCTTGCCATGCCAGCTTGCGCCGCTTGCAGACCGATGTGATCGATCTGTACCAAATTCACTGGCCAGAGCGCCACGTGCCGGCCTTCGGTGCGGCCTATTACGACCCCAGCAAAGAGACCTCTGCCACGCCGATTCACGAACAACTCGACACGCTGGCGGGCTTGGTTAAGGCCGGCAAGGTGCGCGCGATTGGCTTGTCCAATGAGACACCGTATGGCGTGCACGAGTTTGTGCGCTTGGCCGAGCAGCATGGCTTGCCGCGGGTGGCCACCACGCAAAACCCGTATTGCCTGATCAACCGCACATTTGAAAATGGCTTGGACGAAACCTGTCACCGCCTCAATGTGTCCTTATTGGCGTATTCACCCTTGGGATTTGGCTTACTCACGGGCAAGTACGATGACAGCGGCACTGAAGGCCCACAAGCCCCGCCTGGCGCGCGCATTAGTACCTATGAGACGGTACGAAAACAACGCTGGGGCCGCACAGAGGCCTTGGTGGCCGCGCGCCGCTACAACGCGTTGGCGCGGGCCCATGGCCTCACGCCCACTCAAATGGCCTTGGCGTTTTGTTACACCAAATGGCAAGTGACCAGCACCATCATCGGGGTGACGTCGCTGGCTCAACTCGACACCGATTTGGACGCGTGGGGCACCACCTTGTCGCCAGAACTCTTGAGCGCCATTGACGCTATCCGCTGGGAACTGCGTGATCCCGCACTTTGAAAGCTTGACCATGCCCTTAGAAACATCCTCCATCGTCTTGCTCGTTTTTGGCGCTTACTTGATTGGCTCTTTGTCGTTTGCCGTCATCGTCAGCCGGGTCATGGGCTTGGAAGACCCACGTACCTACGGCAGCCAAAACCCAGGGGCCACCAATGTGCTGCGCTCGGGCAACAAACAAGCCGCTGTGGCCACCTTGTTGTTGGACGCTTTCAAGGGGTTTTTGCCGGTGTTTTTGTTGAAACACTGGGGCCCCGCTTGGGGCTTGGATGAGCGCGCTCTAGCGCTGGTAGCCCTGTCTGCTTTCATCGGGCACGTGTGGCCGGTGTTTTTTCGCTTTCAAGGCGGCAAGGGCGTAGCCACTGCAGCGGGTGTGTTGTTTGGCCTGGAGCCCTTGCTCGGGTTGGCAACCTTGGGCACGTGGCTGATCGTGGCGTTTTTCTTTCGCTACTCCTCGCTGGCCGCTTTGTCTGCTGCGGTATTTGCGCCGATCTACTACGGGTTGGGTGACCGCATCGCATGGCAAGCCAGCCAAGCCGAGTGGTTGGCCATCACCTTGATGTGCGCAGTGCTGTTGGCCCGTCACGCAGACAACATCTTGCGTTTGGTGCGAGGACAAGAGTCCAAAATTGGGGCTAAAAAAGAAGCGTCTTAGTCCCTGAAATTATTGAACGACAGCGGCAAGTCTGTCATCTCTTTGCGAATCAAGGCCATGGCGGCTTGCAGGTCGTCGCGTTTGGTGCCACTCACGCGGACCGCGTCGCCTTGGATGGCGGCTTGCACTTTGATCTTGCTGTCTTTGATCAAGCGCTGGATTTTTTTCGACACTTCGGTCTCAATGCCGTTGCGCACCTTGATGACTTGCTTGACCTTGTCGCCGCCGACTTTTTGCACATCGCCTTTGTCCAAAAAGCGAATGTCCACCTCACGCTTGGTCAGTTTGTTGCGTAGCACGTCTTCGACTTGCACCAACTGAAAGTCGGCATCCCCAAAAAGGGTGATCTCTTTGTCTTTGAGTTCCACAGCAGCAGAGGTGCCTTTGAAGTCAAAGCGGGTGGCAATTTCTTTGGCCGTATTTTCAACGGCGTTTTTCACTTCAACCAAGTTGGGTTCACACACGGTGTCAAATGAGGGCATGGCAGTGGGATAAAGATAGGGTTGGGGTGAGACAATTCCTCTATGTTAGTTGAGTCCAATTACCCTTTGCAAGCGCACAACACCTTTGGGATTGTCGCCAAGGCCTTGCAGTTGGTGCACATACGGCAAGAGTCCGATGTGCAGGCCGTGGTGGGCAACTCTGTCTTACGCGATTGTCCCAAATTGGTCTTGGGTGGGGGCAGCAACATCGTTCTAACCGGGGACGTCAAGCCTTTGGTGCTCAAGGTGGAGCTCAAAGGCATGCGTTTGGTGGAAGAAAGCGACAAAGCGTGGGTGGTCGAAGCGGCCGCTGGCGAGTCTTGGCACGACCTGGTCTGCTGGACGCTCTCTCAAGGCTGGCCGGGTCTAGAGAACATGGCCCTCATTCCTGGCTCAGTGGGCGCCTCCCCGGTACAAAACATTGGCGCTTATGGCGTGGAGTTGCAAGACCGCTTTGACGCACTCGACGCCATCGATTTGCGCACGGGCAACAGCTTCACCCTCAACGCTGCGCAGTGCGCTTTTGGCTACCGTGACTCGGTCTTCAAACACGGGCCCCAGCAGCCCCATGGCGGCTCTCGCAACATGGGGCTGGCGGGCCAGGCCCTCATCACCCGTGTGCGTTTTCGCTTGCCCAAGGCTTGGCGGCCGGTGCTCGGCTATGCCGACTTAGAGCGCAAGATGGCAGACAGTGGCATCTCGCAGCCCAGCCCTCAGCAGATCTTCGAGTGGGTCTGCGCCATCCGCCGCGCCAAACTGCCAGACCCCGCGGTGATTGGCAACGCGGGGAGTTTTTTCAAAAACCCAACCGTCACGCCAGAGCAATGCGCTGACATCATCGCGCGCGACCCCAAGGTCGTGCACTACCCCTTGGATGACGGGCGCATTAAGTTGGCCGCTGGCTGGCTGATCGACGCTTGTGGCTGGAAGGGCAAGTCGGTCGGGCATGCTGCGGTGTACGACAAACAAGCACTGGTGTTGGTCAACAAAGGTGGACGCGAGCACCCTTGCACAGGTGGTGAGGTGATGACCCTGGCCAAAGCCATTCAGACCAGTGTGTACGAGCGTTTCGGAATTCGACTGGAGCCTGAGCCGGTGGTGGTGTAAGCCTCTACACGACAAATTTGTTCAAACCAAAGAAAGTTTTTACATGAAAATCGCAATTGCAGGGACGGGCTATGTGGGCCTGTCCAACGGTATTTTGTTGGCCCAACACCACGAAGTGGTGGCTCTCGATGTGATCGCGGCCAAGGTGGACCTGATCAACCACAAGCAGCTGCCTATCGAGGACGTCGAAATGCAGGAATACCTCACGCATAAGCAGCTCAATTTCAGAGCTACCTTGAATAAGGTAGAGGCCTACACGGGGGCAGACTTTGTGGTGATTGCCACCCCAACAGACTATGACCCTCAGACCAACTACTTCAACACGAGCTCAGTGGAGTCTGTAATTGCAGATGTGTTAGCCATCAACCCAAAGTCGGTGATGGTGATCAAGTCCACTGTACCCGTGGGCTTTACCATGAGCATGCGCGAGAAATTTGGAGTGACCAATATCTTGTTCTCCCCAGAATTTTTACGTGAGGGGCGCGCTTTGTATGATAACTTGCACCCCAGCCGCATCGTGGTGGGCGAGCGCTCGGAGCGTGCCCAGTTGTTCGCTTCTTTGCTGCAGCAAGGCGCGGTGAAAGAAAACGTACAGGTGTTGCTGACCGAGAGCACCGAGGCTGAGGCGATCAAATTGTTTGCCAACACCTACCTCGCTATGCGGGTGGCGTATTTCAATGAGCTCGACAGCTATGCGTCCTCCATTGGTTTAGACACACGACAGATCATTGATGGGGTGTGCTTGGACCCGCGCATAGGCAGCCATTACAACAACCCCTCATTTGGCTACGGAGGATACTGCTTGCCCAAAGACACCAAGCAGTTGCTAGCCAACTACCAAGAGGTGCCGCAGAACTTGATCCGTGCCATCGTGGACGCCAACAGCACCCGCAAAGACTTTGTGGCGATGGATATCTTGAAGCGCTGCCCCAAGGTGGTGGGAATTTACCGCTTGATCATGAAGGCAGGATCAGACAACTTCAGGGCTAGCAGCGTTCAAGGCATCATGAAGCGTTTGAAGGCCAAGGGCATTGAAGTCGTTGTCTACGAGCCAGTGTTGAACGAGAGCCACTTCTTTGGCTCTCGGGTGTTGACTGACTTGGAGGACTTCAAGCGCCAGGCCGATGTTATTGTGGCCAACCGTCAAACGCCAGACTTGGCCGATGTGGTGAGCAAGGTCTACACACGGGACTTGTTTGGCCATGACTGAAGTCGCCAACGCGCTTGAGGGCGTTACTCCACTTTGATGTCAAACTCGCGCACCATTTGCCCCCAAAATGTGTAGTCCGCTGCTGCAACCGACGCCATCACAGCAGCTGTGGTGCCGGTGGGTGTCAGACCCAGAGCGCGCATGCGGGCTTGGATTTCGGGGAGCTTCACAATTTTGACGATCTCTGTATTGAGTTTGGTCACAACGTCATCGGGCGTGCCCGTGGGCACAAAAATCCCGTGCCATGAACTGCCGATCACACCATTGACGTCAAGGTTGGCGCCGAACTCGGTCATCGTGGGCACATTGGGGATGCTGGCGATACGCTCGTTGCCCGAGATAGCCAAGCCTTTGACCTTGCCAGAGGTGATCAATGGGATGGCGGTGGTGGAGGCTTCGATCGACAGACTCACCACACCGCTCATCACATCAGGCGAAGGGTTGGTTTTGTAGGGGATGTGGTTGAGTTTGATGCCCAAACGCTGTGCCCAGGCTTCCATCGCCACATGGGGTTGCGAGCCAATCCCAAGTGACGCGTAATCGACCTTGCCAGGGTTGGCCTTGGCGTAGGCCACCAACTCGGCCATGGTGTTGAAGGGGGTATTGGGGGCCGCAGTGAGCACATGGGGCACCAACAAAATTTGACTCACGGCTTTGAAGTCGCGCGGTGGGTTGTACTTGGCGCTTTTGTAGACATTGGGTGCGATGGCATGCACGGCCTTCACGCTGAACAACAAGTTATAGCCGTCGGCCGGACTGTTGACGGCGGCTTCAGCGCCGATCATGCCCCCCGCGCCCGGTCGGTTGTCAATCACCACCGGTTGACCCAGCGCTGCGCCCAGTTTGTCGCCAATTAAACGAGCCACCACATCGGGTGAAATGCCTGCGGCAAATGGCACGATCATTTTGATGGGGCGGTTGGGGTAACCCAACGATTGGGCCCAGCTAGGCAGGCTGGTTGCACCCGCGCTGGCGGCGAGTGCGGTGAGGATGTGTCGGCGTTGCATGGTGGGGTCTCCTGAAGTGATGGGTGTTGAAATGGCGGGCTCAGTCCACTTGGATTTTGGCGTCGGCGATGGTTTTTTTCCAGCGTAAGTAATCGGCCTGAACCAAGCTGCCAAGTTGCTCGGGTGTGCTGGTTTGGATGGTCAAGCCCTGAGCTGCCATTTGCTCTTTGACGTCAGGCAAGGCCAGCACCGCGCTGACATCGCGGTGCAGGGTTTTGACCAATTCGCTCGATGTCTTGGCCGGGGCCAGCACGGCGTACCACGCGTCCACCGCGTCCATGAACTCGATGCCGTATTCGCGAAACACCGGCACATTGGGGGTCACGGCAGAGCGGGTGGCCCCGGTGGAGGCCAGCATGCGCAAGCGCCCAGAGCGCACATGCGGCAGCATAGAGTGCACGCTGGCGAACATGAGCTGGACTTGCCCGCCCATCAAATCGGTGGTGGCGTTGCTGATGCCGCGGTAGGGCACGTGCAGCATGTCCAAGCCCAGTTGCTGCTTCATCAACTCCATCGCCAAGTGGTGCGGTGTGCCGTTGCCCGGTGAGCCGAAGTTGATTTGCCCGGGCTTTGCCTTGGCTAGGGCAATCACGCCTGGCAAATCGCTCGCGCCAATGCCCGGGTTGACCACGATGGCAAAGTTGGCCACCGCCATTTTCATGATGGGGGTGAAATCTGTTGTGGGGTCGAACGGCACTTTCTTGTAAAGATTGGGCGCCATGGTGAAGGTGTTGATGGCCATCAGCAAGGTGTGGCCATCGGGTGCGGCCTTGGCAGCGGCTTCGGCCCCAATGTTGCCGCTGGCGCCGGGCTTGTTGTCCACGATCACCGCTTGCTTCCAGCGCTCACTGAGCTTGGGCGCAATGATGCGCGCAATGATGTCGCTGCCACTGCCCGGTGTGAAGGGCACGATCAGGGTGACCGTGCGCTCGGGGAAGGCCTGCGCCGAGAGTGCGGCCAAAGCCACGCACGTGCCCAGAAAAACTTGTCTGAGAAGGGTATTCAAGTGATTGTTTAAGAGCGGTTGCATGCCTAGGGCTCCTCAGCCGAGGTGGGACAAGCCCAGCAACTTGTAGGCGTTGCCAAAGTAGAGCTTGCGGGCATCTTCTTTGTCGAGTTTCAAGTCTTCGATGGAACGAATACCTTCGCGGATGAACATGGGGCCTTCTTCCGGGTCGAATGGGCAGTCGCTGGCAAACACCACTTTGTCGGCACCAAAAAAATCCAAGCCGCAGCGCAAGGCTGAGCTCGAACCGCCCAGCACCGTGTCGCCGTAAAACATTTTGAAATATTCGATAGGTGGTTTGGACAGGCTCTTGAGCACATCCGCCTCTGAACCGTCCACGCTTCTGCTGCCCAGTTGCGCCCACAGGGTTTCAGCGCGGCCTGAGAAGTAGGGCAGCATTCCGCCGCAGTGGTGGGTGATCAAGCGCAGGTTGGGCAAGCGCTCGAGTAAGCCAGAAAACACCATGCGAGACATCGCCACGCTGGTCTCCATGGGCCAGCCGAGCACCTGCCAAATTTCGTATTTGGACTTGTCCTCGTTGGGGTAATCGGCTCGGCTGCCTGGACGCGTGGGGTGCATCCATACGGGCATGTTATGCACGTTGGTGATGCGCTCAAAGATTTGAAAAATATCGGGCTCATCCAGCGCTTTGCCGTTGACGCTGGACAAAATTTGCACGCCCTTGGCGCCAAGTTTTTCAATCGCGTAGTCCATCTCCTCTAGGGCTGCTGCCGGGTTGTTCATGGGCAGCGAGGCGACAAAGGTGGGGAACTTGTCTGGCCACTGGCGACAAATCTCAGCCATGCCCTCGTTGGCTACACGCGCGTAGCCGGGCGAGACATCGGGGCCTCCCAGCATCTCGGGCGAGGGCACGGCCAGCGAGATGACTTGTTGCACCTCAGGGAAGCCGTTGAGCATCTCCACGCGCGCGGGCATGTCCCAGAGCATGCGCAAGTTGCTCATGCGCTTGATCATGCCGGGCTCTTTGCCGTGTTGTTTGACCAGATCCACATAGGCCAAGGGCATGACGTGGTTGTAGATGTCGATTTTGGTGTGGTTCACTGGCTCAGTCACGGGAGGTCTCTTGTGGGGTTAGGGGTGCAATTTTTGAAAAACGAAAGGCTAATTTCATGGACGGATGTTTTGGTCCATCCATTGGGCTAACCAGGCGCCAATTTGCAAGCTGTGCTTGTCTTGCATCAGCATGTGCGAGGCGCCGGGCAAGCCCACTTGGGCCAGCTCAATTTGTTGTGCTTTGCCCCCGGCTTGGTTGACCGCTGCAACAAACTCGCGGCACAACTTCAGGCGCGGCGCCCAGCGGGGAGAGAGCTCGACATAGTCTCCCCACAATACAAGAATGGGGTAGCCCAAGTAGGGCTTGAGGTCACCTCGGGGGTCTGGGCAGGCACCGGGCTCCACCGCCACGATGCCTTGGATGCCGCGTGTCTCAAGAGCAGCTGTTTGAAACGGAAAAATGCCTGACTGCGAATGGCTCATCAGCACCGCGCCATGGAGCTGTTGGGCGAGCTGGGACAAGGCGGGCACGGTGGGGTTGGGGGTGGGTAAGGCGTTGAGCCAGTCGGGCACCATTTGTTTGAAGAACTCTTCTTTGGCTTCAAGGGGGAACTGCATGCCTGGGAAGACCTCGGGGTACTTCGCCCCAAACCTGAAAATCGCCCACGCGCCTTCTTGCGAGGCTCCAAACACTTGGGGCAGCGCGTCGGCGCCAGCCTTGCCCGCTTTGACTTGCACGATGGCCGAGGGGTTGGCCGCCGATCTGCCGCGTGAGACTTGGTCGATCACATAGGTGGGGTAGCCCCGGCGTACAAACAACTCATCCCATCCCATGCGCCCATCGGGCGTGGACTCCCAGGTCTTGCCTGTCAAGCAGCAGCCGTGGATCAACACCAGTGGGGGACGCTTGGCAGCCACCGGTTCTTGGTAGCGAACGTACATTTGCTCCACCGCGATCGTGCCCGATGGGGCGTAAGCGGGCAGCAGCGACAAGTGGGCCGATTCGATGTTGCGACCCCCGACAAAAAAGCTGCCTTGTTTGGCTATGGTGAGGGGGCCCGTGTCTGTCGAGGAGCTTGGGGCCGTGGCGCAGCCGCTGAGTGCCAATGCAATGAACGTGGCCGCCAACGCGCTCAGGGTCGAACCGCGCTTGGTCAGGACGGCCCCTGGCGTGGTCAGGTTTGCCGCCAGCGCGGCCATGATCTGTTTCATCTTGTCTCCTTTTTCCACAATATATGAGACAGCGCTTGAGAGCCATGTAACCTTCATGACTGTCTGTGGGGTTTGCTTGCGCCATGATGCGCGCACAAAACAAAAGGAGAAGACAAATGATGCGTCACCTCACGCAAACAGCCCTGGCTTGGGGTCTAGGGTTGAGCTTAGGGCTGGTGGCCCTCACGGCTCAGTCTCAGACATTTCCCACCAAGCCCGTGCGCTGGGTGATTCCTTTTGCCCCTGGCGGCAGCACCGACGCCAGTGCGCGCATCATCCAAGACAAGCTCAGCACCCTGTGGGGCCAGCCCGTCATCATCGACACCAAGCCCGGGGCCAACACCATCATCGGCACCGACATCGTGGCCAAAGCCCCAGGCGACGGCTACACCTTGTTGTTGACCTCGACGGCCTATGTCGTCAACCCCAGCATGTACCAAAAGCTGCCCTACGACCCCTTGGGCGACTTCGTGCCGGTGACCATGGTCTCCGTCTCGCCTTTTACATTGGTCACACCCGTGGGCAGTCCGATCAAATCGATCAAAGACGTCTTGGCCATGGAGCGTGCCAACGCGGGCAGCTTGGCGTTTGGGGTGTCCGATTCCAGCGCCGCCATGGCAGGTCATTTGTTCAACATGATGGGCAAGACCCACATGCAAAGTGTGTCTTACAAGGGCGCAGGCCCCTTGATGACTGATTTGGCCGGTGGCCATGTGCCCTTGGGCATTGCGGCCGTGAGTTCGGTGCAATCCCAGGTGCGCGCGGGCCGGGTGCGTATTTTGGGGGTGGGCGCTTTCAAGCCATCACCCTTGTTTGCAGATGCACCGACGGTGGCCGCGGACATCCCGGGCTATGAGGCCATTTCATGGTTTGGGTTGTTTGCGCCCAAGGGCACGCCCAAAGACGTGGTGGCCAAGATCCAGCGCGATGTCGCCACCGTCCTCAAAGACCCCGAGATTCAAAAACGCTTCTTAGACATTGGCGCCGAAGTGGGCGGTCAAAGCAGTGACGACTTTGCCGCGCGTGTGCGCAGCGACATGGACTTATGGGCCAAGGTGGCCAAGTCTGCTGGCATCAAACCCGAATAAAACCTTCAAGATTAAACCGACAAGAGGAACTACACATGGATTTCAAAAGCGAAGTGCGCGACGGCATGCGCATCGACTGGGATGTGCCCATCGTCATGGACGATGGCTTGGTGCTGCGCGCCGACGTGTTTCGCCCGATCACGGAGGGCCGTTATCCGGTCATCATGACCTATGGGCCTTATGGCAAGGGTGTGGCCTTTCAAGAGGGCTACAAGACCTCATGGGAGATCATGTGCCGAGAAAACCCGGACGCGGTGTCTGGCACCACCAACCAATACGCCAACTGGGAGGTGGTGGACCCTGAGAAGTGGGTGCCCGATGGCTTTGTGTGTTTGCGTGTGGACTCGCGCGGTGCAGGCCGCTCACCCGGTTATTTGTGCCACAACAACGACCGCGAGCAGCAGGACTACCATGACTGCATCGAGTGGGCCGCGGTGCAGCCTTGGTCCTCGGGCAAGGTGGGGCTCAATGGCATTTCTTACTACGGCGCCAACCAATGGCGTGCAGCAGCCATGCAGCCGCCGCACCTGGCCGCCATTTGTGTGTGGGAAGGCTGGCACGACAACTACCGAGACGGCAACCGCCACGGCGGCATCTTGTGCAGTTTTCGCAAGAACTGGCAAGACATGCAAGTCAAAACCGTGCAGCACGGCGTGGGCGAGCGGGGGCGGCGCCACCCGGTCACCGGTGAGCTGGCCTGCGGCCCTGAGACACTCACCGAAGAAGAGTTGATCAACAACCGCGAGAACATGGCGGCCCAGCTGCTGGCCCACGAGTGGGACGGCCCTTACTACCGTGAACGTTCGGCCAATTTGGAGCGCGTGAAAGTGCCCTTGCTGTCTGCCGCCAACTGGGGCGGCCACGGCTTACACCTGCGCGGCAACTTGGAGGGTTTTGTTGGCGCGGCCTCCAGCCAAAAATGGCTTGAAGCCCATGGGGGCTCCCACTGGGCGCCTTTTTACACCGACTACGGTGTGAACATGCAAAAGAAGTTCTTCAACTACTTTCTAAAGGGCGAGCAAAACGGCTGGGACCAAGAGCCCCGCATCCGTTTGCAAGTGCGTCACCCCGGTGAGAAATTTGTCGAGCGTCACGAAACCGAGTGGCCACTTGCGCGCACACAGTGGACTCACTTCTACCTCAACCCGCACGACATGTCGCTCTCGCGCACGCCTGTGCAGGCAACAGGTAGCGTGAGCTATGAGGCCATGGGCGAGGGGGTGACTTTCTCAACGCCACCCCTGAGCGAGCCGATGGAGTTGACCGGGCCCTCCGCGCTCAAACTCTTCTTGTCTTCGAGCACCGTGGACGCCGATGTCTTTGCTGTGTTGCGGGTATTTGACCCGCAAGGCGTGGAGGTGGTGTTCCAAGGTGCCTTGGACCCACACACCCCGATCAGCTTGGGTTGGTTGCGCGCCTCGCACCGAAAGCTCGATCCCGCGCGTTCATTGCCCTACCGCCCCTTTCACAGCCACGACGAAAAACAAGCGCTGG
>CAIVLE010000021.1 GCA_903906635.1 uncultured Burkholderiales bacterium | reverse complement strand
ACCAACTGCCAAATTCCTATGCCCGCCAATGTGGCCATCATCAGGGTGGGATCTCCCAAAAAATTCATAGAGGGCATGCCCGCCAAGTTCAGCAGAGAGTTCACAGGCCCAAGTTTGGGATGCAATAAGAATTGCCAAACTGTGGCCATCGCGATCAGGGTCGAGGTCACAGGCAAAAAATAAATGACTTCATAGAACGAACGTGTTTTTTTTCGTGCATGAACCAGCAAGGCGATGACCAGCCCGCCGATGACACTCAGGGGCACGACCAGCAGCACATATAAGAGGGTGTTCCAGAGCGACCTTTTAAAGACCAAGTCGTTCCAAACATGGTTAAAGTTAGAAAAACCAACCCATTCAATGTTGACATTGCCCATCTCGTAATTTGTGAAGGCCAGTAGCAACAGACAAACCAAAGGCGCTGCATAAAGAGACAACAACAACAGGCCGCTTGGGATACTGAGTACGAAACCTGATGTGCCTTGGCGGGGTACTTGGTTTGACTTTGGCATGTCACGGAGCGGTTAAACGCTGTTTTTGCCCATCAAACAAGAGAGCACTTTTCAGATTGAAGCCCACTGCGATGCTTTCACCTGCTTTGAACGACTGCGACATGTCATGTGAAGACAAGCGACTCGTGAACGTCTTGTGATCAAAGCCTTCAATCCTGAGGTGCACCAAGATTTCAGACCCGTGGTCTTCTAATCGATCAATCTTTGCAGTCGATTGCACATCGCACGCGCTCATCCGAGTTGCGGCAATCACCAGATGTTCGGGGCGAAGTGCCAACCACTCAGCCCCAGGTCCAGTCACATGTTGGGGTAGTTGGGTTTTACCCCAGTAAAGGCTCTGTGAATCACTTGTGGTGAGTTGGAAAAGATTGATTGTTGGGGTGCCAATGAACTCTGCGACTTTGACACTGTTGGGTTGGTCATAAAGTGTTTTGGGCGTGTCAATTTGTAAAATCTTCCCGCCGTCCATGACTGCGATCCGATCGGACATCGTCATGGCTTCTGATTGGTCATGGGTCACATCCACAAAGGTGACTTGCAGTCGTGTGTGTAAATCGACCAATTCATTGCGCAAGTGCACCCTCAGTTTGGCGTCTAAGTTCGACAAAGGCTCATCCATCAAGAAAACAGCCGGATGTCTGATCATTGCTCGCGCCAATGCCACACGTTGCTTTTGACCACCAGAAAGCTGTGCAGGTTTACGCTTGAGTAAATCATGCAATTGCAAGCTGTGACACATGTCTGCAACTTCTTGCTCAATCGTTGATTTAATTTTTCTCTGGGATGGAATCAATGATCCCAACACAGGCAAACGTTGGAGCCATGACAGCCGAGCCATTTCAAGCGGCAGGGCGATATTTTGGGCAACCGTCATGTGTGGATAGAGCGCATAGTTTTGAAAAACCATCGCCACGTTTCGCTCGTTGGGGGGCAACTCGTCGACAGATTTGTTGCCAATCGATATGGTGCCACTGTCTTGTTGCTCTAAACCCGCAATGATCCGAAGCAGAGTTGATTTGCCGCAGCCCGATGATCCGACCAACGATAAGAACTCACCGGGCTGGATATCCAAAGAGACATTTTTCAAGACATGTGTATGCCCAAAATGCTTTGAGACAGATCTGATTTGCAATGCCAATGAACTCTTCATTTGTCTGCTTTTAGATCAAGTGCGAGAGCTTCAAAAACAAGGCAGTCAACCAGATACCCAAACACAACAAGATGCTCAGCAGCACAGCGGCACTGCCCAAGTCTTTGCATCGTTTGGACAAGTCGTGCCACTGCGGACCCACGCGGTCAATGGCTGATTCAAGCCCAGTGTTTAAGAGTTCAACAATCAACACCATAAATACCGAACCTATCAGCAGTGAAATTTCGATCCATGTTTTACCTACCCAAAAAGACAGCGGAATCAAAACACCCGCTAGCCACGCTTCTTGTCTGAACGCAGGTTCGTGCATGCCGGCTTTCAAGCCTTGCATGGAGTAACCGAAGGCATGGATCACTCGGTTGATGCCGCGTCTTTGCTTTTGAAGGTTTTCGTGGATTTCGTTCATGTTTCACTAATTTAAGAAGTTTTTGTGACACTGCCATGAACAACTGGTTTTGATCGTCATTCGAATGTCGCAGTTTTGACTTATTTCCTTCATGTGGATGTGACACGATCAAAGAATAAAGGAAGCAGTTGATGCCTCAAGGTTTTTACTACCTGATTGGCGCCCAGTTCGCCTCAGCGCTTGCAGACAACGCGCTGCTGATCTTAGGAATTTACTTTTTAAAAGAACAAGGCTACCCACCTTGGTGGGCGCCCTTGTTGAAATTCTCACTAACTCTGGCTTACGTGTTGTTGGCTTGTGTGGTGGGGCCCTTGGCCGATGCCTTCAAAAAAAACCAGTTGATGGCTTGGATGAACGCACTCAAGATTGTGGGTGTGTTGGTTTTGCTCTCAGGTGCGCATCCTGTCGTTGCTTTTGCCATCATTGGCTTGGGAGCTTCTTTGTATGCACCTTGTAAGTACGGCCTGGTCACCGAATCGGTCCCACCTCGGTTGTTGGTTCGTGCCAATGCCTGGCTGGAAGTGTCGGTGGTGCTGTCGGTGATTCTGGGCATCGGGTTGGGCGGCGCTTTGACGGGGCTTGCCCAAACTTGGGGGGATAGCGCAAGTGCGCTGGGCACGGCTATGCCCACGGTGCTGTGGGTTCAGACCAACGCGGGGCCCTCGATGGCCTTGATCATTGGGGTCTATCTGCTGGCTGGTGCTTTGAACTTGGGCCTCAAGCCCATGGTCAAACCGGTGAGCCTGGTGCCCTTGTCGCTTAGGGCCATCAGTTTTGCCACGTTTTGGCGCTCCAACCAACAACTATGGCGTGATCCCTTGGGTGGCGTGTCCCTGTATGTCACGACCTTGTATTGGGGTGTGGGCGCCGTCATGCAATTTGCGGTTCTGTTGTGGGCGCAACAAACACTGGGTCTGACGCTCAAGTCAGGCGCTTACTTACAGGTCTTGGTGGCTGTGGGCGTGATTGTGGGGGCTTATGCGGCGGGTCGCCGGTTTAAGTTGCATGCTGCGCGGCAAGCTTTGCCTTGGGGCTTGCTGCTGGCGGTGCTGTTGCCTGTGATTGTGGCCATCACTGAGCCTGGATGGGCCATTGGATTGTTATTGTGCGTGGGTTTTTCGGGCGGTATGTTGTTGGTGCCTATGAATGCATTGCTTCAACACCGAGGCATGCAGGTGCTCAGTGTAGGGCGATCGATTGCTGTGCAAGGCTTCAATGAAAACCTGTGCGTTTTGTTGATGTTGGCGGCTTACAGTGCTTTGCTGGCCTACGGGGTGTCGCTGGCGTTGATCATGTTGTTGGTGGCCACCTTGCTGGTTGCAGGGATCGCTCCCTTGTGCTTGCTGCAGTGGCGCCAACGGCGTGATCCTGCTCGCCGAAAAGTTAAGGTTTAAGCCTGATCGATGGCGCGTTGAAAAATCATTTCCACTTGTCCCGCGATTTCATCCCAGCCCAGATGTTCGACACTGGCGCGAGCGTGTTCTCGAGCTGCCCATAGTGTGGACGTGTCCTGGGTGATGTCAAGGGCGCACTGAATGTAGTCCTTGGGGGCATCGCAGTCGGCGAGCCAGCCATTTTTGTGATGGCTGATGAATTCGCCGGCCGCTGCACAATCAAACGCCAGCACGGGTGTTCCACTGGCCAGCGACTCCAATGTCACATTGCCAAAGGTCTCGGTCAAACTTGAAAACAGCACAAGGTCTGCCGAGGCATAAACCTTGGTGAGTTGTGCGTGCGTGCACATGCCCACAAACAGGGCGTCTGGGCATTTCGCTTGCGTGATGGCACGCATGGGGCCGTCCCCCGCAAAGACCATTTGCACATCCCGTCCGGCAGCTTTCAGGGCTTGGTACGTTTCGATGGTGAGGTCGAGGTTTTTTTCAGCAGCCAACCGACCTACAGACAACATCACCAGTGTCTCAGGTTTGACATTCCAACTTTGGCGCAATGCCTCATCGCGTTGGTTGGGATGGAAAAATTGGGTGTCCACGCCACGAGCGACCACTTTCAAATTCTTAAAGCCCAAGGCTTCGAGTTGGTACTTCATGGCTTGGGTGGGCACCATGGTGAAAGCCGTGCGGTTATGAAACTTTTTCAAGTAAGCCATGATGGGCTTGGTCAACCATCCCACACCGTAATGCTGGCAATAGCTGTGGAAATTGGTGCGAAAGTCAGAAGTGACAGGCAGTCTCAGCGTGTGGGCGGCTTGCAGTGCAGACCAACTCAGGGGACCTTCGGTGGCAATGTGGACCAGATCAGGGCGGCGAGTGCTCCAGGCCTTGATCAGTTCTTTTTTGCTGGGTAAGCCGAGCTTGAGTTGGGGGTAACGAGGAATAGGCAGACCACGCAGTAGCAACTCTGACCAGCCTGTTTCTTCGTATCCTTTGTCGCTTTTGTTTTGTCGTGGTCGAATCAGTTGAATCGTATGGTGTCGTTGCCCCAGATGGTGAATCAGTTTGGATAAAGTCACCGCGACACCGTTGACTTCTGGAGGCCATGTTTCTGTGACTACTGCGATTCTCAGAGAGCGTTGAGCTGGCTCAAAAAGTTCAACAGTGATGGGGGTGTTGCTGATGGCGTCCATGGCGTCAATGGTTGCTGAAGAATTTAACAACTTCGTGACAAAAATATCTTTTTAATTTCAGCTGTGTGTCAATTGCTTTGTCACCAATTTTTCATACAAAAAACCCATGATTGAAATGTTTTAAAAACTGTGAGGACTTCACGTGAACAATTTTTTTGAAGCATTGCGTATTCAACGCTGGGATGACCACCGTTACTACCACCATTGCCGCATCAACCAATCCTTGCACTTGCTCAGTGCGATTTGTTTCTTGATTTCTTATGGCTTGTTGTTGGTTGACCCAGCTTGGGCGGCTTTGTTGGCTTGGATGGTTTCCATGGTGGCCCGCCAATCGGGGCATTTCTTCTTTGAGCCCCTGGGCTATGACCATGTCAACGACGCCAGCAACGAATTCAAAGAAGAAATCAAGGTGGGGTACAACTTGCGCCGCAAAGCAGTCTTGCTCAGTATTTGGGTCTTGTTGCCTTTGGTGATTTACTTTTGTCCGGGCCAATTTGATGTGGTTCCGACCTACGACAACATGATCGAATTCCTCCATGCAGTTGGCTACTCATGGTTGTTTCTCGGCGTTGGGGGCTTGTTGTTCAGAACCATTCACCTGTGCTTCATCAAAGATGTGCAAACAGGCTTGGTGTGGATGACCAAAATTCTGACCGATCCTTTCCATGACATTTACCTGTATCACAAGGCTCCGTTTCAATTGTTGCGTGGTCAGCGTTTTGACCAAGATTTTTTGAACGCTAGCCACTGATCCTTTCTGTTAAATGGCGCTCAGGGGTTCTGGTCATTGATCAGAACCCCTTTTCAATTACCCAAAGAAAGTTTCTTTCAAAATGCTGCGTCGAATGCCCTTGTTGGTCAGCGTTGGTGATTGCCACCACCAGCCATCGGCTTTCATTTCCTTGGCTGCTTGCACAAATTTTTCCAACACCACATCGAAGTCAGTATCGCTGTAGTTCAAGCTAAATATCAAGCGACCCGTGCCCACCCAACTCAATGCCAACCCTTGCGTTCTGAGGTAGTACTGGAACATCCAGTTGTATCGGCTGGGTTCTGTGTAAAAAATCGTCCACACACTCGACATGTTGGCAGCTTGAACGGGCATACCGTGGGCAGCCATGGTGTCATTGAAACGCTTGCGCCGCGCATCCCAGCGTTCATCTAGGCTTTCATAGATAGCTTGGATCTCAGGGGTTTCCAATTGGTCTAGGAACGCCGACATGGCACCCATCACGCCGGGGTGTTCTTTGAACGTGCCACGTGCAAAGCAAATGTCAGCTGGGCGGTCGGTATGAAAACGTTTCATCCATTGTTTTTTGCCGCACACCACGCCAACCGGAAAACCGCCACCCAGCGTTTTGCCGTAGGTAACCATGTCGGCTTGCACGCCGAAATAGGCTTGCGCTCCGCCAGCAGCCAGTCGGAAGCCTAAAAACACTTCGTCAAAGATCAGCACAATGCCTCGGTCTGTGCAGACTTGCCGGAGTTTTTTCAGCCACTGGGTGTAGGCCTGGCGGTCATAGGCAGCTTTGCGGCTGCTGTCGATCAAGGTGCTGTCCCCGGGCGCATTGACGTTGGGATGCAGCGCTTGCAAGGGGTTGACCAACACGCATGCAATGTCTTTGCGTGTGCGCAACACCTCAAGGCTTTGTTCACTCATGTCACTCAAGGTGTAGGTCTCGCGCGGAGGCATGGGGTTGCCAGGGCCGGGCTGAACATCTTCCCACCAGCCGTGGTACGAACCACAAAAACGCACGATGTTTTTGCGTCGGGTGTGGTAGCGCGCCAAGCGAACCGCTTGCATCACAGCCTCGGTGCCTGACATGTGAAACGAAACCTCGTCCATGCCCGATATGCGCTTGAGGCGTTCGGCATTGGCGGTGACGCAGGGGTGGTAGGCCCCAAGCACAGGCCCCAGGGTTTGGGTTTTGGCCATACCTTCGGCCATTGTTTTTTTATAAAAATCGGCGCCAAATACATTCACGCCGTACGAGCCTGTGAGGTCGTAAAACGACTGACCGTCTAAGTCGGTGACGCATACGCCTGAAGATGAGGCCAAGAATGAACCCACTTTGAGGTGCGCTTGCACCAAGGGGCTGAATTGAAATGGCACTCGGTAAGCCGAGATGAATTGCATGTCCGAGATGTGTTCTCTGGCCTGCGCGGAGGCTGCAATGCTTAAGGGGTGGCGTGAAGTCAGTCGGTCTGCGAGTTTGAAAAACCCTTGTTTTCGAAGATTTTCAATTTCAAAGGGGGCGTTGTCACATTTAAAGAACGCTTGTTCGTCAAAATGGTAGCCGGGCAGCATGCGGGCCAATCGTTTGGCCATGCGTGAGTGTCCTGCCAATGAACGGTGCTTGGCCCGTGACAGTTGAAGTCGTCGATACACAGACGGAGCCAACGTCGCCAAAGCGCCCAAACTCATCCAAGTGGTGTTCACAGTCTTTTCCCAAGTTGTAGAGACACTCCTTTGTATTAAATTTAAGTGACAAGATGATGAAGATTCGAAGTAAGTTCAACGACTGGTTGTTGCAAGAAGACCTCAACTTTTTGCTCACCAACCGCATTCCACGCATCACCCTGACCCGCTTCATGGGATGGTGGAGCCAGCTAGAACACCCTTGGATCGTGAAAGGCTCATTGGCCGTGTGGCGTTGGTTCAGTGATTTGGATCTGAGCGAATCCAAGCAACAGCAATTTCGCAGCGTTCACGCCTGCTTCACGCGCGAGTTGAAACCCGGGCTTCGACCCATCAACGCAGATGCTGGCGTGATGAGTTCGCCGTGTGATGCCATCGTCGGTGCCTGTGGCGAAATACGAGATGGCGTGGTCTACCAAGCCAAAGGTTTTCCTTACACCTTGGATGCTTTGTTGAGTACCCCAGAGTTGGTTCGGCGTTGGTCCAGCCAGCTGGAGGGGGGGACGTTCATCACGCTGCGCTTGACCAGCAGCATGTACCACCGGTTCCATTCACCTTGTGATGCGCACCTGCGCCACGTGACTTACATCTCGGGTGACACGTGGAACGTCAACCCCATCGCATTGAAACGCGTCCAAGCCCTGTTTTGTAAAAACGAACGTGCGGTGTTGCAATTGACAAACCGCGAGGGATCGGAATTTTTAGTGGTTCCCGTTGCGGCTGTGTTGGTTGCGAGCATGCGCTTTCATGCGCTCGATGTGCTGTTGAATCTACGCTACTCAGGCCCCAATGAAATCGCCTGCGACGCACACTATCTCAAGGGGCAAGAGATGGGTTGGTTCGAACACGGCTCCACCATTTTGATGTTTGTGCCCCCTGGTTATGTGTTGGCCGAAGGTGTAGCCAATGGGGTGAAGATTCGAATGGGTGAAGCGCTGCTGCGTCAGTCAAAGTGAAAGTTGAATTCTTGTATCGCCAGCACGGAGTCGCGCTTGAAAGCACACTTGTACTGCATCATGGCGGTGCGCACTGCGTCGTGAAAAATACGAGGGCCTGACAAGATGTGCACATCTTTGACCGCGCCTTCGCTCACGACAGCCTCCGCTTTGATCAAGCCTTGGATATTTTTCAATAGCGCTTGCCTTGGAATTTCTGGTCGAACTTGGGTTGGGCAAATCAAAGCTGCTTCAATAGTGGGTGCAGGCGCCGCGGGGCTGGCCGAGGGAGGCGCCACGATGGGCGCTGGAGGGGGTGGGGGCTCATGGCTTAAAGCCACTTCCACTGCGTTGGATGCAACACGGGGGAGCTCGATATCAGGCTTAGGCGCCATCTCGGGTTTGACTTTGGGTTTAGGAGTCGGCGGTGGTGGCTTAGGCGTGTCTTCGTTCATCAACATCACATAGGTTGGCGTGATCAATTTGGCGATGGCACCACGTTCGGTAGCCACGACCAAGGCCCACACCGCCAAGACATGCAATGCGATCACGACGGCAAACTGCGTGGGTTGCTTTTTATTTGGGTATGAAAACCCAGGTATTGAGTGTTGCTGCATGTGTAAATCGCGCGTGCTTAGACCAGTGAAAGTGATCAAACCAATCTACAGACACTATGTTTCAGCTTGATGACGCGAGTGGTTTTTTTTTGCCGCTTCAATGGCATGAAGTGGTGTTGTCACATCGCTTGTGAAAAAAATTCCACGCTGTGTGACTTGATGTTGAGGAGTCATTCAATTGACACACGCATCAGAGATAGTCGCGGTTTCTTTAACTGAACCTCGAAAAAAATCATGCCTCACCACCATCCTCTTGCTGCGCCCTTTGCATTGCGTCGCAGCGCTCGTCTGATCGGTCAAACCGTCGCCTTGTTGTTGGTTTCGATGTCGGGTTACGCCCAAACCAGCGCCCCCGTGAGCTTGAGCACGGTTGATGTGGGCGGCAAAGCTCCGATCACCTTCTTGCCCACCGAAACAGCGCCTTCACAAGCATTGCTTGAGGCCACATCGGCCAAATCGGTCGTAGGTGACGTGTATGTGCGCAACTTTGTATCCCCCGTTGCTGATTACACGCAAGTGTTGAACGCAACGCCCGGTGCCTTCAGCTATTCGCCCAACGGTGTGGGTCTGGGCGACACCAAGGTCACCATCCGTGGCTTGGCCGACGGCAACTCTGTGATCAGTTTTGATGGCATCCCCTTCAATGACACCAACGGCGTGAGTCACCACTCGTGGACCTTTTTCCCGTCGCAGTTTCTGGGTGGCGCCACAGTAGACCGCAGCCCCGGCTCTGCGGCAACGATCGGCCAGGCCACCTACGGCGGCAGTTTCGACTTGCGCTCGCGCGAATTGAGCGATGAAAAGCGCACAGACATCACGGCCTCAATTGGTTCTTGGAACACGAACCTCGTGAATTTCGAGCACAGCACCGGTAAATTTGGCGAAAACGGTGAAAACAACTTGCTGGTCAACGTGCACCAGATGAAGTCTGATGGCTATCAAACGTTCAACGCCCAAGACCGCGTCGGTTTCTCGGCCAAGTACGAGCGTGAAGTCTCCAAAGACACCAAGCTGACAGCCTTTGCTTCGTGGATGGATTTGAAGAGCAACACGCCCAACATCAAGGGCATTGGCCGCTCAGATTACAACCAGGGCAATTACACCAATCTGTTGAGCGGTGACCCCACCAAGGCCAACTTCTACGGCTACAACTTTTACGACGTGCCGTCTTCATTTGCCTATGTGGGTCTGGACACCATGCTGGGCGACGGCTGGCGCATGGAAGACAAGGTCTACCGTTACAGCTACTACAACAAGCAAAATTACAACAACAGTGCAACCACGATCAATGCTACTTCTGCCATTGACAAGTTGAACTCCTACATCACCATGGGAAATATTTTGCGTTTCAGCAAAGAGTCTGACGCAGGCACCTTGCGCACCGGTATTTGGTACGATCGCGCCGACAGCTTTCGCTACCAGATCAAATCTGACCCCCGCACTTGGGTGGACGCAGCTGCTCCTAACTTCCGCGAAACGTATGTGACCACCACGATTCAGCCCTATGTGGAGCATGAGTTCAAAGTTACAGACCGGTTGAAAATCACCCCTGGCATCAAGTACGCGTCTTACCATCAAGACTTTGTGCACGACCAAGATCTCTCTACCGTGGGGCCTTTGGGTGGCACGATTTCTGGCACATCGATCATCGGTGGCGCACCTAGCCTGTCGCAAGGCGTCTCCTACAGTGACTGGTTGCCTTCGATCAGCGCCAACTATTTGTTGCAACCCAATTGGTCCACATACGCTCAATACGCCTATGGCGACCAAATCCCCAGCACGTCTGTCTTTGACGTGACCAACGCCAAAGCTTCCCCTGTTCCAAAACCCACCTTGGCCAAAGTAGCTCAAGTTGGTACGGTGTGGAAATCTGACAAGATGGTCATCGGAGCAGACATTTATCACATGACTTTGGACGGCGCCTACACCAAGGCCGCAACCGCAGACGCCAACGGCAACTTTGCTTGGTTGTATGGTGGCAAGCAAATCAACCAAGGCATCGAAGCCGAAGGCAACTTTGTGCTCGGTAATGGTTTTAGCTTGTATGCCAACGGCACCTTGGGCACTTACAAATATGAATCCGGTTTGTCAGTGGCTGGCGCGCCCAAAGACACCGAATCGGTGGCTTTGAACTACATGCAAGGTCCTTGGAAAACCAACCTGTCGGTCAAGCGTGTGGGCAAGATGTACAACGATGGCACCGACAGCACGGGTGCCGTGGTGAACCAAGCCTTCGAACTGGGTGCCGTCACGGTCACCAACTTGTTTGTGAACTACACCGTCAAGCATCCTGATGCCATGACCAAGGAAACCAAGGTCCAGTTGGGTGTGACCAACTTGTTCAATTCCCACAAAATTGTGGGCATTGCCAACGCGACCGCAGGCAGTACGACGGCTGCACCTAGCCTGTCTGACTTGTTGACGGTGTTGCCAGGTCGCAGCGTGAACTTGACCATGACCTCTAGCTTCTGATCCTCATGCGCCGTTTGCTCCCCCAATTCTATTTATTGTTAGTTTTATCGTTATCGAGTTGGGGAGCCTTCGCGTTCGAGCCCATCGCTTACACCGTGATGGGGTCTAAGGGGGAGGGGGTGTTGAGGTGGCTCACCTCAGCATCCTCTTGCCCGGAGGTCACTTGGGATTCAAGAGCCTCTGTACGCATGCTGCTGCGTGCCGGTCAACAAGATGTCCCGCTTCGAGGGGGGCAACAGACTGATCAAAAATCTGCCAAGTTCGAATTGGCGGTGTGCGAAGCCGTTTGGCCCAAAGGCGTCCAATCTGCGCGTATCGAACAAACGGTGACTTCAGCACCTAAACAAAAATTTCAGCGCATCTTGGTCATTGCAGACACCGGTTGCCGCATGAAAGCCTCTGAGAATGCATTCCAAGATTGCAACGACTCACACGCTTGGCCTTTTGCCAAGATCGTGGAGCGTGCGCTCCAACACAAACCCGACTTGGTAGTTCACATCGGTGATCTCCATTACCGAGAAAGTCCCTGCCCTGATGGCCGTGTCGGTTGCCAGCAAAGTCCTTGGGGCTACGGTTCTGATGCGTGGACTGCTGATTTCTTCAATCCTGCCAAAGCGTTGTTGCAGTCAACCCCGTGGTTGTTTGTACGCGGCAACCACGAATCATGTGCGCGAGCGGGTCAAGGGTGGTTTCGTTATTTAGACGCGTCCCCTTTCCAAAACAACAGATCGTGCGATTTGCCCATGCATGACGGGGTGGCTGACTTCACGCCCCCCTTTGCCATCGCGCTGAATGCGCACACCCAGTTTCTGGTATTTGATTCATCCGCGACAGCCGGAAAAAGTTTGAGCCCTGACTCGGCTATGTTCAAGACCTACCAACAGCAAATGGTTGATGTCACCCGATTGGCTGGCGAGAAAACGAACAATATTTTCTTGAGCCACCACCCTTTGCTGGCTGTAGCCCCCTCCAAAACACATGCAGCCGCGACTGCGGGAGGCAATCGGGCCTTGTTGTCCGTGCTCAACGCCTTGGACGCACAGACGCCCTGGTTCCAAAAAATCAGCTACCTCATGCACGGACATATCCATGCTTTTGAAGCTATGAGCTTCAAAAGCCAGCACCCAGCGTCGTTTGTTCTGGGCAATGCAGGCTCTGCAATGGAGGGTGTGCTGCCCGCCAACTTGCCCGCTGATTTTGAAGTGGCTCCACGTGCGGTGGTCGAGCACTTCACCACGCAGCCAGACTACGGATTTGCGCTATTGGATGTCTCAGATCAACCCCATTCCCCCTGGACTTTGACGGAGTTTGATGTGCAAGGACGCGCGGTTCATACCTGCACTCTGCTCGAGCGAAAGAGCACCTGCGTTGCCCAATGATCCGCACCTAAGCGCGCTGTATAGGCTCATTTTTCCTCTGTTTATTTTCTGAAATGCATCATGACTAAAAAATCTAACCCCATCTTCCTTTGTGCCATCGTCTTGATGTCTGAACTCCTCAGCTCGTCCGCACTGGCCCAGACCTCTGGTGATGCGGCTGCATTGGACAACCCCTATGGCTTGGGTGCTTTGTGGGCGCAGGGCGACTGGGTGGCCAAAGGGACCTTGCTGATCTTGGTTCTCATGAGCATGGCCAGTTGGTACGTGATCTTCACCAAATTCATGGAGCAAACCAAGATGTGGCGCTTTGCCAAAGATGCGCAGAACACGTTCTGGTCCGCAGGCAGCGTGCGTCAAGGTGCAGACGCTTTGGAGCAAGACAGCCCATTTCGCTTCATTGCTGAAAAGGGTTTGGAGGGCGCGAGCAAACACACCGGCCTGTTGGGCGCCATCAACTTCAACGACTGGGTGACCATGGGGATTCAGCGCGCGATCAACAACGTGCAAAGCCGCATGCAAGACGGCTTGGCCTTGCTGGCCACCGTGGGGTCGACGGCACCTTTTGTGGGCTTGTTTGGTACGGTGTGGGGCATCTACAACGCGTTGGTCAAGATCGGCATGTCGGGTCAAGCCAGCATCGACAAAGTGGCAGGTCCGGTGGGCGAGTCGCTCATCATGACCGCGATTGGCTTGGCCGTGGCCGTGCCTGCGGTGTTGGGCTACAACTGGTTGGTGCGTCGCAACAAGTCCGTGATGGAAGATGTGAATGCGTTTGGCTCGGATTTGCACGCTGTGTTGCTCGGAACACACGGCAACGCTTGAAGGCGCTTGACCATGGCCATGAACCTAGGCGCTGATGCAGAGGACGAGATCATCAGCACCATCAACACCACCCCGCTGGTGGATGTGATGTTGGTCTTGCTGATCATTTTCTTGATCACCATTCCTGTCGTGACGACGTCGGTGAAGGTCGATCTTCCCAAAGAGAAAAACCTGATGCGCGAAACAAAGCCTGAGAATGTCATCATTTCAGTCAATGCAGCGGGCCAAATCTATCTCTTTGATACCGCCATCAAAAGCCCTGCTGACTTGTTGTTGCGTATGAAAACATTCGCCATCCAACAGCCCCAGCCAGAGGTACAAATTCGTGGTGATGCCAGCGCCAACTTTGAATCGGTCGGACGCGTGATGTACGCGGTCCAGCGTGCGGGCATCGTCAAAGTCGGTTTCATCACTGAACCCAACTGAACAAAGGTCACCCATGGGAATGAATGTGAGCCAAGGCTCAGGTCAAAATGAGCCAGAAGTGATGATGGAGATCAACACCACGCCCTTGATCGATGTGATGTTGGTGTTGTTGATCATGCTCATCATCACCATCCCTGCGCAATTGCACAGCGTTAACTTAGACATGCCCGTGGCAACCCCCCCCACCAAAAAGACAGACCCCGTGGTCATCAAAATTGACGTGGATGCCAGCAGCGTGATTTATTGGAATGGCAAAGCCTTGAGTGACCGCGCCGACATGGAGTCCAAGTTGCGAGAGGCTGCAACTTGGGTGCCCCAGCCCGAGTTGCATTTGCGCTCGCATGCCAAAGCCAACTATGGCACGGTGGCTTCGGTGATGGCCAATGCACAGCGCTTGGGGCTCAACAAGTTGGGCGTCTTGGGTACGGAGCGGTTTTCGGATTAAGGGCTGGGCGTCGGGCCCCAACCCATGGTGGCCAAGACGGCGGCCATGAACGCCAGCAAGCCTGTGGTCACTCGGTTGCCATAGTGTTTGCCGCCGCTGAGGTAGGACAGGCCCACTTTGGACACCACGCTGGCAGCCAAGACGGCCATCACCCCCCAGCGCGCGTGAGCCGGTTGCACGCTCTCGTGTGTGGCCAACTGGGCCACGCTGACCACGGCTGAGTGCAGTTCAACCAGCCCGGCCAAAACTGCGGTGGCCAACACAGCGGAATCGCCAAAAAAATGCCTGAACACGGCGGTCAGCAGTGTGACCCCGCTCAGTGTGGCGGCAATGAGCAAGGCCTGGCTGAGTTTGAATGCATGTCCAGCGTTGGTCACATGACATTCGCCCTCTGGTGTGGGTTGCCGCGCCTGAAAAACTGCCACCGACAGCAGGGCTGTGGCTCCTGCAGCCAAGGGCCAAGCCACAGACGTTAGCAAGGCGGGTGAACTGGTGCCCAGCACCAAAACAAAAAGACTCAGCGAGGACAAGGTGGCGAACAGCGCCGCTGCGCTTGCAGCGCAGGTGAGCGCAGGCTTGGCCAAGGCCTTGTGTCCAAACTCAGCCACTGCGGCCGTGGATGACACAAAGCCCGAGAACACCCCGGTCAGTGGCAGGCCCCATTGGGCACCCGTCAGGCGCATGGCGATGTGACCCAACATGCCAATGCCCATGATCAATACAACGATTTTCCAAATCGCATACGGCCGGAGTGCCAGCCAAGGATCCACCGCTTCGGTGGGCAACAGGGGGAGCACCACCAAGGCTGCGGCACACAGCATCAAGGCGTCTTCCAGTTCCTGCTCTGACAGCAACTCTTGGCTAAATCGTCGCAAAGGTTTTTTGACCATCAGCAAGCCGGCGACCACCACGCCCAAGGCCGCCGCCAAGGTCGCATCTTGGGTTGCCAAACCCGCCAGCACAGTGGTCAACAACAGGGCGAACTCACCGGTCATACCCGGATCTAGGGTGGCCGATTGGCGGTAGCCCAGCGCCACCATGAGGCCCACCCCACACAACGCCACTGCAAACACCTCCAGGCCAAGCAAGAAGGTGAGCGCGCCCAACAGGGCCACCAAGGCATGGGTACGCACACCGGCTTTTACAGCACTGGCCTGAATGCCAGGACTTGTGTGTAACCGTTCTCGCACGGTGCCAATCAACAGACCTATGCCCAAGGCGGTGAGCAGGCCTTGCCAGGGCTCATTGCATGGCATGGTGTGGCGCGTAACGGGTCTGTGGCATGCAGACCATTATGGGTTAGCCCCGTTCGTACCAACCTTTGCTGCGGTTGACCACGGCCACGACCAGCAGCATCACGGGTACTTCAATCAACACCCCCACCACAGTGGCGAGTGCGGCACCAGAGTGAAAGCCAAACAAACTGATGGCTGCAGCCACCGCCAACTCGAAAAAGTTAGAGGCACCAATGAGGGCCGATGGGCAAGCAATGTTGTGTTTCTCGCCCAAGGCACGATTTAAGCCATAGGCCAGGGCTGAGTTAAAAATCACCTGAATCAAGATGGGCACTGCCAGCAAGGCAATCACCAAGGGCTGGGCCAAGATGGCCTCGCCTTGAAACGCAAACAGCAGCACCAAGGTGGCCAGCAAAGCGCTGATTGACCAAGGGCCAATGCGTGCGATCGTGCGGTCAAAATGTTCTTGGCTGCGCATCAGCAAGGCTTTGCGCCACCACTGTGCCACAGCCACGGGGATCACGATGTACAGCACCACCGACGTCAGCAGGGTGTCCCACGGGACAGTGATGGCCGATAAACCTAACAAAAATGCCACCAGCGGCGCAAATGCCACCACCATGATGCTGTCGTTCAAAGCCACTTGCGACAAGGTGAACAAGGGGTCGCCATGCGTCAAGCGACTCCAGACAAACACCATCGCTGTGCAGGGTGCTGCCGCTAGCAAAATCAAACCTGCGATGTAGCTGTCGAGTTGGTCGGCGGGTAACCATGGGGCAAACACGGTGCGGATGAAAAGCCAACCCAGAAATGCCATCGAGAAGGGTTTGACCAACCAGTTGACAAACAGCGTGACCCCAATGCCTTTGACGTGCTGGCGCACTTGGCCCAGGGCCGAGAAGTCCACCTTCATGAGCATGGGGATGATCATGACCCAAATCAACAGGCCTACAGGCAAATTGACATGGGCTACCTCTAAGTGGCCAATGGCTTGAAAAACCTCAGGACACCATTGTCCTAATGCAATGCCCGCCACGATGCATAAAAAGACCCAAAGGGAGAGCAGGCGTTCAAAAATATTCATCGTGAGCTCAATGTGCGGGCGCTGCTTTCAAGCACGGCGTGTGCCAATTTGTCTGCGGGTAGGTTGATCAACAGACTCAGTTGGCGCTGGATCGCATGCAGTGTGTGACGAAAGGCTTCGAGTTTCTCTTCATCGCTTTTGTCGCCTTCAGACGGGTCAGCGTAGCCCCAGTGGGCGGTGGCGGGGTGACCCGGCCACACGGGGCAGACCTCGCCTGCTGCGTTGTCGCAGACGGTGATGATCAAGTCCATGTGGGGCGCCTGTGCGCCAGCGAACACGTCCCAGCTTTTGCTGTGCAAGCCCTCGGTGGGCACCCCTGCATGCGCGAGCACTTGCAGCCCCAGCGGGTGCGGGTGCTGGTTCTCGCGTGGGTTAGAGCCCGCTGAAAAGGCCTTGAAGCGTCCCTGACCCATGTGGTTGAGCAAGGCCTCAGCCAAGATGCTGCGGGCCGAGTTGTGGGTGCATAAAAACAAAACGTTCAACGGTTGGGCGCTGGTGGTCATAGAGACTTTCTAAAAAATTAAACCTGGCCGTGGGGAAAGGGTGAACACACATGGCTTGTTCTAGGGCCGCAGTGATGTCTTGGGTATGCCAGCATGGCGATCTTGGGTCCAAAAATCGGTGGTGTCAATTCAAGGTGTTGGCCGATTTCATGATTCGATACTAGACGACGTATTTGAAGCGCTGGTGACGGCGCTCACTTCAAAGAGCGGCCATTAATCGTCAAAGTCCCACATTTGATGCAAGTCCAAGCGCACGCTGGTCAACAGTTCGACGACTTCTAGACCCATCAAATCTGCGGCAAGTCGGTGGTCATGGGCCATGCGGGCGATGGTGAGCACCTCCGACATGCTGTGCTCGCCCAATGTGAAGGCGGTGCGTGATTTGTCGGCTGCCACGGTTTGCGCTTGTGCGGCCAACTGCCATTGCGCTGCAGCCAAGCGTTTTTGGTCGTATTGGGCCAAGGTGGCGTCAAAGGCGGCGCTCAGCTGGCGCTGCAGTGTTGCCACCTTATCATCTGCAGCTTGGGCCTCGGCCAGCGCGGCAAGGCCTTGGTAGCGACGTGCATCACCTGCCAAGGCTATGGCCACGCTCACTCCCGTGACCTGCTCGGCGCCTGCGCGCTCACGCGCGCTGAAGATGCCCAGCGTAGGGTCGGGCCAACGGTCGCGGTCGATGCGTTGGGCCTGCAAACGCAAGCGTTGCGCATCAATGCGCAGCATGTTGAGTTCATGGTTGGTTTTTAAAAATTCGGCTTGTAGCTCACTGGGGTTGTCAAGCGCGGCAGGCAAATCGACCACCATTGTTTGCTGCGGGTGTGCAAGTTCAGGCAAGGACAGGCTGGGGTAGCGGCGTTGCAGCGCTGCTGCAGCGCTCTTCAAGTCGGCTTGGCTCACATGCCAGGCCGCTTGGGTGCGTTGCAACTCGGCGAGCGCGAGTTGTGCATCGAGCTGAGAAATTTCGCCGTGCTTCAAACGCACGCTGGCCAGGCGGTGCATGGTTTGCGCCAATTCCAGGGTGTGGTTGGCATGCGCGTGCGTTGTCGACGCACGCAAGTAAGTAAACCAGTGCTTGAGCAACTCTCGGCTGGCTTCGTGCACGGCGTCAGCATATTCAATCTCGGCCAAGGCTTGGGTTTGTTGCGCCAACTCGGCGTCGATGCCGCGTTTGCCCCATAAGCGCACCGGCCGCTCCAGGCTGATGCTGGACTCGCCGTAGTGCTCGCCGGTGGCGTTGAGGCTGCGCCGCTGCTGCAAAGCGCGAACGCTGAATTCAGCACTGCCAGCATCAATAGCTTGCGCGCGAAAGCCCAGCGCTTGCTTTCGGGCACGCGCTTGTTGCAACAAAGGAGATTGAATGAGTGCGTCTTTAGCCGCCGCTTCTGCAGGCAAATACATCGCCAATTCGGGGCTGGCATGCAAGGCCGTAGACAGCACCAATGTGGACCAAAACAGATATTTCATGGCTGTCTCCCTGTGGCCGTTTGCAACGGGGCCGTAGCGCGCCCCGTGAGCTCACGCCAGGCCTCGCCCAAGCTGTTGGCTGCTCCCAGTCGCTCAAAGATTTTGGGCAATAGCAGCAATGTCAAGAGTGTGGAGGTCAACAAGCCGCCAGTCACCACCACCGCCAAGGGACGTTGAATTTCCGAGCCCGGTCCCGTGGCAAACAAGAGCGGAATCATCCCAAGTGCTGTGATCACCGCTGTCATCAACACCGGACGCAGGCGCCGCTCAGAGCCCAAGCGCACCACGGTGGCCAGGTCTTCGCCTTCGAGCAAACGCTCGTTAAAGTGCGTCACCATCACCACCCCATTCAGTACCGCTATGCCCAGCAGTGCAATGAAGCCGACCGAGGCGGGTACTGACAAGTACTCTCCCGAGACGGCAAGCGCCACAACCCCCCCCACCAAGGCGAACGGAATGTTGACAAAAATAATGCTTGCCTGAACTACCGACCCAAAGGTGATCACCAAAATGGCGAAGATCAATCCCAGTGCAGCGGGTATCACCAAGGCCAAACGTGCCGCCGCGCGTTGCTGATTTTCAAATTGACCGCCCCACACCACGCGCAAGTCCTTGGGCAGGTTCAATGCGCTCACGGCGCGTTGTGCATCTTGCACATAGCCACCCAAGTCGCGCCCGTCCACCGACACCTGAACCGTGGTGAAGCGCGCGCTTTGTTCGTGGTCCACCCGAATCGGGCCTTCTACCACCGCGACGGTTGCCAAACTGCCTGCGGTCCAGTTGCTGCCATTGGGGGCGACCAAGCGCAGGTTTTTGAAGGCCTCGGGGCTGTGGCGCACGGCCTCATTGCCTTTGAGGGTGAGGGGGGTGCGCACGCCGTCTTGCAGTACATACCCCAGGGCTTCACCCTCGACTTGGTTCTTCAAAGCTTGCTGGACTGCCTCCACGCTCAGACCGGCTTGACCTGCCAAGGTGCGGTTGACTTCGACGGACAAGTACTGCAAGCCATCGCCCTTGGGCGCAATCACCTCGCCAGCGCCGGGGATGGCGCGCATGGCTTGGGCAATGCGCTGAGCGGCATCTTGCAATTGGACCAAGTCGTTGCCAAATATCTTGATGGCCACATCGCCGCGCGTGCCAGTCAGCATTTCTGACACCCGCATCTCTATCGGTTGCGTGAAACCAAACACCAGCCCCGGGAAACCTTCGAGCACTTTGCGCAATTCGGCCACGATGTCTTCTTTGTTGCCCTGCCATTCGCCTTTGGGTTTGAGCACTAAAAACGTGTCGGTCTCGTACAAGCCCATCGGATCGAGCCCCAATTCGTCCGAACCGGTACGAGCCACCACGGCCTTGACCTCGGGCACGCCCGCCAAAATGGCTTGCTGAACCCGAGTGTCCATCTCCAAGGAGGCTTCGAGCGAGATCGAGGGCAGCTTTTGCAACTGCACGATGATGTCGCCCTCGTCCATCGTGGGCATGAACGTTTTGCCAATCATGGTGTACAAGCCAGCGGCCAACACCAGGGACGCCAGCGACGCGCCATAAAGCCACTTGGGAGAGCGCCACACCTGCTCGCGTACACGCACATAGCGACCGTGAATCCACAGCATCAAGCGAGGCTCGTGCATGCCTTGTTCTTTGAGCAACCACGATGCCAGGGCCACCACCACAGTGAACGCGATCAACAGCGACGCGCCCAGAGCCAAGATGATGGTCACCGCCACGGGTGAGAACAACTTGCCTTCCAGCCCTTGCAAACTCAGCAGCGGCAAAAACACCACGCAGATGATCAAAACTCCCGCCACCACCGGCTTGACCACTTGGCGCACTGCGCCCATCAGCACCTCAGAGCGTGACAAGCCATGGTGGCCGCTGTGCACTGCAAATGCGGTTTCGATGTTCTCCACCACCACCACCGATGCGTCAACCAGCATGCCCAGCGCAATGGCCAAGCCCCCCAAGCTCATCAGGTTGGCGGTGAGTCCAAAGGCCTGCATCAGCATGAAGGTGCACAGCAAAGCCAAGGGCAGGGACACCGCCACCACCAGCGCGGCGCGCAAGCCACCCAAAAACACATACAGCGTCACGCACACCAACAGCGATGCTTCCAGCAAGGCCTTGATCACTGT
>CAIVLE010000020.1 GCA_903906635.1 uncultured Burkholderiales bacterium | reverse complement strand
CGTGTGCTCTTCCGATCTCCTCAATTTTTCGCTCAATCCATAAAAATATTTCGCTGTACACCGTCTGAGGGCAGGCATAGCCACACCACAAACGCCCGGCCACTGCAGTGAACAAAAACAAAGACAGGGCCGAGATGATCAGCAAACCGGTCAAGTAAATAAAGTCTTGCGGATACAAGACCAAACCAAAAATATAAAACCGACGCGAGGCCAAGTCAAACAACACGGCTTGCCGTGAGCCCCACTCCAACCAGGGCAGCCCATAAAAAAGCAACTGGGTCAGGACCACCAAAGCCCAACGCCAATAGGCAAAGATGCCCTCTACAGATCGTGGATAAATCTTTCGGCTGGCGGCATACAGCGAGACCATCTCCTCGTCTTCTGAACCCGAGGGCTCAGCAACGATGGGGATGATCTTTCGCGGACTGGGATCTTCGGAATTCAAATCGCTTACTTGGTGACAGCCGCAACGGCTTGTGGTTTGTTTGACATGCCCCACACATAAGCAGTCAACACATGGATTTGTGCATCCGTCAAGCGACCTTCTTGCGCCGGCATTTGGTTGACCTTTCCACCATTGATCATGGCTGTGATGGCCTCTTCGCCCCAGCCATGCAACCAGATCTTGTCCGTCAAGTTAGCTGATCCCAGGGCTTGATTGCCTTTGCCGTCAGCACCGTGACACGCCGCGCAAGCCCCAAACTTGGCCTTGCCCAAAGAAGCACGCACCGAGTCATTGGGAGAGCCCGACAGGCTCAGCACATAGTGCGAGACATTGCGAATGTCCTCAGGCGTACCCACTGCGGCAGCCATGGGAGGCATTTGTCCAATGCGCCCTTTGGTGATGGTTTCTTTGATCTTGTCGGGCGAGCCACCATGCAGCCAGTCGCCATCGGTCAAGTTGGGAAAGCTCTTAGAGCCTCGCGCATCTGAACCATGACACTGTGCGCAGTTGTTCATGAACAAACGCTCCCCCACGGCCATGGCCTTGGGGTCTCCCGCCAATTGCTCGGGAGCTTGTGCCGTGAACGCCGCGTACATGGGCTCTAAGGCCTGGTTGGCTTTAGCCACTTCAGCCTCGTATTGGCCTCGCGACGTCCATCCGAGTTGGCCAGCAAAGCTGCCCAAACCGGGGTAAGCCGCGCCGTACACCACGGCAAAAACGATGGTGATGATGAACAGCCACAACCACCAGCGAGGCAGTGGGTTATTCATTTCGCGCAAATCTTCATCCCACACGTGTCCGGTGGTGCCGTCTTGCGTGTTGTGCGAAGCGACCTTGATCTTGGAGGAAAACCACAACAAAGCGATGCAGTAGACGATACCCAAGATGGTGATGACGGCCACAAAGAGCGACCAAAAATTACTGGTGAAATCACTCATGATTCGATTCCTTTACACAGGCCCTGCAGGCCTAGTCATGATCGAACGGCAGCTTTGCAGCTTCGTCGAAATCTGTTTGGTTGCGCCGAGAAAAAGCCCATACCAAGATGCCAATGAAAATGACAAATGAGAGCAAGGTCGAGGCGATGCGTAAGTCGTTGACGTCCATGAAACACCTGCTTCTTACTTGAGCGCCAAGCCCAAGGATTGCAAATAGGCAATGGTTGCATCCAACTCGGTTTTGCCTTTGACCTCAGCGGCTGAGTTGGCAATGTCCTCGTCGCTGTATGGCACACCGACCCTGCGCAAAGCTTTCATGCGAGGCGCCATGTCTGCAGGGTCCACCATGTTTTTAGACAACCAGGGGTACTCGGGCATGTTGGACTCGGGCACCACATCGCGCGGATTATTCAGGTGCACACGGTGCCATTCGTCGCTGTATTTGCCACCCACCCGTGCCAAGTCAGGGCCGGTGCGTTTGCTGCCCCACTGGAATGGGTGGTCATAGACCGACTCGCCAGCCACCGAGTAGTGGCCGTAGCGCAGCGTCTCAGACAAGAACGGACGGATCATCTGCGAGTGGCAGTTATAACAACCCTCGCGGATGTACACATCACGCCCCGCTAATTGCAGCGCGGTATAGGGCTTCAAGCCCGTCACCGGTTCGGTGGTGGATTTTTGAAAGAACAAGGGCACGATCTCTACGAGGCCGCCAAATGCCACAGCGATCAAAATCAAAACGATCATTAAGAAATTGTTGGTCTCCACGCGCTCGTGGGAAAAACCTTTGGAATTGTGATCAGACATGTGTTTCTCCTCAGGCGTGAGCAGGTGCAGGAATTGCGACGCTTGCAGCGTTACCCTGAGTCGCTGTCTTCACAACGTTCCAGAGCATGATCAACATGCCGCTCAAATAAAGCAACCCACCCACCACACGGACCACGTAATAGGGATACGTGGCTTTTACGGACTCCACAAAGGTGTAGGTCAAGGTGCCATCTGTGTTGATGGCACGCCACATCAAGCCCTGCATCACACCGGCAATCCACATCGCAGCGATGTAGAGCACGATGCCCACCGTGGCCAACCAGAAGTGAAGTTCGATGGCTTTGACGCTGAACATCTTGGTCTGACCAAACAGTTTAGGAATCAAAAAGTAGATCGATCCCATCGACACCAAGCCCACCCAACCTAAAGCGCCTGAGTGCACGTGGCCCACAGTCCAGTCGGTGTAATGGCTCAAGGCGTTGACGGTTTTGATGGCCATCATCGGCCCCTCAAAGGTTGACATGCCATAAAAGGACAAGGACACGATCAAGAAGCGAAGGATCGGGTCGTCACGCAGTTTGTGCCAAGCGCCCGACAAAGTCATGATACCGTTGATCATGCCGCCCCAACTCGGCGCCAACAACACCAATGAGAACACCATGCCCAAGGACTGCGCCCAATCTGGCAAGGCGGTGTAGTGCAGGTGGTGAGGACCGGCCCACATGT
>CAIVLE010000019.1 GCA_903906635.1 uncultured Burkholderiales bacterium | reverse complement strand
CATGAAAAAAGGGCGCGTCAGATGCTGACGCGCCCAGAACCAACAAGCAATGGCAACTGCGATAGTTGGGACTTCATTGTAGGCAAAAACCCGCAAATGCACAGCGTCTTAGACACCGCACCAGACGCGTTGCAGGCTAACAACATCAACTTATTCACAACTTATCAACATTTTGATTGAAGGGGTTATGGGACAACTTGTGGGCGATCTGTGGAGCACCTGTGGAGCTTGTCATCGGATCCCATATCGTGGATTCTTTGGTGCGCGATATATCGCAAAAGAACTTTCAACACACCAATTCTATACAAAAAGGGCTTGAACAGACTCGCCATTAAGTTAGCTAGCGCAAACAAACAAAGGATTTGAAAATATTTTTAAATCCTCCGATACGACGTTGAGCACCCCCAAACCCGACTGAGGTTTAGGGACTTAACGCTGCGGCCGAATCACGGTGTACTGCGCCCATTCACCTCGACGAAACAACAGGCTCACAGGTTTGCTGCGGTCAAGCTTGGCTACCAATGCCTCAAACACCCCCACAGTAGGAGTTTCTGAGTTGGACAAAGCCAAGATCACATCTCCTTCTTGAATTCCGGCGCGTGCAGCGACTTCGGTGACTGCATCTACACGCACCCCACCGCGTAACTTGAGCTCCTTTTTCTGCGCATCGCTCAAGTCACTCAGCGTCAAGCCCAGCACCTTGGCGGTCAACGTGGTGGCTGGTTTGTCAGCCGGCGAACTCGCTTTCTTGGCCACTTTCTCAGCTTCGACTTCACCCACCGTGATGGACAGGTCGCGACTGCTGCCGCGACGCCAGATTTGCAGCGTGCTGCGCGTGCCTGGTTTGGTGTTGCCCACCATGCGTGGCAAATCGGTCGATTTTTCAATCGCTTTGCCGTCAAAACGCAAGATGATGTCGCCCGCCTCTAACCCGGCTTTTTCAGCAGGAGAACCGGGCTCTACACCACGCACCAACGCACCCTGCGCTTTGGCGAGCCCCAAGGACTCTGCCACTTCTTTGCTCACTTGGTCAATTTGCACGCCCAAACGCCCACGCTGCACCCGCCCTGTGGCACGGAGTTGCTCGCTGACGCGGATCGCCTCGTCAATGGGAATCGCAAACGAGATGCCCATGAACCCACCCGAGCGGGAATAGATTTGGCTGTTGATGCCCACCACCTCTCCGCGCATGTTGATCAAAGGTCCGCCTGAGTTACCCGGATTGATGGCGACATCTGTCTGAATAAAAGGCAAGTAATCCCCGGTATCGCGTTGCTTGGCACTCACGATGCCAGCCGTGACCGTGTTTTCCAAGCCAAAGGGTGAACCAATGGCCATCACCCACTCGCCCACTTTGAGCCGACTCACGTCACCAATCTTGACCGCAGGCAAGCCATTGCCTTCAATTTTGACCACCGCCACATCACTGCGCTTGTCCACCCCCACCAATCGAGCTTTGAATTCACGCTTGTCAGGCAGCGTCACCAGCACTTGGTCTGCGCCTTCGACCACGTGTGCGTTGGTCATGATGAAACCGTCGCTGGACAAAATAAATCCCGACCCCACACCCCGGGGTTGTTCTTCGTCAGGTTGCTGCGGTTTGTTGGGACGCTGCTGCCGGGGTGCATTGGGGCTGGGCATGGGGACGCCAAAAAAACGCCGAAAAAACTCTTGCATTTCCTCGTCTTGAGGTCCACTTTGAGCGTCTCGCACAGCAGCTTTTTCAAGCGTTCTGATATTCACCACTGAGGGGCCCACTTGTTCGACCAAGTCCGTGAAGTCGGGCAAGGTGCGCGGGCTTTGTGCAACTGCGAGTTGCGGAGCCCCCAGACCCATGCCCAACGCACACAAACTACCCATGATCAAGACCCTGGACAGATAACGCTTCACAGTCATATCAACTCTCTTTCACGACGATGGCCGCTGGCCATAGATTGCAAGACGTATCGCGTGCCAGCACGACGGATCGTCTTGGCGGCACAACCACGGCCAGCGAGATTTAAAAATGTCAGCATTAGATAAGGGCCTGCAGACCAAAAGCAAGGCCTCATGAGAACCCAATCAGACGCTGAGATGCTCATCGCCCATCATCTCTGAGCGCTTGAGGGATTGCAACACCTACCCACGCATGCCATGTCAAGTCAACGTGCCAACCTTCGCTGACAAAGCCTCGCGGGCCATCACCAAAGCACAGACCTGACAACCCGTGCATGAAGTTCACCATGCGCAAAGGCTGAGCAATAGTCCACTTTACGTCACACGCAGCCTCTCGTTGAGACAACGCCCAAGGTAGAGCCAGCGAACAAAAGAACAACGCCCCACCGGACTTGCAACCGATGAGGCGTTATGCATCGCATGCAGTGGACTTAAACGCGCTTGAAAACAAGCGCGCCGTTGGTGCCACCAAATCCAAAATTATTTTTCAAAGCAACATCGATGCGCATGTCACGGGCCACGTTGGCGCAGTAGTCCAAATCGCATTCTGGATCTTGGTTAAAGATATTGATGGTCGGCGGGCTCTTTTGGTGATGCACGGCCAGCACAGTGAACACACTTTCAACACCACCTGCACCGCCCAACAAATGCCCTGTCATGGACTTGGTCGAATTGACCACCACCTTTTTCGCGTGATCCCCCAACGCCGCTTTGATGGCATGGGTCTCGTTGACGTCGCCCAAAGGCGTGGATGTCCCATGCGCGTTCAAGTAATCGACTTGGTCAGTCGTCACTCCTGCATTGCTCAATGCACTGAGCATGGCACGACGAGGACCGTCCATGTTGGGCGCTGTCATGTGGCCCGCATCGGCACTCAAACCATAGCCACCTAACTCGGCGTAAATTTTGGCGCCGCGTTTTTTGGCGTGTTCATACTCTTCGAGCACCAAAACACCAGCGCCTTCGCCCAGAACAAAACCATCGCGATCGCGATCCCAAGGACGCGAAGCAGTGGTGGGATCGTCATTGCGGGTCGACAAGGCACGCATGGAGGCAAAGCCGCCCACACCCAAAGGAGAAATACAGCCTTCAGAGCCGCCGGCGATCATCACGTCGGCGTCGCCATACTCAATGTGGCGCCCTGCCTCTCCAATGCTGTGCAAGCCCGTGGTGCACGCGGTGACCACGGCCAAGTTGGGGCCTTTGAAGCCAAAACGCATCGACACATGACCAGAAATCATGTTGATGATGGAAGCCGGCACAAAGAATGGCGAGATACGACGCGGGCCTTTGGCCAGCAGCTCGTTGTGCATGTCCTCGATCAGTGGCAAGCCACCAATGCCAGATCCGATCACAACCCCGATTCGGGTCGCCTCTTCTTCTCCCAGGGCTTGACCAGTTGGCAAACCCGAGTCTTGAACCGCCTGTATCGCAGCCGCAACGCCGTAATGAATGAACTTGTCCATGGCACGCGCCTCCTTAGGGGCGATGTACTGGTCAAGGTCTAGGTCTTTGACTTCACCGGCGAAATGGCAGTTGATCCCTGACGCATCAAAGCGCGTGATGGTCCCAATGCCAGATTGACCGGCCAAAAGATTGGCCCAGGCCGCATCCACCGTGTTTCCAACGGGGCTGATGCATCCCAGACCGGTCACGACAACGCGACGACGGCTCATGCGGAGATTCCTATAAATTAGGCTTTTTTGTGCGTCAACGCGTAATCAATCGCGTTTTGCACTGTCGTGATTTTTTCGGCATCTTCGTCTGGAATTTCGATTCCAAACTCATCCTCCAAAGCCATCACCAATTCCACGGTGTCCAAGGAGTCAGCACCCAAATCAGCCACAAAGGCTTTTTCACTGGTGACTTGTGACTCTTCCACGCCAAGTTGTTCGGCAATGATTTTTTTGACACGTGCTTCGATATCGCTCATGGGGTCCCTCAGAGGGTTGTGAATAAGTCCGCAATTTTAACCGGGCGGACACACCGTTTTGAAACCATCGGTTTGAGTCGTCTCAAACCATGAACATGCCACCGTTGACATGCAATTCTTGACCCGTGACGTAAGACGCATTGGCACTGGCCAAATAAGCCACAGCATGGGCCACATCAGACGGTTTGCCCAAATGCCCCAAGGGGATTTGAGACAGCAAGGCTTTTTGTTGTTCTTGCGGTAAGGCTGCGGTCATATCCGTTTCAATGAAGCCTGGCGCCACACAATTGACCGTGATGTGGCGGCTGCCTAGCTCACGGGCCAAAGCGCGCGTCATGCCAGCAACGCCCGCTTTGGCAGCGGCGTAATTGGCTTGTCCTGGATTGCCAGAGGCGCCCACCACGCTGGTGATGTTGATGATGCGACCATAGCGCTGCTTCATCATGGGACGAATCACGGCACGCGACAAACGAAAAACGGCCTTGAGGTTGGTGTCGAGCACCGCATCCCAATCGTCATCTTTGAGTCGCATGGCCAGCATGTCGCGGGTGATGCCCGCGTTATTGACCAGCACATGCAAAGCACCATGCTCTTTGACGATGCCATCGACCAAGGCCTCAACAGCCGCGGCATCGTTGACGTTCAAATTAGCGCCCTTGCAACCAGGGTACGCCGACAGGGTTTGAGAGATCTTGGCTGCACCATCGTCGCTGGTGGCTGTACCAATGACCAAAAAACCTTGCTGGGCTAACAGTTGAGCGATTGAGGCGCCGATACCCCGTGAGGCGCCGGTCACCAAAGCCACTTGGGAGGTCATGTGTTGTTCACTCATATCAATCCTTAGGCCAAGGCCGCTTTGACATCCGCCAAGGAGGCCGGATCTAACAAGGGCAAGCCGGTCAATTCAGCATCAATGCGTTTGGTCATGCCCGCGAGGACTTTGCCGGGCCCACACTCCACCAAGGTAGAGATCCCACGGGCCTTGATCGCAGCCACGCACTCGACCCAGCGCACCGGTCCAAACGCTTGACGGAACAAGGCTGCGCGAATGCGATCGGGTTCGGTCTCCACCATGACATCGATGTTGTTGACCACAGGTATTTGCGGTGCAGCAATCAAAGTGTTCGCCAGCTTTTCCTTCAAACGATCTGCGGCAGGGCGCATCAAGCTGGAGTGGAAAGGAGCAGAGACAGGCAAAGACAAAGCCCGCTTGGCGCCACTGGCTTTGAGCACTTCACAGGCCTTCTCAACGGCAGCTTTGCTGCCGGCAATCACCGTTTGACTCGGGTCATTGAAGTTCACGGCTTCCACCACTTCGTTGGAACCTGCACCAAATGTCGCCTGTGCCTCAAGACAGCCGGCCATGACTTTGCCAGCTTCTAAGCCCAAGATAGCGGCCATGGCACCGGTCCCAACGGGAACAGCGTCCTGCATGGCTTGGGCCCTGAAGCGAACCAAAGGAGCGGCTTGGGCCAGCGTTAAGGAACCCGCGGCCACAAGCGCCGAATACTCCCCCAGCGAGTGACCGGCCACCACAGACGGCAGTGCACCGCCTTCAGCCAACCACACGCGGTAAGCCGCGACAGCGGCCACCAACATCACCGGTTGGGTGTTGGTGGTCAAAGCCAAAGCTTCTTTAGGTCCCTCATGGATCAACTTGGCGATGTCCTCGCCCATGGCCTCAGATGCCTCAGCCAACGCCTGAGCGACCACTGGGTGATCACCCCAAGCGTCCAGCATACCGACAGACTGAGAACCTTGACCCGGAAAAACAAATGCAAATGGCTTCATAAATCTTCGTTTGGTTTGAAACGCCCCTTCATGGGGATCACAACTTGAGCAGCACTGCACCCCAAGTGAACCCACCCCCTACACCCTCGAGCATGAGCGTTTGCCCCGGTTTGACCTGACCACTGCGCACCCCCTCGTCCAATGCCAATGGAATCGATGCAGCAGAGGTATTGCCGTGGTTGTGGACGGTCAACACCACCTTGTCCATCGAGAGTTTGAGTTTTTTGGCCGTGCTTTGAATGATTCGAATATTGGCTTGGTGTGGGATCAACCAGTCGATGTCTGATTCTTGCAGTCCCGCCTTGTTCAACACAGCATGTGCAGCGCCTTCTAACAAGCCAACTGCGAGCTTAAAGACCGCCTGGCCATCCATCTTGAGAACGGGGTCTCCCAAAATCTCTCCACCTCGCACATGGCCTGGCACACACAAAATGCCAGCGTGTTTGCCATCGGCATGGATGTCTGTGGCCAAGATTCCAGCTTGCTCAGAAGCCTCCAGCACCACAGCACCCGCGCCATCGCCAAACAAGACGCAGGTGGTTCGATCTTTGAAGTCCAAGATGCGCGAGAAGACCTCGGCACCGACCACCAACGCACACGTCGCAGAGCCGGCTCGAATCATGGCATCTGCCACGGTCAGCGCGTAAATAAAC
The DNA here is from genome assembly GCA_903906635.1 of uncultured Burkholderiales bacterium. Taxonomy (GTDB): domain Bacteria; phylum Pseudomonadota; class Gammaproteobacteria; order Burkholderiales; family Burkholderiaceae_C; genus Limnohabitans. The sequence continues at coordinate 1,469 of CAIVLE010000019.1, read as the reverse complement.
CCACTGCACACCGCTTGCACATCAAATGCAGGCGCGCCTGCAATGCCCGCGGCGGCAGCGTCAATTTGCGCCAGCTTGTGCTGCAAGATGCAAGCCGTGGAAGGAAAAACCATGTCTGGGGTGGACGTGGCAACAATGATCAGGTCAACATCTTGGGGGCCACGGCCCGCAGCAGTCAGCGCGTTTTTTGCCGCCTCGAACGCCAAATCACTGCTGCCCACCTCGGGGGCGGCAAAGTGACGCGCATGAATCCCAGTTCGCTCAACAATCCAATCGTCCGAGGTTTCAACGCCTTGTGTGGCCAATTGCGCAACCAAATCTGCATTGGTCAACCGACGTGGTGGGAGAAAGCTTCCTGTGCCGGTAATTCGCGAATAACGGGTCATTAATCAGAGGGCTCAAGCGGTAACTTCCGCAGACTGCGCCAAGGCCAGCAATGGAGCGGCATGGGCAATGCGCGTTCGCACACGTTCGAGCAAGTTGTGATGGGCCGCATCATACGCCCGGTTCAATGCCGTCTCAAAAGCCACTTCATCGGCCGAACCATGGCTCTTGAACACAATGCCATTCAAGCCCAGCAAGGCTGCCCCGTTGTAGCGGCGATGGTCCACTTTGTCTTTGAAGTCAGAAAGAACTGGATATGAAAAAATGGCAGCAATTTTGGTGAAGATATTGCGCGTAAATGAATTTTTAAGCGTTTCACTGATTTTGTGTGCCAATCCCTCACTGGCTTTGAGGGCCACATTCCCGACAAACCCGTCACACACGATCAAATCGACCGTGCCTTGGTAAATGTCATTTCCTTCGACATTGCCGTAAAAGTTCAAATCGCCCGAGTTAGCAGCAGCTCGAAGCAATTCACCCGTTTTTTTGATGATTTCGTTACCTTTGATAGCTTCTTCACCAATATTGAGAAGGCCTACCGAGGGACTGTCGATGTCGTCGAGTACCGAAACCAGGGCCGATCCCATCACGGCGAATTGGAGCAAATGCTCGGGTGTGCAATCGACATTGGCCCCCAAGTCGAGCATGGTGGTACCACCGCCTTTGAAATTGGGCATACGGCCAGCAATCGCAGGCCGATCGATGCCATCGATGGTTTTGAGCACATAGCGTGCAATCGCCATCAATGCGCCCGTGTTGCCAGCAGATACCACCGCCTGGGCAAAACCGCCCTTGACTTGCTCAATAGCGACGCGCATGGACGAGTCTTTTTTGCGACGCATGGCCACTTCCACCGGATCGTCCATGGTCACCACTTCGGAGGCCGCAACCAACTGAGCGCGAGGATGAACGAAAGAGGACAAATCCTCTGGCAAGCCAACCAGCAAGAGCCTGGCTTGTGCATGCGTCTCTAAAAAGCGACGACATGCAGCGAGGGTCACGCGTGGCCCATGGTCACCGCCCATGCAATCAACAGACACAGTGATCATGCAAAGTCTCGTGAAAAAACAAAAGCCCGAGGCGCT
>CAIVLE010000018.1 GCA_903906635.1 uncultured Burkholderiales bacterium | reverse complement strand
GCGTGCAAGACGTGCGCGACCGCCCCATGGAAGCACAAGCGGCGGCTGACCAAGCGCACGCCAAGTTTGACGACGACCGAAGCGAGTTCAGCGGCTACCTCAACCTCTGGAAATGGCTAGAAAACTCGCGCGGTGGCAAACCGCATGTGCCAGCCAGCATGAAGCCGCAAATTGCCATCAAGCAGTCGCAAAGCAAACAAGGATTAATTGGGGTCAGAACCCAATTGAAAGTCGGCGCAACCGGCGTGCCCACCGAACACAAACTGAGCAACCGCCAATACGAAGCGCTGCTGCGACAAAACTTCATCAACGTGCGACGTGTGCGCGAGTGGCGCGACACCCACACCCAGTTGCTGACGGTGGTGACCGAGCACAAGTGGCGCTTGAACACCTTGCCTGCAAGTTACGAGCAACTGCATTTGTCGATGCTGGCGGGCTTGCTGGGCAACGTGGGCTGCAAGCTCGACGACGACGAGGCCTATTTGGGGGCGCGGGGCATCAAGTTTTACCGATACCCTGGGGCGCACTTGCGCAAAAAGCCCGGTCGCTGGCTGGTGGCGGCTGAGTTGGTGGAAACCACGCGCTTGTTTGGCCGCGGCTTGGCGGGCATCGAGCCGCAATGGTTGGAGCAAGTTGGCGCCCATGTTTTGAGAAAACAATTGCTCGATCCGCATTGGGAGAAGAAAGCCGGCGAAGTCAAAGCCCTGGAGCGCGCCACCTTGTACGGCTTGGTGGTCTACAACGGGCGACGGGTGAGTTACAGCAAAGTGGACATGGCGGGGGCGCGTGAAATCTTCATTCGTGAAGCGCTGGTGGAGGGGGAGCTCGACACGAAGCTGGCGTTCTTGGCCGCCAACCAAAAGCTGATTGCGCAGGTGCAAGAGTTGGAACACAAGTCGCGCCGCCAAGACGTGCTGGTGGACGATGCCTTGATCTACGCCTTCTACGATCAGCAGTTGCCTGCCGATGTGTGCGGCTTGGTCTCGCTGGAGCACTGGTACCGCGAGGAAGTCAAGCGCCAACCCAAACTGCTCTACCTCAGCCGCGAGGAGCTGATGCGCCACCAAGCGGCGGGCATCACCACGCAGGCGTTTCCCAAAACACTGCGCATGGGTGGGGTGGATTGCACCGCCGATTACCTCCATGAGCCCGGTGATGCCAAAGATGGCCTGACCGTGACCGTGCCGCTGTTTGTGTTGAACCAAGTCAGCGAAGAACGCGCGGAATGGCTGGTGCCAGGCATGCTCAATCAAAAGGTACACGCGCTCTTGAAAACGCTGCACCAAAAACCGCGATCTCGTTTGGTGCCGCTGCCCGACAGCGCCGCTCGGTTGACAGCGACTCTGTGTGAGCCCGAGCTGTTTGGCGCGGGCTCGTTGACCGATGCGGTGTTGAAACTGGTACGGGCTGAGACACAGGTCGATGTCAAACGAGGCGACTTCAAACTTGAGATGTTGGCGCCACACCTGTTCATGAATTTTCGGGTGGTTGACGAACATGGCCGACAGTTGGGGCATGGCCGCAACTTGGGTGCATTGAAAGCCGAGCTGGGCAGCCAAGCGCGTGGCGCGTTTCAGGCCTTGGCCGCGTTGAAAGGTGTGGGGCCTTTGGGCGCTGGCGTTGGCGTCGGGTCTGCGTCAGCCGACGGCGAGCGCAAATTGGGGCCAGATCCCGATGCCGCGCAGCGAAACTCGCAAGACGGCCAACAAGCATTTGGGGTCACAGCCCGATTGTCCGAAGTGAATCGGGCTCTGACCCCAACGGCGCCCAAACCAGGGCAGAAACAGACGAGCCCTAGTCAAGCCGATCAACGCTATACCAGCTGGACCTTTGGTGAGCTGCCTGAGCTGATGGAAATTGCGAGAGGTCAGCAAACCCTGATCGGTTTTCCTGCCTTGGTGGACATGGGAGACGCCGTGTGCATTGAGGTGTTTGACGAGCCCGAGGTGGCCGCCACCAAGCACCGTGCAGGCTTGCGCCGTTTGTTTGGTTTGCAAATCAAAGACGCGCTCAAGTACCTGGAGAAAAACCTGCCCGACCTGCAAAAAATGTCGGTGGTTTTCATGATGGTGGGTAAGTCCTCCGATGGCTCGGGCGGTGGCACGGGCGACGAACTCAAGCAACAAATTTTGGATGTGGCCTTGGACCGCGCCTTCTTGCTCGACCCGCTGCCTACGTGCGAGGCCGACTTCAAACGCCGCCTCGACGAAGGCCGTGGCCGCCTGACGCTGATTGCCAACGAAGTGGCGCGCTTGGGCCACACCGTGCTGAGCGAATTTGCAGCAGCCAGCCGCAAAGTCAAAGACACCAAAATCCAACACGACGCGGTGGCCGACGCCGCGCAGCAACTGCAACGCTTGGTGGGCAAACGCTTCATCACCGAGACGCCATACGGGCAGTTGCAGCACTTTGCGCGCTACCTCAAAGCCGTTGTGTTGCGGCTGGACAAACTGCGTGCTGACCCCGCGCGCGACGCGGCGAAACTGGCCGAACTCAAACCGCTGGAGCAAAAGTATTGGCGCTTGGTGGCCGAGCGCAAAGGCGTGAGCGATGCACGGATGCAAGAGTTCCGCTGGCTGTTGGAAGAACTGCGCGTGAGCTTCTTTGCGCAAGAGCTGCGCACGCCACAACCGGTGAGCGTGAAGCGGCTAGACAAGGCCTGGCAGCAGTTGAGTTATTGAGTTTTTAATACGCATTGATGAAGCGCAACGCGCTCATCTTATTGGATTGTTTTTCTAGACTGCTGCAATCCCTAGCAAAGCAAACTTGCACTTGTTCGGGATGTACAAATTGTTTATGTTGTGGGCGTAACTTGATCAAAATCTGTGCCAGCGAGGAAACCGAAAAGCTGTTTTCGACAGGTAGGTCACGTCGCTTGCCTCCTTAAATACTCAAACGCGCTTTGATGCGATGAGCTCAGCTGCACGCAGATGTTGAGGTGGATGACCTGCGAATGCCAGCATCAAACCGATCAGAAGCGTTGGTCGGAAGTTTGCAGGGTAAGTGGAGCATTCGCATCAACGACCGTTGGCGCTTGTGCTTTCGTTGTGAGCAGGGCCAGACCCACGATGTTGAAATTTTCTCAGCCCCTTCAAAAGCAAAGCCCGCGTCGCTTGTGCGCTCTGCACAATCAGTCAGTCGCTGCATCCAACGCCGCCCGTCGTGAAGTGCGTTGGCTGTGAAGCAGCCCCAGTCCTGCCATCACCAGCAAGGCAATGCCACCCCAGGCCAACAGGTTGGGCACTTCGCCCCACAGCAAATAACCCAGCACCAAGGCCACCAGCAACCCGCTGTAACGAAAGGGGCCAATGACGCTCATGTCGCCTGCGCGCATGCTCAAGGTGAGCAGGTGGTAGGCGATAGCAAGACAAAAGGCGGCGCCGCCGAGTTGCATCAAAGGCTCCAAAGCCACGGGTTGCCAAGGCGCACTCAAGGTCCAAAGCCCTGACAGCAGGGTGACCATGGTGGAGGTTGACAGTGTGATGAGCAGCGAGGGCACGTGGGCGGGCACCAAGCGCGTCATCAAGTCGCGTCCCGCATGAAACAGCGTGCCCACCACGCACAGCAGGGCGTAGGCGTTCAAGCCATGGGCATCGGGTTGCACCACCAGCAGCACCCCGGTGAAGCCCAACACAATCAAGGCCCAGCGCAGCGCACCCACCCGTTCACGCAGAAAGAACACAGCCAGCAAGGTCAGAAACAAGGGCGCCGCCAGGTTGATGGCGGTGGCGTTGCCCAGCGGTAGGTGAAACAGCGCGCTGAGGTAGGTGAATGTGGCGGCACTGTCGAGCAGCGCGCGGATTGGCACGGTGCGCGTGCGCACGCTGCGCCACTGCGACCAACTGCCTGTGAAGCAGACCATCAGCACCAGCAACAGGGTGGCAAAAGCGCCGCGAATGAAAATCAGCTGCGGCGTGGGCAACTGGCTGCTGACCAACTTGACCAACGCGTCGTTGGTCACAAAGAACAGCATCGCAGCCATCATGGTGAGGATGCCGCGGCGGTTGTGAGGGTTCATCAGGGTGTGCCAAATGACCTGGGAAGCGCTTCTAGCGCGCAAGACCTGCGGCTCACAGGCGTGCCAAACGAGACAAGGCCAGCTTCAAGGTTTCGTCTTGTTTGGCAAAGCAAAAGCGCACCACCCGCTGGTCAAAGCCGTCGGCATAAAAGGCCGACAACGGAATGGCCGCCACGCCGATCTCGCTGGTGAGCCATTGGCAAAAATCGGCTTCGCTGAGGTTTTTCTCGGGTACGCCAAGTTGGTCGATGCGCACGCACTGAAAGTAACTGCCCTCGCTGGGCAGCAGCTCAAACTTGGTGCTGGCCAAGCCGGCGCGAAACAAATCGCGTTTGGCGGCATAAAACGCAGGCAACTCCAAATAGGGCTTGGGGTTGGTCATGTAGGCGGCCAGGCCATGTTGCACCGGGGTGTTGACGGTGAACACATTGAACTGGTGCACCTTGCGAAACTCAGCGCTCAAGCTGGCAGGGGCAGCCACGTAGCCGACTTTCCAGCCCGTGACGTGGAAAGTTTTTCCAAAGCTCGAGACGATGAAGGCACGCTCGGCCAAGCCCTCAAAACTCGATGCGCTCAGGTGTTGGCGCGGCGCGTACACCATGTGTTCGTACACCTCGTCGCTGATGAGCAAGATCTGGGTGGGCTTTAAGAGCTCCTCCAATTGGCGCATCTCTTGCTGTGTCCACACGGTGGCGCTGGGGTTGTGCGGGCTGTTGACGATGATGGCGCGTGTCTTGGGGCTGATGGCGGCGGCGATCTTGTCAAAGTCGGGCCGAAAGGTGCCCGGTGTGAGGGGTACACGCACGGCCACACCACCGGCCAACTCGATATTGGGAATGTAGCTGTCGTAGCAGGGCTCCAAAACGATGACTTCGTCGCCCGTACGAACCACGGCCAAGATGGCGCTCAAGATCGCTTGGGTGGCGCCTGCGGTGACGGTGATCTCGCTCACCGGGTCGTAGCGGTGGTGGTAGAGCGATTCAATTTTTTGGGTGATGGCTTCGCGCAGCACGGGTACACCGGTCATGGGGGGGTACTGGTTGAGACCTTGCGTCATGGCGTGTGTCACGCAACTCACCAAGTGCGGATCACAGGCAAAGTCTGGAAACCCTTGGCCGAGGTTGACCGCATTTTTTTCTGCCGCCAGGGCTGACATCACAGTGAAGATGGTGGTGCCGACTTTGGGGAATTTGGTCTCGAGAACAGGTGTGGTCATAGGTCAGGGCTCACAGGTCGTAGTCGTTGGCATGGCCCTCAAGGGCTTTGAGAATGAGGTTGCGGTCCAGCCGCTCGCTCAGCAAGGTCGCGAAGTCGTAGACAAAGTTGCGCAAGTAGGCGCTGCGCTTGAATGCAATGCGCGCTGTGTTTTTACCAAATAACTGGGCACCGGGGCGCACCACCAGGTCGTCGTCGGTGCTGTCGCGCACAGCCATTTCCGCCACGATGCCCACGCCCATGCCAAGGCGCACATAGGTTTTGATCACGTCCGAGTCAATGGCTTCCAGGGCAATGCGCGGTGTGAGTTGCTTGGCTGCAAAGGCTTTGTCAATGCGGGTGCGGCCTGTAAAGGAGGGGTGGTAGGTGATGATGGGCTCTTGGGCCAAGTCTTCCAAAGTGATGCGACTCTTGGCTGCCAAGGGATGGGTTTTGGGGATGACCAGCACGTGTTCCCATTCGTAGCAGGGCAGGGTCACCAACTCGGGGTAGTCGATGAGGGACTCGGTGGCAATGCCAATTTCGGCCACTTCGTCCAGCACCATTTGCGCCACTTGGGCGGGCGCGCCCTGGTGCAAGCTGATGTTGACTTTGGGGTAGGCTGCGCGCAACTTGGCCACGGGCAGTGGCAGCACATAACGCGCTTGGGTGTGGGTGGTGGCAATGGAGAGGGTGCCGCTGTCTTCGGCGCTGAACTGCTCGCCAATGCGCTTGAGGTTGCCCACCTCTCGCAAAATCACCTCGATGCTGCGCAGCACGTGTTGACCAGGTTCGGTGACGCGCTTGAGGCGTTTGCCGTGGCGGGTGAAGATTTCTACCCCTAACTCCTCCTCCAGCTCGATGATGGCCTTGGAGACGCCAGGCTGCGAGGTGTGCAGCGACTTGGCCACCTCAGTCAGATTGAGGTTACGGCGAACAGCTTCTTGGACAAAGCGAAATTGATGAAGATTCATGACGTAGGCGTTGAATTTGCCGCGCCATTATGCCTTGGGCATCTAATTAGGCCGTTCTTTATTCGCGACTCATGGTGTGACTGAGTGCAATATCGGCCAACAAATCGAGCAAGGCATCGTGCTCGCCCACTGCGGGCTGACAGTCAATGTGCAGCTGGGGGTGGGCTTGTCGCAAAGATTGCATCAGTTCAGGCAAGTCTTCCCGTGCGTGTTTTCCGACGCCCAAAAACATGGGCAACACGCTCAGACTCGTTGCGCCTTGTTGGACCACCTCGGCGGCTGCTTGGGCCAAGCTGGGTTCTGTGAGTTCCAAATAGGCGCAGCGCACGGCCATCTCGGGCGCGCGTTGTGCGATGCGCGCCGCAACGGCTTGGATCGGGCGGTGCCACAAGGGGTCGCGTGAGCCGTGGGCAAACAAAAGGATGGCGTGCATAAAACAGAGGGAGAGGGGAGTTATTGGCGCAGCACCAGCCAACCAAAGGCGGCCAGTGAAACGAGCGAGTACAGCATGCCCGGCGCTGCCGCAGCAAACCAAGGGGCCCAGTTGTTGAGGTTGCCGATATAGCTGAACACATTGTTGAGCAAGAAAAAGCTGATGCCAGCCATCACCCCACCAAAGACATGGCTGGCGATGTTGCCGCTTCGAAAATGCAGGTAGGCAAAGGGCAGAGCCAGTACCACCATGACCAAACAACTCAGGGGATAGAAGACTTTTTTCCAGAATTCAATCTCAAAGCGTTGGGTGGCTTGGCCGTTGGCGCTGAGATGTCGGATGTACTGAAACAGGTCGATCGTGCCCATGCGGTCGGGCTTGAGCAAGGCCACCGAGACCATTTCGGAGGAGATGCCCGTGAGCCACAACTGTTGGGCGGAGTTGACCCGACTCAAGGTGGCTTCGTTGCCTTTGCGCTGCAGGCTGTCGCGTTCGACTTGTTGCAAGATCCAACTGTCGTCTTGGGTCAACACGCCGAGCTTGGCGCGGGTCAGGCCAATCCACTGTCCAGCGTTGTCAAACTCATAGATGCGTACGCCACTGGGGTTGCCCTCGGGGGTGAGGGTTTGCACATTGACTGCAAAGCTGGCTTGGCTTTGATGTTCACGCAACCAAGCGCCTGTTTGCCCCACCTTGATTTGACCCATGTGTCGGCTCTTAAAGAGCTGCCCATAGCGATCACATAAAGGAGAGAGGTAGTCGCCAGCCACAAACGTCAGCACCACAAATCCCAAGCCCAGGCCCATCAGGTTGCGCAGTGCCAAGGTAGGTCCCAGGCCACTGGTGCGCAAGATGGTGAACTCGGAGCTTTGAGCCAGTCGCGCCATGACAAAAATGGTGCCGATCAAGACGGAGATAGGCAGCAACTCGTACAAGTGGCTGGGCACCAGCATCAGCACATAAAGGAAAGCATGTTTGAGTTGGTAGGCGCCGTTATTTTTACCAACACCTTGGAGCTCATCCACAAAGTCAAAGAAGAAAAACAAGCCCAAAAAGCTCAGGGTGACAAAGCCCACGGCCACGAGCACTTCACCGTAAATGAGGCGACGCAGGGTTTTCATTGACAGGCCTCATGACGCACGCTCACCCGCGAGCCTGAGCAGCTGGCAGCGGCGCTGTCAATCAGCGCGTGGCGGGTGAAGGAATGGAATAACATCTGTGCGAAAGAAAGACGCCATTATGAACTTTGAACTCAAGACGCTGGATTTAAACGCCGCCGCAGCCCTTAAAACCGATGTGCTGTTGGTGCTGGTCTCTGCCGCCTTCAAACCCTCACGCAACGCCTTGTCTGAATTGATCGTGCAGGCACGCAAAAGTGGCGACCTCGACAGCAGCCCCGCCAAAATGCTCAGCCTGTGGCGCGCCCACGGCGTGAGTGCTGCACGCGTGCTGCTGGTGTCCAGCGGAGAAGGCCATGCCCGTCACATTCGTCAGGCCGTGACCGCCGCGGTTGCCTCACTCAAGGCGGCATCGCCCAAAAGCTTGACCCTTTGGATGGAAGACGCCACGCAACAGCGTTTGCACGCTGCGACCCAGGCGGTGGCTGACACCAGCTATGTCTACACCGCCACCAAGCCAACGGCCAAGGCGAGTTTGCTCAAGCGCGTGGTGTTGGGATTGCCTACGGCCACCCAAACCCAAAACGCCAAGTCCGATTTTGATCATGCGTGCGCCCAAGTCTGCGGCGTGGCATTGGCCAAAGAGTGGGGCAACCGACCCGCCAACCACGCCACGCCCAGCATGCTGGCCAAGGTGGCCCAGACCCTTGGCAAAAGGCCACGGGTGCGTTGTGAGGTCCTGGGGCCTGAGCAGATACACAAGCTCGGCATGGGCTCTTTTGCCGCAGTGGCGCAAGGCTCTCGCGAACCCATGCGTTTCATTGTCTTGCATTACAACGGCGCGCCCAAATCCCAGGCCCCCACGGTTTTGGTGGGCAAGGGCATCACGTTTGACACGGGGGGCATCTCTATCAAGCCCGCGGCAGGCATGGACGAGATGAAGTTCGATATGTGTGGCGCAGCCAGCGTCTTGGGCACCTTTGAAGCCTTGGCCCGCCTCCAGCCTGCGCTCAATGTGGTGGGGTTGATTCCGACTTGCGAGAACATGCCAGGTGGCTTGGCTTTAAAGCCCGGTGATGTGGTGACCAGCATGAGCGGACAAACGATTGAAGTGCTCAACACGGACGCTGAAGGACGTTTGATTTTGTGTGATGCCTTGACCTATGCCAAGCGTTTCAAACCTCGCGCGGTCATTGACATTGCCACCCTGACAGGTGCTTGTGTGGTGTCGCTGGGTCATGTGCGCAGTGGCTTGTTCTCGGCCTCAGACGACTTGGCGCATGCCCTGGAGGCAGCAGGCGAGGCTGCACTCGACCCCTGCTGGCGTTTGCCTTTAGATGACGACTATGCCGAGGGTTTGAAGTCGAATTTTGCCGATGTAGCCAACGTCGGCGGGCGCGATGGCGGGGCGATCACGGCAGCTAAATTTTTGCAGCGCTTTGCCAAGGACTACCCCTGGGCGCACTTGGACATTGCTGGCTCTGCTTGGAAGAGCGGTGCGGCCAAAGGTGCCACCGGCCGCCCCGTGGGCTTGCTGTTGCATTATTTGCTGGGTCTGGTGCCCAAGCCCGCGTCCCAGGCACAAGCCAAGTCGGGCAAGACCCCAACACGTCGCCGCACAGCCACATCTGCTGCATGACAGAGATCGCTTTTCACTTCAATGCGCCCGATAAATTGGCTTACGCCTGTCGCTTGTTGCGCAAAGCCGTGGCCAGTGGCGCCAAGGTGGTGGTCACGGGCGATGAGCAATGCATACAGACTTTAGATACCCAGCTGTGGACGTTTTCTGCTTTGGAGTTTTTGCCCCATTGCCGCGCTGACAGCCCTTT
>CAIVLE010000017.1 GCA_903906635.1 uncultured Burkholderiales bacterium | reverse complement strand
CATCCGCTTGCTCTTCGGTTTGGACATCAGGCATGTCCACGGTGGCGCTGCCATCGTCGTTCTCGGTTACTTGGGTGTCGTCTTGGGTGTCGTCAATGTCGGCCATCATTTAACCTTTTTTTTGCGGCTGAGTTCCAGCGCCATGGTGTCTTGGTCGGTGTGTAGTTTAACTCCACCGCCCTTTTTCTTGCCCATGCGTTCTTTGCCGGTCAGCACCATGTCGCGTGCAGTCTCTGGACTGACGCCCAGTCGATTGGCGGTGTGACGAATTTGCTGGGCAATCAATTCCAGTTTGGGAGCGCCAATTGGTGTAGTCACACCGGTCTGCGGTGAGAAGGCTCCCCATGCCAGCGCCTGTGCTGGCACCGACTCCAATCCAAGCTTGGCAGCAATTTTCTTTTGCCACCAAGGGCCAAGGGATGACATTTCGGGGTTGGTCACGCTTTGACCCGGAACCACCTCTTGCCCTTTAAGCATTTTGGGGTTGCGTGTATCGGCCAAGCCTACAGCACGACTCCAGTGTGCATCGCCAACCGGTGTGCGTGTCTGGAAGCCAGTCTCAGGAACACCGGACGCCTCAATGTACAAGGGAACCTTGGGGCTGCTCATGTCCACCTCACCGCGCTCCAAGAATTTCTGCATTGGAACCGCATGCGCTGTTTTGTGCGCAAGGTGACCGGGCACTTCACCAAAGTCTGCTGGCCGGTTTGGATCGCGCTTGCCGCCATGCTTAACAAACTCATCAAAGCGGCCTTGGTTTTGCAAGTAATAGGCCAAAGACCCGCGAGGAATCTCTGTGTTGACCTCGCTGGCAGAGGATGACATGCCCATCAGTGCATTCATTTTTTTGTACTCTTGTACCGCCTTCTCCATGCCCAGCAGTTCCACCATGCGATGGAATAGCGGGTTCATGTAATACCAAGGCTCCATGCCATGCACAAGCCCTTCGTGTTTTTTGGCCTCGCCCATAACGTCAATCAGGCGCTGCTCGTTGCGCTTGTTCATGACGTTTTCTGCTGCCTCAGCACCTCGGGGGTTGGCCGACGCTCCGGGAAGCATACCCATGTGCTCCATGCCCTTACGACCATTGGCTTGCTCGTACATTTCTGCTCGGTTGACGCCAAACAGTTGCTTGAGGATTGGGTCTTCTGGGGCTACGCGGGAAGCGGCCAAAGCAGCGATCTCATCAGGACGACCATAAACGCCGGGGTAAGCCATGCGCTGGGCGTTTTTTACGGTTTGATTGCGTTTGGTCACGCCATCGCCACCCGCATAGCCTTCCACACCGCCACCAGTAGCCATGCCAGCGGGACGCATAGCGGCCATGGCCTGACCTTGGGGTGTCATGCTCAAGATGTTGCTCTGAGGGCCTTGTGGCGGCTGTGGCTGGCCTTGCTGAGGCTGTGCGCCAGCTTGTGGTTGGCCGGGCTGCTGCGGCTGCTGGGGCTGCTGAGGCTGCTGGGGCATCAGTTGCTGGCCGGGCTGCATTACGTTCTCATCGACTCCGCCCACGGGGATTTGTCCATTGTCTGGATTGCCATGGGGCTGGATGAAGGTCTTGACCGGCATGCTGGGCGCTTCATTGGCACCGATGGAGGTCAGGTTACTCAGGCTGGTGACGTTGGGTTTACCCATCAGCGCAGAGCGCATTTGGTGGATGGAGGGTTCTTGCATGCTGCCGCCTTCTGCTTTGTGAATGATCCCGCCTTCATCGTAGCGGGGTATGCCGTTCTTG
>CAIVLE010000016.1 GCA_903906635.1 uncultured Burkholderiales bacterium | reverse complement strand
GCCCCCCGCTCACCGTTGCAAGCACGGGGCAGCGGCCTGCGGCTGTGCCGTTTTTTGCAAAGCGCTTGACGCGCCTGCCAGCGCATCCACGCCGGGCATCCGGCATCCGGCATCCGGCATCAGGCATCAGGCATCAGGCATCAGGCATCAGGCACAATTTTGCGCATGACCCACGCCTTCACCTCTGTTTTCGCCTCTTACCCTGCCAATCGCCCACGCCGTCTGCGACGTGACGACTTCACCCGCCGTTTGGTGCGTGAACATGCCCTGAGCTCCAACGATCTAATTTACCCAGTCTTCGTGCTGGAAGGCGAAAAACGACGCGAACCCGTGGCCTCCATGCCTGGCGTAGATCGCGTGAGCCTCGATCTGCTGCTGCCCGTGGCTGAACAATGCGTGCAGTTGGGGATCCCGGTGATGGCTCTTTTTCCGGTCATCAGCAGCCACCTCAAAAGCCCAGACGGCCAAGAGGCTACCAACCCCCAAGGCTTGGTGCCGCACGTGGTGCGCGAGCTGAAAAAACATTTCCCACAACTGGGCGTCATGACCGATGTGGCCCTTGACCCCTACACCAGCCACGGCCAAGACGGTTTGCTTGACGACAGCGGCTACATCCTCAACGACGCCACCGTGGCGGTGCTGACCCAGCAAGCGTTGACCCAAGCCCAAGCCGGCGTTGACATCGTCGCACCCAGCGACATGATGGACGGGCGAATCGGCGCCATTCGCGCCGCGCTTGAAGCCCAGGGCCTCATCCACACCCGCATCATGGCCTACAGCGCCAAATACGCCAGCGCGTTTTACGGGCCCTTCCGAGACGCGGTTGGGTCCGCAGGCAATTTAGGCAAAAGCGACAAAAAGGTCTACCAAATGGACCCCGGCAACAGTGACGAAGCCCTGCGCGAAGTGGCACTGGACATCGCCGAAGGCGCCGACATGGTGATGGTCAAACCTGGCATGCCCTATCTGGACATCGTGCGACGCGTCAAAGACACCTTTCAAGTCCCCACCTTTGCCTACCAAGTCTCGGGCGAGTACGCCATGCTCAAGGCCGCCGCACAAAACGGCTGGCTCGACCACGATGCAGTGATGATGGAGAGCCTATTGGCATTCAAACGCGCCGGCGCAGACGGTGTCTTGACCTACTTTGCGCTGGAAGCGGCGCGTTATTTGAAAAAGTAACGCGTCAAGCCAAATGCTTGGCAAAAAACGCCAGCGTGCGCTCCAGCGCCAACTTGGCGGAGGGCTCATGCCAGGCCCCACGGTGGTTGCAATTGAACCCATGGTCGGCGGCATACACATGGACCTCAACACCAGGTTGTGCTTTTTTGAACGCCTCCACAGTGTCCATAGGAATCCAGTGGTCTTGCTCCGCATAATGCGCCAGCACCGGGCAATGTGGCTGGCGCGCGCGCTCTGCATCGGTGGTCGTGCCGCCCCCGTAATAAGGCACCGCCGCACTCACGCCCTTGACCCCACTGGCCGCGCGCCATGCCAACAAGCCACCCCAGCAGTAGCCCACGATGCCCACTTTGCCCCCCGTTGCCTTGGCGGCGTAATCCACAGCCGCTTGGATGTCACGCAGCACGCCCGGCTCAGGCAAGGCCTCCACCGCAGCCTTGAGCGCAATGCCAGCTTGCATGTCGTCGGGGGTGTACCCCATCTGCACCGCGGGCTTGACGCGGTCAAACGTTGCTGGCGCTATCGCCAAGTAGCCTTGGGCCGCGTAGCCATCGGCCACCTCGCGAATGTGGGGGTTGACGCCAAAAATTTCTTGCACCACCACGATGGCACCTTTGGGGTGGCCACTGGGCTGCGCCACATAGGCAGAAAAGCCGAATCCGTCCGATGAAGTCAAATGCACAGTTGTCATGGTTTAGCTTTCAGAAATATCAAAACGACAGAATGTCCGTCAGGTTACTCGGTTTTAAAAACCTACATGCTATCGTGATGCGCTAGACAAAAATACCGACCCGCCCATCCTGAGGAGACCTACTTGAAACCCGTTCTTTTGATCACCGGCGCGAGCCGTGGCATTGGTGCCGCCACCGCCGTCTTGGCCGCCCAAAATGGTTGGGCCATCGCCGTCAATTACACCCAAAACGCCAAAGCCGCCGCCGATGTGGTGGCGCAAATTCAACAAGCCGGGGGCACCGCCATCAGCGTTCAAGGTGATGTGGGTCACGAAGACCAAATCTTGGCCATGTTTGCGCAAGTCGATGCCCAACTGGGCCGCATCCAAGGCTTGGTCAACAGCGCAGGCATTGTCGACATGACCAGCCGCGTGGACGAAATGAGTTGGGCCCGGGTTGAACGCATGATGCGCATCAACGTGCTGGGCTCATTTGCCTGCACCCGTGAAGCGGTGCGCCGCATGAGCACCCGCCATGGCGGAACGGGCGGCGTGATCGTCAACCTCAGCAGCGCCGCAGCACGCTTGGGCGCCTCGGGCCAGTACGTCGACTACGCCGCCAGCAAAGCCGCCATCGACACCCTCACCTTGGGTGTCTCCAAGGAAGTGGCCGCTGAGGGCATTCGCGTCAACGCTGTGCGCCCCGGCGTGATCGACACCGACATCCATGGCAGCGGCGGCTTGCCCAACCGCGCCAAAGAACTTGGCCCACTCATCCCCCTGCAACGCGCGGGTACAGCGCAAGAAGTGGCACAAACCATCGTCTGGTTGCTCAGTGACGCGTCCAGCTACATCACGGGGACCTGCATTGATGTGAGCGGCGGGCGCTGATCACGCGCGCCGCACACACCAAGGCCTCACACCCCAAGGCCCGACACCCGAAGGCCCGACTTCAGACAACCGATACACCTAGGAATCTTCATGACCATCGCCTCTCTTGAACACTACATCGCAGGCCAACATGCCGCAGGCGTGAGCACCCGCACCCAACCGGTGTACAACCCCGCCACCGGCGCAGTCACCGCCAACGTCAGCCTGGCCAGCAGCGCCGATGTCAACGCCGCAGTCTGCGCCGCACAAAAGGCCTTCCCAGCCTGGGCCGACACCTCGCCGCTGCGCCGTGCACGCGTGATGTTCAAGTTCTTGGAGCTGCTCAACCAACACAAGGACGAGCTCGCTCGCATGATCACCGCCGAACACGGCAAAGTGTTCACCGACGCCCAAGGCGAAGTGACCCGCGGCATTGAAATCGTCGAGTTCGCCACCGGTATTCCTCAACTCCTCAAGGGCGACTACACCGAACAGGTCTCCACCGGCATCGACAACTGGACCATGCGCCAGCCCCTGGGTGTTGTGGCAGGCATCACGCCGTTCAACTTCCCGGTGATGGTGCCCATGTGGATGTTCCCAGTGGCCATCGCCACAGGCAACACCTTTGTTTTAAAGCCCAGCCCGATTGACCCCACGCCGGCACTCTTCATGGCCGACTTGCTCAAACAAGCTGGCCTGCCCGACGGCGTGTTCAACGTGGTGCAAGGCGACAAAGAGGCCGTAGACGCCTTGCTGGTGCACCCTGACGTCAAGGCCATCAGCTTTGTCGGCTCCACCCCCATTGCCAACTACATCTACGAAACCGGCGCCCACCACGGCAAGCGCGTGCAAGCCCTGGGCGGCGCGAAAAACCACATGGTGGTGATGCCTGACGCCGACATCGACCAAGCGGTGGATGCCCTGATTGGGGCAGCCTACGGCTCTGCTGGCGAGCGTTGCATGGCCATCAGCGTGGCCGTGTTGGTGGGCGATGTCGGCGAGCGCATCATGCCCAAACTGATTGAGCGCACCAAGACCTTGAAGGTGCTCAACGGCACCAACTTGGCCGCTGAGATGGGCCCCATCGTCACCGACATTGCGCACAAGCGCATCACTGGCTACATCGAGCAAGGCGCCAAAGAAGGCGCTCAGCTGCTGGTCGATGGCCGGGTGTTTGATGGCAAACAAGCCGGCGAGGGCTGCGACAAAGGTTTCTGGATGGGTGGCACCTTGTTTGACCACGTCACGCCAGAGATGCGCATCTACAAAGAAGAAATTTTTGGCCCGGTCTTGAGCTGCGTGCGCGTGGCCGACTTTGCCCAAGCCGTGGCACTGATCAATGCCCACGAGTTTGGTAACGGCGTGAGCTGCTTTACGCGTGATGGCGGGGTGGCACGCGAGTTCGCGCGTCGCATCCAAGTTGGCATGGTGGGCATCAACGTGCCCATTCCGGTGCCAATGGCGTGGCACGGTTTTGGCGGTTGGAAGAAGAGTTTGTTTGGCGACATGCACGCCTACGGCGAAGAAGGTGTGCGCTTTTACACCAAGCAAAAGAGTGTCATGCAGCGCTGGCCCGACAGCATTGGCAAAGGGGCTGAGTTCGCCATGCCAACGTCTAAGTGATGCTCGCATTGCGCTGGTGCGACGTGGGCAGCCAGCCATGGCGCCTCAGTCGCTTCGCGCCAGAAAGTTGCCATGTCTGGCCACCCACGCCGCACCATCGCAACGCTTTAGCCAAGGCTTGACCCTCCATGAGCGACACCCAGTTTGACTACATCATCGTCGGCGCCGGCACCGCCGGTTGCCTGCTGGCCAACCGCCTGAGCGCCAACGCCAGCAAACGGGTGTTGTTGATCGAGGCAGGCCGCCGCGACGATTACCACTGGGTGCATATTCCCGTGGGTTACCTCTACTGCATTGGCAACCCTCGCACCGACTGGCTCTTCAACACCGCGGCCGAAGCGGGTCTGAATGGGCGCAGTTTGCGCTACCCGCGTGGCAAGGTGCTGGGCGGCTGCTCGAGCATCAACGG
>CAIVLE010000015.1 GCA_903906635.1 uncultured Burkholderiales bacterium | reverse complement strand
GCCCAGTTGCGCCTTGGCGTCCACGCAGGCTCGGTGCAAACCGTGGATCACCGTCTCCATCGGCACGCCACGCTCTGTATGGGTCTGCGGGTCAAAAAAGAGTTCGGCATGCACCACATGGTCAGCCGCAGCACGCTGCAAGTAGGCCCAGGCCATGTCGTAGAAGTCTTGTTCGTGCAGCAACACGCTGGCCCCCGCGTAGTAAATGTCCAAGAAGCTTTGCAAGTTGGTAAAAGCATAGGCCGCTCGCAGCGCCTGCACACTGGCGTAGGGCAAGACTACGCCGTTGCGCTGTGCCAGCGCGAAAATCAATTCGGGCTCCAGCGACCCTTCGATGTGGATGTGCAGCTCAGCTTTAGGCATTTGACGCAAGAGCTGTGGCAAACGGTGGGCGGGGACGGCGTGAACTTTGAACATGGAGACCTCCAGGGTGTGTAGGGAGATACTACAAAGAAAAATGGCCTCTCAAGATTGAAAAAATAAACTGCGTGAATACACGTGGCTGTATGGGCTCTAGACGCAGGCTGACAGAAGGTCTTGGGCCTTGCAGGTCCACCCCACGATACCGCCTTGAGCTGTGATCATGGCCAGGGTGGCCGCTTTGAACTCTGGAAAGTAACTGGCCGTGCCGTCTTCGATCAACAAGCAGTCGTAGCCTCTATCATTGGCTTCACGCATGGTGGACTGCACACACACCTCGGTGGTTACACCCATCACCACCAGTTGGGTGATGCCGCGATGCTGCAACTGCACCATCAAGTCGGTGCCATAAAAGGCGCCCTTACCAGGCTTGTCAATCACCAACTCCCCGTCGATTGGGGCCAATGCCTCCACGATTTGGTTGCCAGGTTCACCTCGCACCAACACCCGCCCCATGGGCCCGACGTCTCCAATGCGCACACTGGGGTTTCCTCGCCAACGCTTGGCATGCGGGCAGTCGCTCAAATCAGGCGCGTGCGATTCACGCGTATGGACCACCAAACCACCCACGGCACGCCAATGCTCCAGCACTTTTCGAACCATAGGAATAATCTCTTGTAAAGGCTCTACACGGTTGCCCAAGCTTTCGCCAAAGCCCCCTGGCTCCACAAAGTCGCGCTGCATGTCAATGATCACGAGCGCGGCTTGTGCGGGCCGCAAAGCAAATGCAAAAGGTTGGGCTTTGACGTCTGACATGGTCAGTGCATTCTTTAGTTAGGCAACTGACCTTCCACGCCTTCCACGTAGAACTTGATGCTGTCAATCTCAGCGTCGGTGAAGGATTGACCTGCAGCGAGCTTCATGGTGCCGTCTTGCAACTTCATGGGGCCTGAGAAGACTTTGAACTTGCCAGACACAATTTCAGCTTGCTTGGCTTCGACTTCTTTTTTCACAGCGGCAGGCAAGCTGCTGCTCAACGACTCTAAGCCATTCATCTTTTCTTTCAAACCGCCCCAGACGTTGTCTTTCATGGGCTTGCCTGCTACAGCACCTTTGAGCACGGAGGTGTAGTAGTTCCCCCAAACTTGGGTCACAGAAGCCAAGTGCGCTTTGGGTGCCACAGCCGACATGTCCGAGTTCCAACCAAAGGCAAACACGCCCTTGTCAGCAGCGGCTTGCATGGTGGCCGAGGAGTCGGTGTTTTGTATGAGCATGTCAGCACCCTGGCCAATCATGGTTTCAGCTGCTTGACGCTCTTTGGCGGGGTCGTACCAAGAGCTGATCCACACCACCTTGGTTTTGACTTTGGGGTTCACGCTGCGCGCACCCATGGTGTAGGCGTTGATGTTGCGCACCACTTCAGGAATAGGGAAAGACGCCACATAGCCCAAGACATTGGACTTGGTCATGCGACCGGCAATCATGCCGGCCAAATAGGCGGGCTCGTACATGCGAGAGTTGTAGGTGTGCACATTGGGAGCCGATTTGAAACCCGTGTTGTGATAGAACTCGACCTTGGGAAAAGTCTTGGCCACCTTCAAAGTCTGCTCCATGTAGCCAAACGAGGTGGTGAAGATGTATTGGTTGCCCTTGCTGGCAAGGTCTCGAATGACACGCTCG
>CAIVLE010000014.1 GCA_903906635.1 uncultured Burkholderiales bacterium | reverse complement strand
TCGACTTCGATTTCCACCACATCGCCTGGCTTCATGAAGAGTTGTGGGGTGCGTTTGTTACCCACACCGCCAGGGGTGCCCGTGACGATCACG
Source organism: uncultured Burkholderiales bacterium (assembly GCA_903906635.1). GTDB lineage: Bacteria > Pseudomonadota > Gammaproteobacteria > Burkholderiales > Burkholderiaceae_C > Limnohabitans. The sequence goes on along the minus strand of CAIVLE010000014.1, from coordinate 41,838 downwards.
TCGCCGGGTTCGAGCGGGATGAAGGTCGAGATGTAAGCGATTTGACGTGGGATGCTGTGAATCATCATGTCGGTGGTAGCGCGTTGCAGCTCTTGGCCGTTCAAGCGCGTGATGAGGGTCATCTTTTGGTCAGGCTTGATTTCGTCAGCCGTGACCATCCAAGGTCCAAAGCCACCGGTGCGCCAGAAGTTTTTGCCAGCCGTCCACTGGGTGGTACTGACTTGCCAGTCGCGCACAGATCCATCGTTGTAGCAAGAGTAACCGGCGATATGGCTCCAAGAGTCGGCTTCGCTGATGCGGCGCCCGCCTTTGCCGATGATCACGGCGATTTCACCTTCGTAGTCGAGACGGTGTGACTCAGGGGGACGCACGATGTTTTGGCCGTGGCCAACTTGCGACTCGCTCACGCGCAAAAACAGCGCGGGGCTTTCGGTGAGTTCACGCCCGGTTTCGCGCACGTGGTCGGCGTAGTTCAAGCCGACACACACAATTTTGTTGGGGTTGGTGATGACTGGCAACAGGTGCAGGTCAGCCAATTTCAAGTCGGGCTTGTGGCTGGCCAGGGCCTTGGCCGCTTGGTCCACCATGTTGTGAGCGATCAAGCTTTTCAGGTCAGGGGCTTGTGCGCCCAAAATGGGAGTGAGGTTGAGCACGTCGTCGCCTTGGACGATGCCGTAGCTGGGGATGTTGTGGTGCAAAAAGCTGATCAGTTTCATGGGAAGGTTCCTTTCGGTTCAAAAAAATTGGGGTTAGGGTACACGGATTGCGATGTCAGCAGCGCAGCGCATGACCAAGGCGGCCACCTTGGTGACATCGATGACGGCCATGCGTTGCACCGTGGTGACCAGTGAGATGGCGCCCAGCACGGTGCCGTCGGCTTGTTGAATCGGCGCAGCCAAGGCTGCCAGGTTGCTTTCTAGCTCGCCGTTGGAGAGGTAATGTCCGGCCTTGCGAATGCTGCTGTAGTACTTGCGAAAAGCGGACCATTCGGTGGGCAGACCCGCCTGGGCAATCTCCTGCGGGTACTGGTCGAATACTTTGTGTAAAGCGTTGGGTGGCAAGCAAGACAAGATGACTTTGGGCGCACCGCCCAAGAACAGGGGGCGGGGGCGTCCCCGCCCATATCCCAAGTCAGCGGGCACGCTGCCGTATTCTCGGTGTGTGTCGAGCAGTTGTTGGCCGTACAAGGCTGAGATGACACAGTCAAACCCCGTGGTGGCCACCAGCTCTTGCATGAAGGGGATTGCGTGTTGCAGTACCGGGTCGCCTGTGCGGATGAAGTGGTCGAGCACGATGATGCGCGGCCCTAAGCTGTATTGCGATTCGGCGCTGCGTTGCAGCAAGCCAGACGCCACCAACAACTTGACGTAGCGGTAGGCCGTGGGCACCGAGACCTTCATGGCTTCAGCCACGGCCTCTGCCGTCCACACGGGCGTGGTTTCGTTGAACAGGTCCAGCACACCCAGCATGCGCGCTAGGCTGGAGAGAGATTTGTCGCTCATGCGCAGAGTTCTGGCAAGGCGTGTGTGGGCAAGTAATCGCGAGTCAGCGTGTCGAGCTCATCGCTGCTGTGAGCCAGACCCATCACATAGCGGTCCGGTCGCAGCACCACGGCCGAGGCTTGGTGGGCGGCAAGCCAACTGGCTAATACTGGCTCGTTGGCATCGAGGGTCTGCACTTGCCAGTGCTCCCATGCTTGGCGGGTGGCGGTTTGGACGTCGCGCATCATCTCGGGCGTGGCGATCACGACAAAGTGATGGCCCACGCGCTCATCCAGCCATTGGCCGTTGCTGAGCTGGGGTTGCGGGAAGGGCTGACCCACGGGGGCAGGCGCTGAGCTCAATACACCAGGCCCCAAGCGCGGGGCCGGAAAATGAAAGATTTCGGGTTCACCGCCGCCTCGGAATTTGGCGTCACGCAGGCGTGCAGCTTGCGGGTCGGTGGTTTGAATGATGTCGCCCAGGCGCACAGCCAGTTCAATGAACTCGGCCACGTGTGGCGCGCGCTCTGACTCGTAGCTGTCGAGCAATTGGTCGTGGGCGCGGCCTTGCAACACGGCTTGAAGTTTCCAAGCCAAGTTAGATACATCTCGAATGGCCGCACACATGCCTTGCCCCAGAAAGGGTGGGGTTTGGTGGGCAGCGTCGCCTGCGATCAAGAGACGACCTTGGCGCCAGCCTTGCGCGATGATGGAGTGGAAGGTGTAAATCACCGCGCGTTCAATGTCAGCGTGCTGCGGTTCAATCCAGCGCTGCACCAAGGGCCACAGGTTGTCAGGCTTGATCAGCTCGCCCGTGTCGTCCCCGGGCAAGAGCATGATTTCCCAGCGACGGCGGTTACCGGTGACGTTGCAATAGGTCATGGGTCGATTGGGGTCACACAACTGAACCGTGTGATCCGGTAAGGTCGGTGCGCCGGGTTTGAGCAGGGCGTCAAACACCAGCCAAGGTTGGTGCAGACCTAAATCACGGGTGCTGCAGTTGAGCACTTTGCGGACCAGGGATCGCGCTCCGTCGCAACCCACCACGTAGCGGGCTTGCACTCGCAGTGGCTGTTGCCCATTCAGCTCGCTCACCTCCAGTTCCACGTGGTCACCACGGTCATGCACCTCGCTCACCAGGTGGTGCAAGCGCACTGACACGTTTTCAAAGCGCGCCACGCCTTGGCGCAGCACCTGCTCGAGCTCGGGTTGGTGAAAGTAATGGTTGTTCGCGCAGCCGTGCGGACCCAAGGCCGCTGTCCCGCCACGGATCAGCAAGGTCTCGTTGTCAGCATTCACGAAGTGCATGCCTTTCATGCCGGGACGTGAGATGTTTTCCATCGCTGGGCGCAAGCCCATGGTTTGGAACACACGCATGACTTCGCCATCAAAGTGAATGGCGCGCGGCATCGGATAAATCTGGGCGTCTTTCTCCAACACGATGACTGACAAGCCATAGGCTCCCAGCAAGTTGGCTAGGCTTGCACCTGCAGGACCGTAGCCCAAAATTGCAACATCAAACACCATGGCTCAATCTTTCACATAACCCATGCGGCGAGCCATCTCGGCTTGCCACGTGGCGCGACTTTGAAACTTGGGCCTACTTTGAGCAATGGCCAGGGCGCGGGCCATGATGGCTTCATCGCTGTGACTCAAATCAATCGGCTCGCGCAACGGCTGCTCGCAATACCAAGGCGTGTCTAAGAACACTTCAATTCGATTGCCCTCGGGGTCTCGAAAGTAAATCGACACCGCGTTGCCGTGGGTGGCGCATTGCATGTCGTGCGTCCCCTCGGTTTGCAGCGCGTGGTCGTGAATTGAGCGCAAAGTGGCAAGGTCGCGGACCCGAAACGACAGCTGGTTGATCAGGTTGAAATGCAGCTCCTCAGGCCGTCCAGTGGCCAGTACCACTTGGTGGTGCTCGCTTGGATCTCGGCTCAAAAACACCAGCTGCACAGGGCCCAGGTCGCCTTGGTCGGTTTGGGTGAACCCCATGACCTGCGTGTAAAACCGGGTCATGCGCCCAAGGTCTTTCACGTAAAAGCCCATATGGCTAAAGACCAAGGCGTCTTGTTCTTGAAGAAGGGGGTTGTGTGCCATAGATTCCTCGGGTAAACACCTAAAAACATATCAAATTATCACAATTTGACAAAGTGAATGTATTTTATGATCGGATTTGAAAAAATCAATCCCGTCAAGACATTCAGGAGACTTTCCATGACTTTGATTCGCCGCTCTTTTGGCCTGGCTGCTGTGTGCGTGGCAATGTGGGCTGCCTTGGGAGCTCAAGCCCAGGACTATCCGAACAAAGCGATTCGCATCATTGCGCCATTTCCGGTGGGAACCGGCCCCGATGCGAACACCCGCGAAATTGCCATCGAGTTGAGCAAGGTGCTCGGCCAGCCTGTGGTGGTGGAAAACCGTCCAGGCGCTTCCAACATGATTGGTATGGAGGCCGGCGCCAAAGCGCCACCCGATGGTTACACCTTGGTCATGGGAGCGACGAGCTCTTTGTCCGTGGTGCCGCATCTCTACAGCAAGGTTCCCTATAACGTCGAGCGGGACTTTGCCCCCATCAGTTTGGTGGGCTTGCTCAATACGGCGTTGATTGCCAACCCCGGGGTGGCGCAAACCAACGCACGCGAGTTGATTGCCCAGCTCAAAGCCCAGCCCGAGAGCATGGCCGCAGCCACCTTAGGGCCTGGCAGCTATTACCACTTGGCCGGGGAATGGTTTGGGTTTGGTTCCGGCACCAAGATCAAGTTCATCCCCTACAACACCACCAGCCCTTACGCCGATTTGGTGTCGGGCCAAGTGCAGCTGATGTTCGATGCCTTGCCGGCCGCCGTGGGCAATGTGCGCGCGGGCAAGTTAAAGCTGCTGGCGCTCACCGGGAAGACCCGTCATCCCAATTTTCTGGATGTCCCAACGTTTGCAGAGGCCGGTTTGCCAGACTACACACCCACGGCGTGGATTGGTTTGTTGGCACCCGCAGGAACACCCACTGCCATTGTTGAAAAACTCTCTGCGGCCATGCAAAAAGCCACCACCCAAAACCCTGTGTTGATTGAAAAATGGCGATCGTATGGCGGTGAGTTGAAGGCCATGACGCCCAGCGAGTTCAGCGCCTTTTTGAAGTCGGATTCGGCCAAGTGGGGGCAAGTGGTTCGTCAGGCCAATGTGAAGCTCGATTGAGCCGCACGCAACGCGAAGCTACAAAAAAAAGTTGACACAAATAATTAAATATTTGGGTCAACAGGACTTCTTCGGGGCTCGTTGTAGGTGTACTCCAGACAACTGGAGCTGTTCAACAACCTGAAGGAAACTTTCATGAACAAGCTGATTGCCTCTTTGATCATCGGTGCTTTTTCTGCTGCTGCGTTTGCTACGACGCCCGCCACGTCGCCAGCCGTTGTCTCAGGCGTGTCGTCTGCGCCAACGAGCGCTGTTGCCAAGGCTGAGCATGCGGACAAAGCCCACGCCAAGTCGGTGCCGACCCAAGTGCACGCGGCCGCCAAGAAGGCCGAAGCGGTCAAATAAACCACTTTCAACCGAGTGAGTTCAGGCGTGCAAATTGTCCAGTGCTGCAGCGCTGGCGATGACTGCGCCACCCAGACACACCTCGCCGTCGTACAGCACGGCTGACTGGCCCGGTGTGACAGCCCATTGAGGCTCATCAAAGGCGAGCGTCAGCTCGCCTTTGTCGTTGTAAGCCAAGTGGCAAGGTGCATCGCTTTGGCGGTAGCGTGTCTTGGCCGCGTAGCGCCCTGGGGCCGGCGCGGTGCTGGCGCACCAACTCAAATCATCGGCAGTCAATTGGCCAGACAACAACCAAGGATGGTCATGTCCCTGCACCACGAACAAGGTGTTGCGCGGCAAGTCTTTGCGGGCCACAAACCAAGGCGCGTGTTCACCACTGCCGCGTTGCGCACCTTTGTCTTTGATGCCGCCAATGCCAAGGCCTTGGCGTTGGCCCAAGGTATAAAAGCTCAGGCCGACGTGGGTGCCGATCTGACGGCCGCGTTCATCTTGAATCGGGCCCGGTGTGTTGGCAATGTAGCGATTGAGGAATTCACGAAAGGGGCGCTCGCCAATAAAGCAAATACCCGTGGAGTCTTTTTTCTTGGCGTTGGGCAGGCCAATCTCGCTGGCGATGCGTCGGACTTCTGTTTTGTGTAATTCACCGACAGGAAACCAAGTTTTGGAAAGCTGCTCCTGGTTGAGCCGGTGCAAGAAATAGCTTTGGTCTTTGCTGGAGTCAAGGCCTTTGAGCAGCTGAAACGCCCTGCCCGCGGTATTCGTGACTTCGCGAACGCGGGCGTAGTGACCGGTGGCAATTTTGTCTGCGCCTACGGAGAACGCATGGTCTAAAAAGGCTTTGAATTTGATCTCGGCGTTGCACAAGATGTCAGGGTTGGGGGTGCGCCCTCCTTGGTACTCGCGCAAGAACTCGGCAAAGACCCGGTCCTTGTACTCAGCGGCAAAGTTGATGTGCTCGATTTCAATGCCCAAGACATCCGCCACGGCGGCAGCATCCACAAAGTCGATGTTGGAGGAACAGTAAGCGCTGTCGTCGTCGTCTTCCCAGTTTTTCATGAAGATGCCGACCACTTCGTGGCCTTGCTGCTTGAGCAAGTAGGCACTGACCGCTGAGTCGACACCGCCACTCAGGCCCACCACCACACGGTGTTTTTTCATGATCTTTCGGGGGCCGGTTGGAGCAGATGCACGCTGGGGTCGGTGTAGACCAAGTCCATTGGAAAGCGTTGACCCCGCGCATGGTCTTCGATGCAGCGCAACACCAACGGGCTGCGCAACCGGTGTGCATTGGCGCGCACTTCGTCGATGCTCATCCACAAGGTGCGCTCGATGCCGGTGTCAAGTTGTGCGCCTTGCACCCTGTCGCCGAGTTCACCGCAGTAGGCAAAGCGCAGGTAGGTGATGTCTTCGCGAGGACTTGCCTCGCGCGCCGGGCGCTGAAAGCGCGACATGTAGATTCCGACCAAGTCGGTGGGCGTGAACAGGTGGGTGGTTTCTTCAAAGGCTTCGCGCGCGCAACCGGCTTGCGGTGCCTCACCGGGGTCGAGGTGGCCCGCAGGGTTGTTCAGGCGCAAGCCCTCTGGCGTGTGTTCTTCAATCAAGAGGTAGCGGCCATCTCGCTCAATAATGGCGGCCACGGTGACACTGGGTTTCCAACGGATAGTCATATCCGCATTATCTTTCGGGTAAGCCCACGCCAGGACAGGGGTATTTCTGGTGTAACCTTTCGAGAATCTGACAACAACCCCAGCCTTTAGGAGTTCCTCATGCTGATAGGCGTGCCCGTCGAAACGACGGCAGGTGAAACCCGTGTGGCGATAACGCCCGAGACGGCCAAAAAACTGATCGCGCAGGGACACACTGTGCGCGTTCAATCAGGCGCCGGTGTGGCGGCCAGCGTCACCGATGCCGCTTACGCGGCGGTGGGTGTTGAGTTGGTCGATGTGAAGACGGCTTGGAGCTGCGATTTAGTGCTCAAAGTGCGCGGCCCTTCGCAGGCTGAGGTTGCGCATGTGGTGGCTGGCAGCACCGTGGTGGGCATGTTGGAGCCCTTCAACGCCGAAGGCCTGCAGCGCTTGGCCTCTGCCGGAGCCACAGGCTTTGCGCTGGAGGCTGCGCCGCGCACCACCCGCGCCCAAAGCATGGATGTGTTGTCTTCCCAAGCCAACATTGCCGGCTACAAAGCTGTAATGCTGGCGGCGGACAAATACCAGCGCTTTTTCCCCATGTTGATGACTGCCGCGGGCACCGTCAAGGCGGCGCGCGTGGTCATACTGGGCGTGGGTGTGGCGGGCTTGCAAGCCATTGCAACAGCCAAACGCTTGGGGGCCGTGATTGAGGCCACCGATGTGCGCCCGAGCGTGAAAGAGCAAGTCGAGTCATTGGGGGCCAAATTCATCGACGTGCCGTTTGAAACTCAAGAAGAAAAAGATGCGGCTGAAGGGGTGGGTGGCTATGCAAGGCCGATGCCTCAGAGTTGGCTAGACCGTCAAAAAATTGAAGTGGCTAAGCGCGTGGCACTGGCCGACGTGGTGATTACCACCGCCTTGATCCCAGGGCGCGCAGCCCCGGTATTGGTGACCGAAGAGATGGTCAAAGCCATGAAGCCGGGCTCTGTGATCATTGACATCGCCGCAGGCAAGGGGGCCAACGGTACAGATGGCAACTGTCCGCTGACCGAGGCCGGAAAAACGGTGGTCAAACACGGTGTGACCTTGGTCGGGGAAACCAATTTGCCCGCCTTGGTGGCCGCAGATTCGAGTGCGCTGTACGCGCGCAACGTGTTGGACTTTTTGAAGCTGATCCTCAAAAAAGACGGTGTGCTGCACATCGACTTGGAGGACGACATCGTGGCGGCTTGTTTGATGACCCGCGATGGTGCGGTGGTCAAGAAATGAACGTGAGGAATTAAAAAATGGACGCTGTTTCTCCTACCCTTTTGAACCTCATTATTTTTGTGCTGGCCATCTATGTGGGGTACCACGTGGTGTGGACGGTCACACCCGCCTTGCACACACCGCTGATGGCGGTGACCAATGCGATTTCTGCCATCGTCATCGTAGGGGCCATGCTGGCCGCTGCCATGACTGAAACCACACTGGGCAAAACCATGGGCGTGTTGGCAGTGGTCTTGGCGGCGGTCAATGTGTTTGGTGGCTTCATGGTGACACGCAGGATGTTGGAAATGTTCAAGAAAAAAGACAAAAAAGCACCGGCTGCTGAAGGAGCCTCAAAATGAACGGCGGCTTGTTGAACATGGATTTCGTGAGCATGAACTTGGTCACCATGATGTACCTGGTGGCCAGCGTGTGTTTCATCCAAGCCCTCAAAGGCTTGAGTCACCCCACCACCTCCATCCGAGGCAATCTCTTTGGCATGACAGGGATGACGATTGCTGTGTTGACCACGGCGGCGCTGATCATCAAGTTGTCAGGTTCTGGTTTGGGGATGTCGTGGGTCTTGCTGGGTTTGGTGATCGGTGGCGGCGCAGGTACTCTGATGGCACAACGTGTCGAGATGACCAAGATGCCTGAGTTGGTAGCCTTCATGCACAGCATGATCGGCTTAGCCGCGTGTTCATTGCGATCGCTGCAGTGGTTGAGCCGACCGCTTTTGGCATCGTGGCAAAAGGCCAAGGTACCTTGGATATTCCCAACGGCAACCGATTGGAATTGTTCTTGGGTGCAGCAATTGGCGCCATCACCTTCAGCGGCTCGGTCATCGCTTTTGGCAAGCTCTCGGGCAAGTACAAATTCCGTTTGTTCCAAGGTGCGCCGGTGGTGTTTGCTGGACAACACATGCTCAACCTCGCGGTGGGGTTGTGCACGTTGGGGCTGGGCGTGGTTTTCATGCTCAGTGGCAACTGGGAAGCCTTTTTGCTGATGCTCGCTCTGTCGTTTGTGTTGGGTGTGTTGATCATCATCCCGATTGGTGGCGCAGACATGCCGGTGGTGGTGTCCATGCTCAACAGCTACTCAGGATGGGCCGCAGCAGGCATTGGCTTTTCGCTCAACAACAGCATGTTGATCATTGCCGGCTCCTTGGTCGGCAGCTCGGGGGCCATCCTGAGCTACATCATGTGTAAGGCGATGAACCGCTCGTTCTTCAACGTGATCTTGGGTGGCTTTGGTGGCGAGGCAGGCTCCGCAGCGCCAGGCAGCACCGAGCAGCGTCCCGTCAAGAGCGGCAGCGCGGACGATGCCGCCTACATCTTGGCCAATGCCGAGAGTGTGATCATCGTGCCGGGTTACGGCTTGGCTGTGGCGCGCGCCCAGCATGCTGTGAACGAATTGGCTGAGAAGCTGATGCACAAAGGCATCAGCGTGAAGTACGCGATTCACCCGGTGGCCGGGCGCATGCCTGGCCACATGAACGTGTTGCTGGCCGAGGCCGAGGTCCCCTATGACCAAGTGTTTGAGATGGAAGACATCAACAGCGAATTTGGGCAGGCCGATGTCGCCATCATCTTGGGCGCCAACGACGTGGTGAACCCCGCGGCCATGACCAAGGGCTCGCCTATTTACGGCATGCCAATTCTTGAAGCCTTCAAAGCCAAAACCATCATCGTCAACAAGCGCTCTATGGCTTCGGGCTATGCGGGCTTGGACAACGAGTTGTTCTACATGGATAAAACCATGATGGTGTTTGGTGACGCCAAGAAAGTGGTTGAAGACATGGTCAAGGCCGTAGAGGCGTGAGTACCATGGAACGCCGCCCTTGGCTGGCTTCTTACCCTGAAGGTGTCCCTGTAGACATCGATACCAGCGCGTATGCGTCGCTGGTGGAATTGATGCAAGACAGCTTTGTGAAGTTCTCGGACCGCACGGCCTTTAGCTTCATGGGCTATGACATGAGTTATGCCGAGTTGGATCGGCTCAGTCAAGTGTTTGGGGCTTATTTGCAAAGCCTGGGGCTTTTGGCGGGTGACCGTGTGGCCATCATGTTGCCCAATGTGTTGCAGTACCCCGTGGCGGTTGCCGCCATTCTTCGCGCGGGGTATGTGGTGGTCAACATCAACCCCCTGTACACGGCGCGTGAGCTGGAAGTTCAGCTCAAAGATGCAGATGCCAAAGTCATTGTGATTTTGGAGAATTTCGCGGCCACTTTGGAAAAGTGTTTGGCTAAAACGCCGCTCCAGCACGTGGTGCTGTGCGCCATGGGGGATCGACTGGGATGGCTCAAAGGCCTGGTGGTTAATCATGTGGTGCGCCGAGTGAAAAAAATGGTGCCCGCGTTCAGTCTGCCTCAGGCGGTGCGCTTCAATGCCGCGCTCACCAAGGGGGAAGCTTGTACGCTGACCTCCCCCGCCATAGACGGTGAAGATCTGGCCGTGTTGCAGTACACAGGGGGGACCACCGGTGTGTCCAAAGGTGCAGAGTTGCTACACCGCAACTTGGTGGCCAATGTGCTGCAGTCCCAAGCATGGAATGCGCCGGCTTTGACGCGCGTGCCTGCGAACGAGCAACTCACGTTTGTCTGTGCCTTGCCGCTGTATCACATCTTTGCTTTCACCATCAACATGATGTTGACCCTGCGCATGGGCGGACGCTCGATCTTGATACCCAATCCGCGCGATTTACCCGCCGTGATCAAAGAGCTTTCTAAGCAACGCTTTCACATGTTCCCTGCGGTCAACACATTGTTTAACGCCTTGGCGCACCATCCTGACTTTGACAAGGTGGACTGGTCGCATTTGGTGGTGTCTTTGGGCGGCGGCACAGCGGTACAAAGTGCCGTCGCCAAGCTGTGGCTAGAGAAAACAGGCTGCCCCATTTGCGAGGGCTATGGCCTGTCGGAAACGAGTCCTTCGGCCAGTTGCAACTTGGTGACTAACCAAGCCTATACCGGCAACATTGGTGTGCCGATCCCTGGTACAGACATGAAAATCATCGATGACGAGGGACTCGAGCTGCCCCCCGGACAGCCTGGTGAAATTGCGATTCGCGGCCCGCAGGTGATGGCGGGTTACTGGCAAAGGCCCGACGAAACAGCCCGCGTCATGACGGCGGATGGTTTCTTCAAGTCGGGTGACATCGGGGTGATGGATGAGCACGGGTTTTTTCGCATCGTGGACCGCAAGAAAGACATGATCTTGGTGAGCGGCTTCAATGTCTACCCCAATGAAGTCGAAGAGGTGGTGGCCAGTCTGCCCGCTGTGCTGGAGTGTGCCGTGATTGGCGTGCCAGACGAGCGCACGGGTGAGGCGGTCAAGTTGGTGGTGGTCAAGAAAGATCCAGAGCTATCCGAGGCGATGGTGCGCGAGCATTGCAAACAAAACCTCACCAACTACAAGCTGCCTCGCTGGGTCGAGTTCCGCACCGAGTTGCCCAAGACCCCAGTGGGCAAAGTCTTGCGACGCGAACTGCGCGACCCTTCATGAGCCGTTTGGCCCTTGTCAGCGCCATGCACGAGGAGCTGGCGGCAGTGCTGGCGCGCATGCCCGATGAGAGCAAAACCGTGGTGGCCGGGCGGGAGTTTTGGATCGGCCACTGGCACGGCCATGAGGTGGTGGCTGTGCTTTCGCGCATCGGTAAAGTGGCTGCGGCCACCACCACGACGGTGCTGATTGAGCGTTTTGGCGTCAACCGTGTGGTGTTCACAGGCGTGGCCGGCGGCTTGGGGCCCCAGGTGAAAGTGGGCGATGTGGTGGTTGCCGACGCGTTCATGCAGCACGACATGGATGCCTCCCCTTTGTTTGCGCGTCATGAAGTTCCCCTCACGGGCCTGAGCTGTTTTCAAGTGGACGCTTCATTGCGCGAGGCATTGTTGCAGTCGGCCGCGTTGGCACTCCAGGATGTGGTGCAGAGTTTGCCGCGGCAAGATTGGCTCAAGATCGATTTGGCGCAAGCGCGTGTGCACCATGGTTTGGTGATCAGCGGTGACCGCTTCATCTCTCAAAGCGCGGACAGTGCTGAGTTGCAACGTCGCTTGCCGCATGCTTTGGCGGTGGAGATGGAGTGCGCTGCCATGGCGCAGGTCTGCCACGACTACGGCGTACCGATGGCTGCGGTGCGGACCATTTCAGACCGCGCCGACGATGCAGCCCATGTGGACTTTGCGCAATTCATCCACAGCATTGCCAGCAGTTACAGCGCAGCCGTGTTGGACCGCTTGCTGCGTCACTTGCCGCGTTGATGGCTCATTTGAGCCAGCCGCGTTTGCGGAAATACCACATCGGCACCACCGCACTGCTGATCATCAAGGCCAGGGCAAAGGGATAGCCCCAGGCCTTGTCAAGCTCAGGCATGTACTGAAAGTTCATGCCGTAGATGCTGGCAATCAAGGTGGGGGGTAGTAGCGCCACACTGGCCACAGAGAAGATTTTGATGATCTTGTTTTGGTTGATGTTGATGAAACCCACCGTGGCGTCCATCAAGAAGTTGATCTTGTCAAACAAAAATGCGGTGTGGTTGTCCAGCGACTCAATGTCGCGCAAGATTTGGCGAGCTTCTTCAAACTGCTCGGCATTGAGCATGCGTGAGCGCATCATGAAGCTCACCGCACGGCGGGTGTCCATGACGTTGCGACGAATGCGCCCATTCAAGTCTTCTTGGCGTGCGATCGCACCCAGCACTTCACCGGCCAACACGTCGGTCACGTCTTCTGCCAGCACCAACTTGCCGGCTTTCTCCAGCTGGTCATAAATGCCTTCCAAGGTGTCTGCTGAATACTCAGCATCGGCGTCAAACAATTTAAGCAGTACCTCTTTGGCGTCCTCGATCAAGCCCGGTGCACGGCGTGCGCGCATGCGCAGCAAGCGAAACACCGGAACGTCTTCGTCGTGGATGGAGAACAACACGCCACGGCTTTTGAGGGCGTTGTTGTTTTGGTTCAAGATGAACGCCACACGCACGGTGCGAGGCTCGTCTTCGTCAGCGATCAAAAAGTCACTGCGAATGTGCAATTCACCGTTGTCTTCTTCGTAAAAACGGGCGGACTCTTCAATGTCCTCGTCCATCGCGTCTTCAGGAATGGACAGTCCGTAGTATTGTTTGATCCACCGCTTTTCTTCAAGCGTAGGAGCTTCAAGGTCCACCCAGATCGGTTGAAATTTAGAGAGTTCTTCCAGCGACTCGATCTCTTCTTGAAAGAGACGGCCGTTGGCCAGCGTGAAAATATTGAGCATGGCAAGCGAGGTGTGTGTGCACCGGAGTTCGAAGGTGTGAAATACAGCAGCTTTCGAATCAGGGCGGCACCCAAGGCCATCAAAGACTCGAAAGCTACCAACTAGGGTAGGTTTCCAAGGAGATCGCTCCGCTGTTAAAGAAGCTCAATTATGGCATTGCACGCGGTGGCTTAGGGGTTTTTCCGGGGCATCTTTTTTGAGTTTCTTTGAGTTCAACCCATTGCCTTTTTACAGCGCAGGGCGCATAGTGAAACTGCCAATACACCAAAGGAGTCTCTTATGAATTTGACGATCAGCGGTCACCACCTAGAAATCACCCCTGCTTTGCGCAGTTACGTGACCGGTAAGTTGGATCGCATCACCCGACATTTCGACCAAGTGGTGGATGTGAAGGTGTTGTTGAGCATTGAAAACCAAAAAGAAAAAGAGGGGCGACAAAAAGCCGAATGCAATATTCACGTCAAAGGCAGCGACATGTTTGCCGAGTCTGCTCACGAAGATTTGTATGCCGCGGTTGACGACTTGGTCGACAAACTGGATCGACAAGTGGTCCGTCACAAAGACCGCTTGCAAAGCCATCACCATGAAAGCCCCAAGCGGCTGATGTGATGTGAATTAGTTCAAAACGATTCAAAAACCGCCTTCAACCGGCGGTTTTTGCGTTTTGGAATAGGGTTTTCAGCAGGTGCATAATCTGCCGCACAACCATGAACCGACTCGCCACCATCTTGCCTCCGACACAAGTGCTTGTGAACATGGAGGTCACCAGCAAAAAACGCGCTTTTGAAGAGGCGGGGCTTTTGTTTGAGAGCCTGCATGGCTTGAACCGCGCCTTGGTGGCAGACAGCTTGTTCGCCCGAGAAAGATTGGGCTCGACCGGATTGGGGCATGGCGTGGCCATTCCCCACGGTCGCATCAAAGGTCTCAAGTCTCCCATGGCGGCTGTGTTTCAACTTGGGCAGCCGATTGGATTTGACGCCCCCGATGAGCAGCCTGTGAACTTGCTGATCTTTTTGTTGGTGCCTGAAGCATCAACCCAAAAGCATCTTGAAATTTTGTCGGAAATCGCCGAGTTGTTGAGTGACACAGCTTTGCGAGAAACCATCAAGTCTTGCAACGATGCGGTCGAGTTACACCGCATCATTTCAACCTGGAACGCGGTGTCGTTTTGAAACCTACCGTCATCAGCGCTGACGTTTTGTTTGAAGAGTTTCGCGGCAAGCTGCGCTGGGAGTGGGTGGCCGGTTTGAGCGCTTCCGAGCGGCCATTTGATGAGGTGGCTGTGCGCGCGGCACGCTCTGGGGCCGATTTGGTCGGGTACCTCAATTACATCCACCCCTACCGTGTACAAATTTTGGGTGAACGCGAAATTGCCTACATCACCAAAGGCAATGCAGCCGATTGCGCGCGCCGCGTGGCGCGCATCGTCACCTTAGAGCCGCCTTTTTTGGTACTGGCCGATGGGCAACACGCCCCCGATGAATTGCGCGCCATGTGTGAGCGGGCTCAATTGCCCATGTTTGCAACCCAAGAGTCGGCCGCCTTTGTGATTGACGTGCTGCGGGCCTATTTGTCCAAACACTTCGCCGACCGCACCTCGATGCATGGTGTGTTCATGGACATTCTGGGCCTGGGTGTGATGATCACCGGTGAGTCTGGCTTGGGCAAAAGTGAGCTGGGCTTGGAGCTCATCTCCCGAGGCAATGGGTTGGTGGCAGATGACGCGGTTGATTTGTTTCGCATCAACCAAGCCACCATTGAGGGGCGTTGCCCCGAGTTGTTGCAAAACTTGCTAGAGGTGCGGGGCATCGGCTTGCTCGACATTCGGGCCATTTTTGGCGAAACAGCGGTGCGCCGCAAAATGCGCCTCAAACTCATCGTTCACTTGGTTCGCAAAGAAACCTTGGAGCGCGATTACGAGCGCTTACCCCATGAGCCACTGACCCAAGACGTGTTGGGTGTGCCGGTGCGCAAAGTGGTGATTCAAGTGGTTGCAGGGCGCAACATCGCGGTGTTGGTCGAGGCTGCGGTGCGTAACTCTATTTTGCAGTTGCGTGGGGTGGACACTTACCAAGAATTCATCGCTCGGCATCGCCGCGCCATGGAGTCCTAAGTCACACGTTTTTCACGGCGGCGGCCTTCGGGGGGCGGTGAGGGCAGACTTTTTTGCGGCAATGCGCATACAAACTGAGCGCATGATCGGCAATTTCAAAGCCTTGTTTTTTGGCTACTTTGATTTGAAGGGCTTCAATCTCGGGGTCGTGAAATTCCTCGACCCGCCCGCAATCGAGACACACCAAATGGTCGTGATGCTCGCCTTCGTTGAGCTCGTACACCGCCCGCTCACTCTCAAAATGACTGCGTTTGAGAATGTCAGCCTGTTCGAACTGCATCAACACCCTGTACACCGTGGCTAAGCCGATGTCGATGTTTTGTGTCAGCATGTGGCGGTACACATCTTCCGCTGTCATGTGGCGCTGGGTGCCGCGCTGAAACAGCTCCAAGATTTTCAGCCGCGGTAAGGTGGCCTTGAGGCCAATGCTTTTGAGGTCGTCAGCGTGTGCCATGATGGGTTTCCAAGTCGAGTTCAATAGCTGCCCGCTACAATGAACTGATCATATCCTTACCGCCCATTTCGGCCTTTCACACCATGTTTGAATTCTGTCGAAAAGCCTTCAATCAGCGCTTTGTTTTGCGACTCACTTGGGTCACCCTCGTGTTGATCGCAGGCCTCGGTGTGTCAGCTTGCTCAAGTTGGATTACCCCCTACCGCGCCGAGGTGGTCCAAGGTAATTTTGTCTCGCGAGAGCAGGTGCAGGCCCTGCGCATCGGCATGCCCCGCCAAGCCGTGCGCGATATTTTGGGCACCCCTTTGGTCACCAGCCTTTTTCATGCCGACCGTTGGGACTACGCTTTCACCATCCGACGTCAAGGCGCCGAGCCCCAACAACGCCATTTGAGTGTATTTTTCATCAACGGTGTACTCGATCGGATTGAGGGCGACCCCTTGCCGACTGAGGCGGAATTTGCCGCCAAGGTGGACACCCGTCGACCTGCGCCTAGAACGCCCAATTTGGTCGCCAGCGAAGATGCGCTGTCGAAGTTCCCTCCCAAGGCTGTGCCTGCCAACGTCATTGCACCTGTCAAGGTTGAAGGCAGCTACCCTCCGCTTGAAAGTCAGTAAACCATGGCTCATTCCACTTCGTCTTTGAACATTGCCATTGCTGGAGCCAGTGGCCGCATGGGCCAAATGCTCATTGAAGCCGTTCGCCAAGCCGATGACTTGCGCCTGAGCGGCGCGTTGGATGTGCCATCCAGCCCAGGCATTGGCAACGATGCCACCGGATTTTTAGGGCAAGCCAGCGGCGTGACCATTGAGTCAAACATGCGGACGGGCTTGCAACACAGCCAAGTCTTGATCGACTTCACCCGCCCCGAGGGCACCATGGCCCATTTGGCCGTTTGCAGAGAACTGGGGGTCAAGCTGGTCATCGGCACCACCGGGTTCACTGAGGCACAGAAAGCAGAAATTGCCGCTGCCGCCCAAGACATTGCCATCGTGATGGCCCCCAACATGAGCGTGGGCGTGAATGTGACCTTGAAGCTGCTGCAAATGGCCGCTCAGGCCATGCCCACGGGCTATGACATCGAGATCATCGAAGCTCACCACCGCCACAAAGTAGACGCACCCTCGGGCACCGCGTTGAAGATGGGCGAAGTGATCGCCCAAGCCCTGGGGCGTGACTTGAAAGACTGTGCGGTCTATGAGCGCTTCGGTCACACCGGTGAGCGTGACCCCTCCACCATCGGTTTTGCCACCATTCGCGGCGGGGACATCGTGGGCGACCACACGGTCTTGTTTGCCGGCACGGGCGAGCGCATCGAGGTGACCCATAAATCCTCCAGCCGTGCAACCTACGCCCAAGGCAGCTTGCGTGCTGCGCGCTTTTTGGCGGGCCAGAGCCATGGCCTGTTTGACATGTTCGATGTCTTGAATTTGCGGTGAGCGCCATGTCGTTGACCTTGGGCCACGATGTCTTGAGTGTCACGTTGGCCCTATTGCTCTTGGCCATGTCGGTCGCCAGTTGGAGCGTCATTGTTTACAAAACTTGGCTGTTGCGACGCGTTCATGCGAACCTGGCCATGGCCAAAGCTGCTTTTTGGCAAGCCCCTGATTTTTCTCAAGCGCTGGTGGTGCTGGCTGGCATGGACCCTCTGCGGGTGTTGTTGCCTTTGGCTCAGGCTTATCAGAACCTCATGCCGGGAACTTTAGGGGCGCAGGGCGATAGGGCGGCACAACGCACCCGTGTGTTGCGCGATGCCTTGCACCAGGTGCTGCATCGATTGCAAGCCGGACAAGTGCTGCTAGCCAGCGTTGGGGCGACGGCGCCCTTTTTGGGGTTGCTAGGCACCGTGTGGGGTATTTACCTTGCCTTGGCCGGCATGGCGCAGGCGACCCCACTCACCATGGAGCGGGTGGCGGGCCCCGTGGGCGAGGCACTCATCATGACCGCGGCAGGTTTGGCAGTGGCGCTGCCTGCGGTGTTGGCCTTTAACGTCATGGGCCGCGTGATCAACCGCGTCGAGCAAGAGCTGGAAGGCTTTGCCTACGATTTAAGGACCCTGTGAATGGCCTTCGGTCGCTTTGAACGCACACCCGGGCAAGCGCCTATGAGTGAGATCAACGTCACGCCACTGGTCGACGTGATGATGGTGCTCTTGGTCATCTTCATCCTGACGGCGCCCTTGCTGGGCAGTGCGTTGAAGTTGGATTTGCCACAAGCGCAAGGTGCCTCAACCAGCGCCGCGGCGCAGGCGGTGCGCTTGAGTGTTGACGCACAGGGCCAAGTGTTCTTGGACGATCAATCCATGTCGCTGGACGCATTGGCGCAGGCCTTGAAGGCTCGTGCCGCGCAGTCGATAGCCGCTGGCCAGGCCGAGTTGCCTGAAGTTCAACTCCAAGCCGACACCCAAGTGCCTTATGGTCGCGTGGTCGAGGTGATGGACTTGGCGCAATTGGCTGGGCTGAATCGGATGGGCTTTGTCACCCAGCGCAAGCCGAGCGCGCCCAAGCCCTAAAATCGAATCATTCCCGCCGGTGACACTGGCGACGCACCCTGTGTTCGCGCAGGGTTTTATGACCGACCCCATGCAAGACAAATACAACCACACCGAGGTCGAACGCGCTGTTCAGACCGCTTGGAACCAACGCGACGCCTACCGCGTGAGCGAAAACGCACGCGATGCACAAGGCCAACTCAAAAAGAAGTTTTACGCGTGCTCCATGCTGCCCTACCCCAGTGGCAAGTTGCACATGGGGCATGTGCGCAACTACACCATCAACGACATGCTCACGCGCAGCCTGCGCATGAAGGGCTGGAACGTCTTGATGCCCATGGGCTGGGATGCGTTTGGGTTGCCTGCTGAAAACGCCGCCTTGAAAAACGGTGTGCCACCAGCCAAGTGGACCTTTGACAACATCGCTTACATGAAGCAGCAAATGCAAGCCATGGGCTTGGCGATTGACTGGTCACGCGAAGTCGCCACGTGCGACCCCACTTATTACAAGTGGAACCAGTGGTTGTTTTTGAAGATGCTCGAAAAAGGCATCGCCTACCGCAAGACCCAAGTGGTCAACTGGGACCCGGTGGACCAAACCGTGTTGGCCAACGAACAGGTGATCGATGGCAAAGGCTGGCGCACGGGTGCGGTGGTCGAGAAGCGCGAAATACCTGGCTACTACCTCAACATCACCCAGTACGCCCCAGAGTTGTTGGACCATGTCCAAATCGGCAACGACCGCGCCACGCTCAATGGCTGGCCCGACAAAGTGCGCTTGATGCAAGAAAACTGGATTGGCAAATCCGAAGGCGTGCGCTTTGCATTCACGCACGACATTGTGGGAGCCGACGGCGCTTTGATTGGCGAGGGCAAGATGTACGTGTTTACTACGCGTGCTGACACCATCATGGGTGTGACCTTTTGTGCCGTGGCACCCGAGCACCCGTTGGCGCTGCATGCTGCAGCTAGCAACCCTGCGTTGGCTTCGTTCATTGAGGCGTGCAAAACCGGTGGCACCACCGAAGCCGAACTCGCCACCCAAGAAAAAAAGGGCATGGACACAGGCTTGTTGGTCACACATCCTTTGACCGGGGCGCAAGTCCAAGTGTGGGTGGGCAACTATGTGCTCATGTCTTACGGCGACGGTGCTGTGATGGGTGTGCCTGCGCACGATGAGCGTGACTTTGCATTTGCTTTGAAATACGACCTGCCCATCCAACAAGTCGTGGCCGATGTCGCTGGACTTGCGTTTGACGCCAAGACTTGGCAGGAGTGGTACGCCACCAAGGCTGGTGTGTGCGTTCAATCGGGTGCACTCGATGGCTTGCGCTTCAAAGACGCGGTGAACAAAGTGGCCGATTTGTTGGTGGCTAAGGGCCTGGGCGAGAAAAAAACCACCTGGCGTTTGCGCGACTGGGGCGTGAGTCGCCAGCGCTATTGGGGCACGCCCATCCCCATCATCCATTGCGACGAACACGGCGCGGTCCCCGTGCCCGAAAAAGACCTGCCGGTGGTGCTGCCTCAAGACTGTATTCCGGACGGCTCGGGCAACCCCTTGCACAAACACGAAGGTTTTCACGCCGGGGTGACCTGCCCCGTGTGCGGCAAACCTGCGCGCCGCGAGACCGACACCATGGACACCTTTGTGGATTCGTCGTGGTATTTCATGCGCTACTGCGATCCGACCAATGCCGACCACATGGTGGCTGAGGGTACTAACTACTGGATGCGCGACGCTGACCATGCCAGCGGCGGCAGCGGTATGGATCAGTACATCGGGGGCATCGAACACGCCATCCTGCACTTGCTGTATGCGCGCTTTTGGACCAAGGTCATGCGCGACATGGGGCTCGTTACCGTGGACGAACCCTTCACCAAGTTGCTCACGCAAGGCATGGTGCTCAACCACATCTACTCTCGCCGCACGGCCAAAGGTGGCAAAGACTATTTCTGGCCCCATGATGTGGAGCATGTGCTGGATGAGGCCGGCAAGGTGGTGGGTGCCAAGCTCAAGAACGCGGCTGACAGCAGCGATGGCAAATTGCCTGTGGGCACGCCCATCGACTACGAGGGCGTGGGCACCATGTCCAAGTCCAAAAACAACGGCGTCGATCCGCAAGACCTGATCGAAAAATATGGTGCAGACACCGCGCGCCTGTACACCATGTTCACCGCGCCACCCGAGGCGACCCTGGAGTGGAACGACGCGGCCGTGGAAGGCAGCTACCGCTTCTTGCGCCGGGTGTGGAACTTTGCGCACAAGCACGAGGCCACGCTGCAAGCTGCAGGGTTAGCCGATGTCAATTCGGCGGCCTCTCGCGCCGAGACCAAAGATCTGCGTCGCGAATTGCACCTGGTGCTCAAACAAGTCAGCTACGACTACGAGCGCATGCAATACAACACCGTGGTGTCGGGCTGCATGAAGTTGCTCAACGCAATGGAAGATTTCAAGTCCGATGGCAGCCCTGGCGATGCCGCCGCGTTGTGTGAAGGTATGTCGGTGCTCTTGCGCTTGCTCTACCCCGCTTGCCCGCACATCAGCGCCAACCTGTGGACGCAATTGGGCTATGCCGCACGTTTGGGCGACTTGCTCGATACCGCATGGCCCGAAGTGGACGAGTCGGCCTTGCTGCGCGACGAGATTGAACTCATGCTGCAAATCAACGGCAAGCTGCGTGGTTCGGTTCGCGTCAGCGCCACGGCCTCCAAAGAAGAGATTGAACACGCGGCCTTAGCGAGCGAGGCTTACACCAAGCAAGCCAACGGGGCTGCGCCCAAGAAGGTCATCGTGGTGCCAGGCCGTTTGGTCAACCTGGTGGTTTAAATGGCAGCCACGCACACACGCCGTCGTTTTGTTCTCGGCTTGGCTTTAGGGTTAGCCGGGGTGCTGGCAGGCTGTGGTTTTGAGTTGCGCCAACCGCCCAACTATGCGTTTCGAACGGTTTTCAGCACGGTGCCCGTCAATTCTGCGCTGGGCATCAAGCTGCACCGCAGCCTGACTTCGAGCGGGCAGGTGGAGGTCATCACCGACCCCCGACAAATTGAGCGCGCGCAAATCATCTTGGATCAGTTGGCCGAGTTCCGAGAGAAGGTGGTGGTGGGGCGTACCTCATCGGGGGCGATCCGTGAATACCAACTGCGCTTGCGGTATCGCTTTCGGGTGCGTACCCTAGAAGGCAAAGAGTTGATTCCAGAAGCTGAAATCCAGCTCAACCGCGACATCAACTTCAACGAAACAGGCGCTTTGTTCAAAGAGTCGGAAGAAGGCTTGCTCTACCGCGACATGGAAAACGACTTGGTGCAGCAAATCCAGCGTCGTTTGGCCACCTTGCGCCAACTCTGAGAGCCGCCATGCAGATTGCGGCCAACCAACTCGCGCAACACTTGCAGGCACAAGCCAGCAAAGGGCTGCGAAGCCTCTACACCTTGCATGGCGACGAGCCTTTGCTGCAGCAAGAGGCTGCGGACAGCATTCGCCACATTGCGCGCAGTCAGGGTTTCACTGAGCGCAGCGTCTACACCGTGGCAGGTGCCCATTTCGATTGGGGCGAAGTGCTGGCCGCCGGGGGCGCCATGAGCTTGTTTGCCGACAAACAAATCATTGAAATTCGTATCCCCTCGGGCAAGCCAGGCAAAGAAGGCAGTGTGGCTTTGCAGCAGATCGCAGACATGGCGGTGGGCAATGACAGCACCTTGACTCTGGTGTTGTTGCCGCGCTTGGACAAACAGACCAAGAGTACTGCTTGGTTTGCCGCACTCGAGAACAACGGCATCAGCGTACAGATCGATCCGGTTGAGCGACAGGCCTTGCCGGCCTGGATTGCCCAGCGCTTGGCCGCACAGCAACAACGCGTTGCCGAAGGGGAGGCTGGGCAACACACCTTGCAGTTCTTTGCCGACCGTGTGGAAGGCAATTTGTTGGCAGCACACCAAGAGATTGAAAAATTGGCCTTGCTCTATCGCCCCGGTGAGCTCAGTTTGGAGCAGGTCGAGCGTGCCGTGCTCAATGTGGCGCGGTACGACGTGTTCAAACTCGCACAAGCCGTGCTCAGTGGTCAGCCTTTGCGCGTGCAACGCATGCTCGATGGGCTCAAAGCCGAGGGCGAGGCCGAGGTGCTGGTGCACTACACCTTGGCCGAAGAAATACGCGCGTTGAAGCGGGTCAAAGACGCTGTGGCCGCAGGCAAGGCCTTGCCCATGGTGCTGCGCGAGCAACGCATTTGGGGCCCGCGTGAGCGACTCTTTGAGCGTGTGTTGCCGCGCTTGAGCGTGGGCATGCTGGACAAGTTGTTGCAGTCGGCCCATCAGGTCGACGGCATTGTCAAAGGCCTCAAAGTGTCTGACTGGCCCACCGACAACTGGCAAGCCCTGCATCGTTTGGCCATGCGCCTGTGCCGCGCCTGTATGACGCGGCCCGCTTGAAGGAAAATACCGCCATGACATCACACCCCCTTGCCCAGCAGATGCTGCTCTTGGGCGCACAGGCTAAAACCGCTGCTGCCCACATGGCCAAAGCCTCGGCGGCGATCAAAAGCCAGGCGCTGCGCAACTTGGCCGCCTTGTTGCGCGCCAACGTCGACGCTTTGCAACTTGACAATGCCAAAGACATCGCCCGTGCCACTGCGGCAGGGCTGGATGCACCCATGGTGGATCGCCTCAAGCTCAGCCCCAAGGTGCTCGAGACCTGCGCACAGGGCTGCGAGCAGCTGGCCACCATGCCCGATGTGATCGGTGAAATCATTGGCATGAAGCAACAACCCAGCGGCATTCGCGTGGGGCAAATGCGTGTGCCCATTGGCGTGTTCGGCATGATTTTCGAGAGCCGACCCAACGTCACCATCGAAGCCGCTTCCTTGGCCATCAAGAGCGGCAACGCCTGCATCTTGCGTGGCGGCTCAGAAGCCATCGAGTCCAACAAAGCCCTGGCTGTGTTGGTGCAGCAAGCCTTGGTGGCAGCTGGCTTGCCTGCACAAGCCGTGCAGTTGGTGCCCACCACTGACCGCGAAGCCGTGGGGCATTTGATTGCCATGCCGCAGTTTGTCGACGTCATCATTCCGCGTGGTGGCAAAGGCTTGATTGAGCGCATCAGCCGCGACGCCAAGGTGCCCGTCATCAAGCACCTCGATGGCAACTGCCACACCTATGTGGACGACCCCTGCGATGTGGATATGGCCGTGACAGTCACAGACAACGCCAAGACCCAAAAGTACAGCCCCTGCAACGCCAGTGAAAGCTTGTTGGTGGCCCGTGGTGTGGCGGGCGCTTTTTTGCCGCGCATTGGCAAAGTGTTTGCCAGCAAAGGCGTGGAAATGCGCTGCTGCCCCGAAGCCCGTGCCTTGCTGGCCAGTGTTTCGGGCGCGCAACTCACTGACGCTACCGAGCAAGATTGGTTTGAGGAATACCTGGGACCCATCGTCAGCATCAAAGTGGTCGACGGGTTGGATGCGGCGATTGACCACATCAACCACTACGGTAGCCACCACACCGAAGCCATCCTGACTCGCGACCACATGCATGCCCAGCGCTTCTTGCGCGAGGTCGATTCGTCCAGTGTCATGGTCAACGCCAGCACCCGATTTGCCGATGGCTTTGAGTATGGTTTGGGGGCGGAAATAGGCATTTCTACTGACAAATTCCACGCGCGAGGTCCTGTTGGGATTGAAGGACTGACTTCGCTGAAGTACGTGGTGTTAGGACAGGGCGAAATTCGCCTTTGAGACAGTTCAGTGACAGGGCCACGATCGACGCTGCGAAGCTTCATGCAAGGTCCTAGAATTGCCCTCCACTAGAAGGACACCATGGTTCCCCACCTCATCACAGCCTTGACTGGCCCCATCAACGAGCTTGAGCAACGCATCCTCGACTCCATGCCCGCCATTGAGCGTTGGTTTCGCTTGGAATGGATGGAGCACACGCCCCCGTTTTATAGCTCGGTGGACATTCGCAATGCGGGCTTTAAGCTCGCGCCGGTCGACACCAACCTCTACCCCGGGGGCTGGAACAACCTCACGCCTGAGATGCTGCCCTTGGCCGTGCAAGCCGCGATGGCCGCGATTGAAAAAATTTGTCCCGAAGCACGCAACCTGTTGGTGATCCCTGAGAACCACACGCGCAACACCTTCTACCTGTCAAACGTTGCGCAGCTCCAGCGCATCTTTCACATGGCTGGTTTGAATGTGCGCATTGGTTCGATCAATCCTGAGATCAAAGAAACCACCACGATCGAGTTGCCCAACGGAGACCACGTCACCCTTGAGCCCGTGATCCGCAGCAAACGCCGCTTGGGCCTCAAAGACTTTGACCCTTGCACCATCTTGCTCAACAACGATTTGAGTGCCGGCATTCCCGGCATCTTGGAGGACTTGCACGAGCAGTATTTGTTGCCGCCTTTGCATGCGGGCTGGAGCGTACGCCGCAAGAGCAAGCACTTTGAGTGCTACGAAGAAGTGGCCAAACGCTTTGGAAAGCTCTTGGGCATCGACCCTTGGTTGATCAATCCCATGTTCAACCAGTGCGGGGAAGTGAACTTTGCCGAAGGCACCGGCATGGAGTGCTTGCAAACCAATGTCGATGCCTTGCTCACCAAGATCAAGCGCAAATACAAAGAGTACGGCATCCAAGAAAAACCATTTGTCATCGTCAAAGCCGACAACGGCACCTATGGCATGGGCATCATGACGGTGCGCGATGTCAAAGATCTGGACGCCTTGAACCGCAGAACGCGTAACAAAATGAGCGTGGTCAAAGACGGACAGGCGGTCAACCAGGTGATCATCCAAGAGGGGGTGCTCACCTATGAGCGTTTGAACGACGCGGTGGCCGAACCCGTGGTCTACATGATGGACCGCTATGTGGTGGGTGGGTTCTACCGCGTGCACGCGGACCGAGGCATTGACGAGAACTTGAACGCCCCTGGCGCCAGTTTTGTGCCCTTGGCTTTTGAGCAAAGCGCGCACACGCCGCAGCCTGGCGTCAAGCCCGGTGCGAGCACGCCCAACCGTTTCTACATGTATGGGGTGATTGGGCGCTTGGCCATGCTGGCTGCGAGTTACGAGCTCGAAGCGACCGATCCTGAAGCTGAAAATTACGACTGAGGTTCATGATGGAACAAATCCAAAAATCATCACTGACGGCATTGACACTTGGCGCGATTGGCGTTGTCTACGGCGACATCGGCACTTCCCCTTTGTATGCGTTCAAAGAGGTTTTCGCCAGCGCACACGTACCGATCAATGAGGCCAATATTCTGGGCGTGTTGTCTTTGTTTTTCTGGACACTGACCATCATCGTGTCGCTGAAATATGTGGCCCTCATCATGCGTGCGGACAACCAAGGCGAGGGAGGATTGATGTCTTTGCTGGCGTTGGCCTCACAAGCGGTCAAAGATTCTCCGCGTGCCAACCAAGTGCTGTTGATCACAGGGGTTTTTGGCGTGGCACTGTTTTTTGGTGATGGCGTGATTACCCCGGCCATTTCGGTGCTCTCGGCTGTCGAGGGTCTTGAAATCGTCACGCCTGAAGCCAAACCTTATGTGGTGCCAATCTCGCTGGTCGTCTTGGCCATGCTCTTTTTGATGCAACGCCGTGGCACGGCCGACATTGGCAAATTGTTTGGCCCCATCATGGTGGTCTGGTTTTTGGTCATTGGTTACTTTGGCTTGATGTCGGTGCTAGAAAATCCAGCCGTCTTGGCCGCGATCAATCCTGTCCATGCGCTGCGCTTCGCCCTAGAAAACCACGGTTTGGCTTTTCTTACTTTAGGTGCTGTTTTCTTGTGCGTCACAGGTGCTGAGGCCTTGTACGCAGACATGGGCCACTTTGGTAAAACGCCGATTCAACTGGCTTGGTTTTACATGATCATGCCCACGCTGATGCTCAACTACTTTGGTCAAGGTGCATTGGTGTTGGCCGATCCTGCAGCGGCCGAAAATCCGTTTTTCTTGTTGTTCCCTGACTGGGCCTTGTTGCCCATGGTGATCTTGGCAACTGCAGCGACAGTGATCGCCTCGCAAGCCTTGATTTCGGGGGCGTTTTCCGCCACCAAGCAAACCATCCAGCTGGGGTTTTTGCCACGCATGAGCATCATGCACACATCCACCACAGACACAGGCCAAATCTATGTGCCCGCAGTGAACTGGACCTTGTTTGGCGGCGTTGTTTTGGCCGTGACGCTCTTTGGCTCCTCCACCGCGTTGGCAGCTGCCTATGGCATTTCCGTGAGCTTGGTGATGGTCATCACCACCTTGATGACTTATTTTGTGATTCGTCATGGCTGGGGCTATCCTTTGTGGATGTGCCTGCCCGCAACGGCTTTGTTTTTAACGGTCGATGTGGGTTTTTTCATCTCAAACTCTTTGAAATTTTTCCAAGGCGGTTGGTTTCCCATTGCCATGGCGATCGCCTTATTTGTCATGCTCGCCACTTGGAAAGAAGGCCGGCGTTTATTGCGCATGGCCGTTCGCACGCATGGCATGGACTTGCAGACCTTTTTGGAGTCCGTGTTCGCGCATCCCCCCACACGTGTGGAAGGTACGGCGGTGTTTTTGACGGCAGAGGCAGAAACAGTGCCGAACTCCATCTTGCACAACCTCAAGCACAACAAAGTCCTCCATGCACAAAACTTGTTTGTGACGGTTCGCAGCCATGAGGTGCCTTGGGTGGACATGTCTGAAAGGATTGAAGCCCAATCCCTTGGCAACGACTGCTGGAAGGTTTTCTTGAACTACGGTTTCAAAGATGACCCCGATGTGCCCAGTGGTTTGGCGCTCTTGAGTGGCAAGGGCTGTGATATCAATCCCATGACTACAAGTTATTTCTTGTCACGCGATCGCGTGGTGCCGACCGTGGGCAGCGGCATGGTCCCATGGCGCGAAAAACTCTTTGCTCAAATGCACCTCAACGCCAGCTCTGCCGCAGATTTCTTGAATCTGCCCAGTAACTCTGTGGTCGAGTTGGGCAGCAAGATCGAGATTTAATCCATGCACATCCTCTTCGTGGCAGACCCCCTGGCGTCTTTCAAAATCTACAAAGACACCACCTTTGCCATGATGCGCGAAGCACAACTTCGCGGTCACCATGTGTTGGCATGTGAGCCACAAGACATCATGTGGCAAAGTGGGCACAAGGTCACCACGCGCGCCCAGCGCATTCATCTCACAGGACAGGCCGATGCATGGTTTGAGGTGCAAGGTGTCGAGGAGCACCTGGCATTGCACAGTGTCGATGCGGTAATCATGCGCAAAGACCCGCCTTTTGACAGCGAATACTTTTATGCCACCCACTTGCTAGAGCAAGCCGAGCGCGAAGGCGCCAAGGTGTTCAACAAGCCCGCCGCCTTGCGTGACCATCCCGAGAAGTTGGCCATTTTGGAGTTCGCACAATTCATCAGCCCCACGTTGGTCACGCGCGATGCACAAGCAGTCAAAGACTTTCATGTGCAGCACCAAGACATCATCTTGAAGCCCCTCGACGGCATGGGCGGCATGGGCATTTTTCGTGTCAAAGCCGATGGCTTGAATCTCGGCGCCATCATTGAAACCCTCAACCGTGACGGTGCCCAAACCGTGATGGTGCAAAAGTTTTTGCCAGCTATCGCACAAGGCGACAAGCGGGTGCTGGTGATTGGTGGTCGCGTGGTGCCTTATTGCTTGGCACGCATTCCCCAAGGCGGTGAGGTGCGCGGCAACTTGGCCGCAGGTGGCAAAGGCGTGGCGCAAGCCATTTCGCCGCGCGACCGCGAGATAGCCGAGGCCTTGGGCCCGGTGCTCGCTGCGCGGGGTTTGTTGCTGGTGGGCTTGGATGTGATTGGCGACTGCTTGACCGAGGTGAATGTCACCAGTCCCACTTGCTTTCAAGAAATCTTTGACCAAACTGGCTGCAACGTGGCCGCTTTTTTTATCGACGCGCTGGAGGCGGCGGTACAGCACTGAGTGGCGCTGGTTGCATCCCCCAAAGGGGCTCGCCTCCGTACGCTTCAGGTCACGACGTCAACGCGGCGGATTAGCGAAAAAGGAAGTTGCAGATGAAAACGCAAGTGGCCATCATCGGCGGCGGACCCGCCGGATTGTTGTTGTCGCATATCTTGCACCGCCACGGTGTGGACAGCGTTGTCTTGGAAAAAAATAGCCGAGCCCATGTGTTGTCGCGCATTCGTGCCGGTGTGCTCGAGCAAACCACCGTGGATGTTCTTCGGCAAAACGGCTTGGGCACACGAATGGACCGTCAGGGCCATGCGCACGATGGCATGAAGATCGTTTGGGCCGGACGTGAGAGCTTTTTCATCGACGTGAAAAAGCACGTCAACAAGCGTTTCATGGCCTATGGCCAGACAAGCATTCAAGAGGACCTGTTTGACGCCGCTGATCGGCGCAATGCCAAGGTACTGAGCGAGGTCGAAGACGTCCAATTGGTCGATGTGGCGACTGATCATCCCTGCGTGACCTTCCGCCACAACGGCGAATCTGTGCATTTGGATTGCGATTACATCGCAGGCTGCGATGGATTTCACGGCGTGTCACGCAAAGCCATCCCAGCCAACGTGTTGCGTGTCTTTGAGAAAGAGTACCCTTTTGGATGGTTGGGCATCTTGTCAGAAACACCGCCACTTCCTGACATCATTTATGCGAACCATCCACGCGGATTTGCTTTGGCGTCCATGCGCAGCCCGACCCTCAGTCGCTACTATGTTCAAGCCCCGCTGGACACAAAAATTGAAGACTGGTCTGACGACCGCTTTTGGAGTGAGTTGAAAGCACGTTACCCCAAGGAGTTGGCGGATGCCATCGTGACGGGCCCATCGATTGAGAAGTCCATCGCGCCATTGCGCAGCTTTGTTTGCGAACCCATGCGCCATGGGCAACTCTTCTTGGCAGGCGATGCGGCGCACATTGTTCCGCCGACAGGGGCCAAGGGCTTGAATCTGGCGGTATCCGATGTGTTCTATCTCTCGAGAGCTCTAGCAGCCTTTTACAGCCACGGATCCACAACCTTGTTGGATGGCTACAGCGAGATGGCGTTGCGTCGCGTGTGGAGTTCGGTACGAACCTCTTGGTACCTGACCAATTTGTTGCACCGCTTCCCGCAGGCGAGTGATTTTGACCAACGTACCCAAGAGTTTGAGTTGGACTATCTCAAATCATCGCACCATGCACAAGCCGCTTTGGCAGAGCAATACGCAGGGCTTGCTTTTGAGCAATAGTCGAACCGACTGCAGCGTCATTCAAGCCGAAAAAATCTCTCCATCCACAAACACCTTCAACTCACCGGGCGCAAACGGTGTCCAGGTCTCGTTGGTGGTCAGCGGGGCCGTGACCACCACCGCCACGCGGTCATCGGGGGAGGCATGCTCGGCAAAGTTGATGCTCATGTCTTGGTCGCTCAAGGTTGCGCTGGCAAAGGGATGGCGCCGCTCGATGTAGCTCAAGTGAGTCGAAGCATGGGCCCACAGCGCTTGCCCGTTGGAGAGCAAAAAGTTGAACGTGCCGTGCTTGGCGATGCGAGGCACCAACTCGTGCAGTGTGAGTGTGAGCTCTGCCACGGAGGGCACACTGGCGTGCGACTTGGCCAGCTCTTGCATCAGCCAGCAAAACGCTTGTTCGCTGTCGGTCTGCCCCACAGGCTTGAAGTTGCCATGCAAACGTGGCGCGTAGTTTTCTAAATTGCCGTTGTGCGCAAACACCCAGTAGCGGCCCCAGAGCTCGCGCACAAAAGGGTGGCAGTTCTCTAGCGCCACCTTGCCTTGCGTGGCTTTGCGAATGTGCGAAATCACGTTGCGGCTTTTGATGGGGTAGCGGCGAATGAGCTCCGCCACTGGCGAGGTGCTGGCCGGCAAATGGTCAATGAAGTGGCGCAAGCCCCGGTCTTGCTCAGAGCCTTCAAAAAATGCAATGCCCCACCCGTCCGCATGGTGGTCGGTCACCCCTGCACGTTGCGCAAACCCGGTGAAACTAAAGGTCGCGTCGGTGGGGTTTTTGCAGTTCAAGCCCAGGAGTTGGCACATGGTGATTTACTTTTCTTCAGCAAGAGCTGGGTGGCGGATGTCTCGGATATTCCAGGCGGCCCACATGGCCAAGGAACACACGGCAGCCAAGATCAAAAACACCTCGTCAAACGCTGCCAGTCGATTCAGCGAGAGTTCGGTGTTGGTCAGTGTGTCGCCATGTGCAGCCAAACGCCACTCCAGCAAGATGCCGCATAGGCTCACGCCGGCAGCTCCACCGAGCATGCGCAAAAAGTTGATGGTGCTCGCACCTTGAGGAATCAATTGCGTCTCTAGACTGCGCATCGCACCAATGTTGAGTGAGGGCAGTACAAAGCCCAGGCCAATGCGCCCGAGCAAGGTCAGCAGCACCAGCACCCACAAAGCGGTTTGTAAATTGACGATCAACATCAGCGCAAACGACAGCGCAAGCATAGCCAAGCCAAAGCTCACCAACAAATGCGTGGGATGGGTGCTGGAGTAGCGACCCACGATGGCAATGGTCAACGCCAACACCAAACCCGCAGGCAACAGCAAGGTGCCCACGTGGCTGGCCGACAAGCCCAGCCCCAATTGCAGATAAACCGGAATCAAATAAGTGGACCCAAACAAGGCAATGCCATAGATGAATGCCACCACCGTGCCCATGGCGAAAGGGCGATGTGCGAACAGCGCCAAGTTCATCAAGGGCAGACTGTCGCGGGCCATTTGCCAACGTTGCCAGGCAATGAAGCCAACCAAGCAGCCCAGAGTAGACACGAGCAACACGGCCGATAGGCTGTACTGAGCTCGGTGCAGCAACACCAGCCCGTTGAGCAGGCACAAAGTGCCCACGGTGGCCAGCGCCAAGCCACCCACATCCAAAGTGGGCTTGCCGTGATTGGCGCTCACGCCACCGGGTGCGCTGGTGGGCACAAAGCGGTGCGAGAGCCACAAAGAGGTCGCGCAAAAAGGCACCACCATGAAGAACAGGGATCGCCAGCCAAACATGTCAACCAGTAAGCCCCCAATGCTGGGACCAATGGCGGGGGCCAGCACCACGCCCATGCCAAACCAACTGTTGGCGCGTCCTTGCTCCGAGGTGTCAAAGGCCCGCAAGATGATGATGGCCGGAATGGGTTGTACTACCCCTGCCGCCAAGCCTTCGGCCACCCGTGCCACCAGCACCCAGTTGTAGTCGCTAGACAAGCCTCCCGCAACGCCTGCGCCGGCCAGCAACAACATGCACCCGGTGTAGGTGCGTCGGTAACCAAAGCGCACCAACAGCCAAGGGGTGGTGAGCATCGACACGGTCATGGCCACCATGAAGCCTGAGCTCACCCATTGGGCTTGCTCTTGGCCAATGGCAAATTGCCGACTCATGTCCGGAATGCCCACGTTCATGATGGTCGATGAGATGATGGCTGCCATTGAGCCGATCATCACCGTGGCCAACAACAACCAGCGGTGTCGGGTGCCGTAGCGGCTTTGTAGTTCGGCCAGTGAGCCGCGATCAGACACGGTGCACGCCTTGAGTCGCTGCGTCTTGCTGTGCGCAAGTTTCACAAATGCAGGCTTTACGCTTGGCACTGGATGGAACGCGTGCCAAGAGCTCGGCTGAAAAGCCCACGTTCACGCACCAACACGTTTGAGCGGCTTGACCCGTGGTTTTGGCGCTTTCCATCGCACACCCATTGGGGTTTCCACACAAGGGACAGGTGCGGGGGTCAACAGGGACAACGGGCGAAGCAGGCATGCGCAAAGTGTACCGAGGCAGAGCGGGCACAATTACTCCTTTGTGATGTACGAATTTCCTCCAACACCCCAAGCAGCGCTTGAGCGGCTGAACTTGGTCGAGCCCAAACACTACGCCTATTCACGCAATGATTTGAATGGCGCGGTGAGCCGTTTGTCGCCTTATTTGACGCATGGATTTTTGAGCGTTCTGGATGTGGCCAGCACCATGTACCACCGTCACCGTTTGGGCGTGCAGCACAAGTTCATGATGGAGTTGGGCTGGCGCGAGTACTACCAGCATGTGCACAAGCACCTAGGCGAGGCAGGCATGGCCGCTTCATTGCACGAAGGGGTGTTGCATGAGTCGGCCTATTCACAGCAGCTGCCCGACGATGTGCGTTATGCCTGCACCCAGGTGCCAGTGATCGACCAAGCGGTGTCAACCCTGTACGCCAGCGGTTATTTGCACAACCATGCACGCATGTGGCTGGCCAGTTATTTGGTGCATTTGCGCAAGGTGCATTGGCGGGTTGGTGCCGACTGGATGTACGGCCACTTGCTCGACGGCGACATCGCCAGCAACTACCTCAGCTGGCAGTGGGTTGCTGGCACGGGCAGCAGCAAGCCGTATTTGTTCAATGCCGACAACGTTGAAAAATTCGCACCCGCGCCTTGGCACAGTCGTGGCACGTTGTTGGACACCACGTACGAAACGCTGGAGATCTTGGCTCACAACTTGGCCACCGTCACACAGGCCAGAGGCCGCAACGACGCAGGCCAAGACGAGCCGGCCCTTTGGGATGCGCCGCCTCAAGGCCTGGGCTTTTCAGCGCCACAGGCCGAGGTGGTGGTGGGGCGTCAGGTGTGGTGGGTTCACCCTTGGGCGCTGGCCGATGTGCCCGCCGATCTGCCCCCCGATGTGGTGGTGGTGGCTGCCTTGTGCGCTGAGCACACACAGGCGCACCCGTGGGACGAGCGACGCTGGCAGTTCGTGGGTGAGCGCATGGCCGCGCTCTCAGCGCACCGCTGGTGGGGTAGCGAGTCAACGCTTGAGGCTGTGTTGGCACAGGCGCAAGCGGTGCACACGGTGGCGCACTTGCGTCTGCCTGAGATGCCATCCGTGACTTGGCACAAGCGCGCTGCGCCGAGGTTGTTTCGTGATCTCGACAAGCCCTGCGACTCGTTTTCCAAATGGTGGGTGCAAGTCAACAAGGGCGTGCGCCACTTGCAGCAACTGGTCTACCCCATCCCGCCCAGATCTTGATCCAAGCAGGTTCTAAAGAGAGCGCTCACTCACCGGGAGCAGGGCGCACAGCCACCACAAAGTATTGGGTTTCACCCATGCACTCGGGCAGGCCCTTGTGCTGTTCGTACTCCATGACCACCTTTTGGCCAATGTGGCTGTTGATTTGGTCCGCCACTGGGTTGTCACGCACGGTGAAGGCAAACTTTTCTGGAATGGCTGGCATGGTGGCCAGGGCACGTACTTGCTCGCCCTCCCAAGTTTTACAGATCCACCCCTTGTACGAGAGCTTTTGCACATAGCCCACGCTCTCGCCACGCGAGTAGGTGAAGTGGTAGGTGAACAGCAGATACAGCCCAGCCAGTACCACCACGGTCAACACCAATCCGGCGAGGGTGCGCAGTGCAAAGCGCACCAGTGTTTGGGCGTATGAGTTGGACATGTGTGTTCCTTCAGGAGTTAGAGCTCAATCATAGTGACTTGACCCAAAACAAACGGCACCCGCAGGTGCCGTTTGTTGGGTGCCGTGGTGCAGCTGCCGTTAAGCGGTCCCTGCCTTCACCTTCAAACGCCAAGCATGCAGCAAGGGTTCGGTGTAGCCACTGGGTTGTTCTTTGCCTTTGAACACCAAGTCCACGGCAGCTTGGTAAGCCGCAGAGGTGGCAAAGTTGCCAGCCATATTTTTGTACAGCGGGTCGCCTTTGTTTTGTTTGTCCACCACCTTGGCCATGCGCTTGAAGGTGGCGTTCACTTGGGCCTTGGTCACCACGCCGTGGTGCAACCAGTTGGCCATGTGCTGGCTGGAGATGCGCAACGTGGCGCGGTCTTCCATCAGGCCCACGTTGTGGATGTCGGGCACTTTGGAGCAGCCCACGCCTTGGTCAATCCAGCGCACCACATAGCCCAAGATGCCTTGGGCGTTGTTGTCGAGCTCTTCTTGTTTCTCGGCGTCTTTCCACTTGGGCTTGGCCACCACGGGTACTTGCAGCAAGTCGTTGAGCAAGGAGTCGCGTTGAGCGTCGGCGTCGATCTTTTCCATCTCTTTTTGCACATCGCTGACCTTGACTTGGTGGTAGTGCATGGCATGCAGCACGGCTGCGGTGGGGCTGGGCACCCAAGCGGTGTTGGCACCAGCTTTGGGGTGGGCAATTTTTTGTTGCAGCATGGCGGCCATCAAGTCGGGCATGGCCCACATGCCTTTGCCGATTTGTGCCTTGCCGCGCAAGCCGCATGACAAGCCCACCAGCACGTTGTTCTTCTCATAGGCCTGAATCCACGGGGTGGTCTTCATGTCGCCCTTACGAAGCATGGGGCCGGCCAACATGGCGGTGTGCATCTCGTCGCCGGTGCGATCCAAAAAGCCGGTGTTGATGAAAGCCACGCGACTGGCCGCAGCAGCGATACAGGCTTTCAGGTTGACGCTGGTGCGACGCTCTTCGTCCATGATGCCCAGCTTGACGGTGCTGTCGGCCAAGCCCAAGACCTTTTCCACGCGACCAAATAGTTCGGCAGCAAAGGCCACTTCTGCGGGGCCGTGCATTTTGGGTTTGACGATATAGACCGAGCCGGTGCGCGAGTTGCGAATGCCCTTGGCACCGTGGCCTTGCAGGTCATGTAACGCGATGGCGGTGGTGACCACAGCGTCCAAGATGCCCTCGGGAATCTCGTGCACTTGACCGTCTTGACCGGTGTAGAGAATGGCGGGATTGGTCATCAGGTGACCCACGTTGCGCAAGAACAGCAGCGAGCGGCCATGAAGCGTGACGGGTTCGCCCTTGAGGCCTTTGTAGACGCGGTCGGCATTGAGACCACGGGTGAAGGTTTTGCCGTTTTTCTCCACGGCTTCGGTCAGCGTGCCTTTGACAATGCCCAACCAGTTGCTGTAGGCCAGGACTTTGTCGTGCGCGTCCACTACCGCCACTGAGTCTTCTAGATCGAGGATGGTGGACAAAGCGGCTTCCACCACCAAGTCGCTCACGCCTGCGGCGTCGCTCGCGCCGATGGCGGTATTGCGGTTGATTTGCAAGTCCAGGTGCAAGCCGTTGTGCTGCAACAGCACAGAAGACGGTGCCGCAGCATCACCTTGGTAGCCGACCAATTGCGCAGCTTTGGCCAGCGAAGTGGTCTTGCCGTTTTTCAGTGACACCACCAACGTGCCATTCACCACAGCGTAGCCGCTGGAGTCGATGTGCGAGCCACTCTTCAAGGGCGCGGTGCGGTCCAACACATGGCGTGCGTACTCAATGACTTTGGCGCCACGCACGGGGTTATAGCCCTTGCCTTTTTCTGCGCCGTTGGCCTCAGAGATGGCGTCAGTGCCATACAGGGCATCGTACAGAGAGCCCCAACGCGCGTTGGCCGCGTTCAGAGCGTAGCGCGCGTTCAGCACGGGCACCACCAACTGGGGGCCGGCTTGCAAGGCCAGTTCGGCGTCCACGTTTTTTGTGGTGGCTTTGACTTTGGCAGGCACGGGCACCAGGTAGCCAATTTTTTCTAGAAAGGCGCGGTAGGCCTTCATGTTTTTGATGGGGCCGGGGTGCTTGCTGTGCCAGGCATCGAGCTCGGTTTGTAGGCGGTCACGTTCGGCCAGCAAAGCGATGTTCTTGGGGGCCAGGTCTTGCACGATGGCGTCAAACCCGCGCCAAAAACTCTCGACGTTCACGCCCGTGCCAGGCAGGACTTGGCTGTTGATGAACTGGTGCAAGTTGCTGGCAACGTGCAAGCTGTGCACCTGTGTGCGTGGGGTGGCGTGTTGGCTCATGGGTCGTTCTCTCAAAATAAATCAAAGGGGAAATTTTGGATCAAGCGCATCAAACCTGATCTTAGGGGATCGCGCGGCACTTATTGCACGTGCAGTGTGTGAGGTAGTCTTGACAAATACATCAGTAATCAGGCGTCTGCCACCAGCAAACTGCCATGGCGCAGGCCGCGCCAAGTGCCCAGGGTCAAGCCCAAAATCACCAACGACGTCAGCGCCAGCAAGCCCAGGGCGGGCAACTGCAGCCAAGCACCTGCGGGGGTGTTGGCCAAGCGCAGCGTCAAGGCACTGAAGGCGGCTAAGGGAAAACTCATGCCCCAAAACGACATGCCAAACGGTTGAGCGCGCATGGGCCCGAGCTGAGTCAAGGTTAAAGCCAGAAAGAACAAGGCCATGCCCCACACGGCCCAAACCACCAAGACTGGCGCTTGGAGTTGCAGCAAACTCAAACCTACCGCCGAGGGCGGCGCCACGCTGATGAACAAGGTGGGGCTGAGTTTGGCAGGCAAGGGCCCCACCTGTGCCCAGCGCACGAACAGCAGGGTTTGCAAAATCGGCCACAACAACAACCCAATGCCAAACTGGGCCGTGGCCCAAGACTCAAACCCCAACGGCACACCGCCCAAGGGTGCGAGCACATTGCCTACCACCGGAATGAAAAGCGCTGGCGTGAGGGCGGGCCATTGCAGGCCACCTTGTGCGTGTGGTCGCAGCCACCGGCTGATGACCCACACGGTAGCCACAAACTCCAACAGCGAGCCAGCACACCAAAACCAAGCCAATGCCCATTCGAAGGTGGCGTTGGTGTCTTGAAACAAGGCCGCGGCCAAGGCGGCCAACAAAATCACCGACACCGGGAAGGTGGCCATGAAGGCATGACGAATCGGGTGCTGCAAGTCTTTGATCACCGCGTGCAGGTGCCGTTTCAAGCGCCATACACTGGCCAAGCACAACAGGCAAAAAATCAGCACCGCAAAACCACCGGCCACCCAGGCCAGCCCCAACGCCATGTCGCCCAACAAGTCGCGCCCACGCAGCCACGCTTGCGCCAGCCCAGTCCAGCCCATCACCAGCGCAAACCATGCCGGAAATAGATGTTCGAGTGGGGCACCGATGC
This sequence comes from uncultured Burkholderiales bacterium, assembly GCA_903906635.1. Lineage (GTDB taxonomy): Bacteria > Pseudomonadota > Gammaproteobacteria > Burkholderiales > Burkholderiaceae_C > Limnohabitans. The sequence continues at coordinate 4,822 of CAIVLE010000014.1, read as the reverse complement.
GGGCCATCCAGGAGTTTGAGCGGGCCATAGGAGTGTGTTGCATGTGCCAAGTTTAGGTGAGGCACCCCCGTGGATAATCCGTGACATGGACAAACTCAAAGCCTTTGAGTCCTTTGTGTCGGTGGCGCAAAAGGGCAGTCTGACCGCGGCAGCGCACGCCGAGGGCGTAGCCCCTGCCATCATCGGACGGCGGCTGGACGGGCTCGAGTCGCATTTGGGCGTCAAGTTGTTGGTCCGTACCACCCGTCGCATTTCTCTCACCCACGAGGGCACGGCTTTTCTGGAAGACTGCCAACGCCTGTTGGCCGATGTGGCCAATGCCGAGGCCAGCGTGAGCGCCGGGGGTCTCCAAGCCAGTGGACACCTGCGTATCACCGCCCCGGCAGGATTTGGCAGACGCCATGTGGCCCCGCTGGTGCCCCAGTTTTGCAGCGCCCATCCAGAGGTCACGGTGTCGCTCAACCTGAGCGACCGGGTGGTGGATTTAGCCGCCGAGGGCTTGGACTGCGCGGTGCGCGTGGGCGATTTGCCAGACTCTTCTTTGGTCAGCGTGCGCTTGGCCGATAACCGTCGCTTGTGCGTGGCCACCCCTGAATTTTTAAAACGCCATGGCACACCCCAAACCCCCAACGACTTGATGCGTTTGCGGTGCTTGACGCTGTCGAGTGACGCCTCACAAACCAAAGGCTGGGCGTTTCGTGTGCCCACGGCAGCGGGCGCGCACGAGGTCATCCATCTCCGCCCAGCAGGGCGTATGGACTGCTCGGATGGCCAGGTGCTGCACGACTGGTGCTTGGGTGGACACGGCATCGCTTGGCGCAGCACTTGGGAGGTGGCGGCGCAAATCAGCAGTGGGCAGTTGGTGTCCGTTTTGGACGCATTTGCGGCCCCGGCCAATGGCATTTACGCCGTGTTCTCGCAGCGCAAACACTTGCCCTTGCGTTTGCGTTTGTGGATTGACTTCATCAAAGACCGCTATGCCCAAGCCAATTACTGGGGGGGGGAGGCATGACGGCATCGGCCTGGATCAAATCCGTGGTGGTGTGCGCTGATGACTATGCGGTCAACGCCCCCACGTCCCAGGGCATCGTGGCACTGAGTGTGTTGGGGCGCCTGAGCGCCACCAGTGTCATGGCCTTGTCGCCGCGATGGGGCCAAGACGCGCCGGCTTTGCGGGAGGTGCGTGAGCGCGTCGATGTGGGATTGCATTTGGACTGGACCAGCACCTTTGCGCAGCATGCGGGCTTTGGCCGCAGCTTGGGTGGGGTGATGTGGCGCTCGTGGTCTGGCGGCTTTCGGGGTGCCGATGTGCGCGATGCAATACAACGCCAGTTCGATGCCTTTGAGATGCATTGGCATGCCCCGCCTGACCATGTGGACGGTCACCAGCATGTGCAGCAATTTGCTGGTTTGCGTGAGGCGTTGTGTGACGTGTTGTTGCGACGCTATGGCGCTCAACAACCCAGGCCTTGGTTACGTGTCTCGCGTGTCGCGCAGGTGGGTTTGAAAGCGCAAGTCATCACCGCCATGGGCGCGCATGCTTTGCAGGCTTGGGCGCAACAACACGATTGGCCTTGCGTGGCACCTTTATTGGGCGCGTATGGCTTTGACGGTAACCTCAACGATTACCGCCAGCGCATGCAGCGCTGGTTGCTGGATGTGCCAGTGGCCGATCAAGCTGCGCTCATCATGTGCCATCCGGCCTCGTCGGCTGCAGCCGATGACGAGATTGGCCCTGCCCGTGCCCGCGAATTTGCGTATTTGGCCAGCCACGACTTTGTGCAAGACCTGCGCGATGCGGGCGTGCGCTTGGTGCGCGGCAGCGAACCTTGGAAACGAACTTGAATCACGCCATGGATCCCACAGTTACACCGGGTGAGCCCGCGCCCAAACGTTCGCTAGCCGCTCGCTGGGCTTTATGGCTATTGCCCGCTTTGTTGTTGATCTTGGCGGCCTTGCGCCCCTTGGCGTTGCCTGACGAGGGGCGTTACGCAGACGTGGGTCGCTGGATGTGGGTGAGCGGTGACTGGTTGACGCCACGTTTGGACGGCGTGCCCTTTTTCCACAAGCCCCCCTTGCTTTATTGGCTCGAGGCCATGTCGATGCAGGTGTTTGGCGCAACGCCTTGGGCGGCGCGCTCGGTGGTGGCCCTGCATGCCTGTCTGATGTGGGGCTTGATGTGGCACTGTGTGCGCCACTTCGCAAATGCCGTCACCGCTCGTCGAGCGGCCTGGATGTTGGGCAGCAGCTTGGCCTTTTTGGTGGGCGGTCAGTATGTCAACCACGACATGATGGTGGCGACTTGGATGGGCGTGGCCATTTGGTGTTTTGCCCGCGCCTTGTTGCATCCTGAGGGCGTGCATGCCGCTTGGGCGCGTGCAGGGTTTGTCGCGTGTGCGTTGGGTGTGTTGAGCAAGGGCTTGATTGGCTTGCTGCTGCCCGGCTTTGTGCTGACCTTGTGGGTGGTGTGGACCTGGCAGTGGCGCAAAGTTTGGGCGTTGCCCTGGGTCAGTGGTGTGTTGTTGTTTGTGGCTGTGGCGCTGCCTTGGTTTGTGTTGGCCGCGCAGGCGCACCCTGACATGCTGGCTTACATGTTTGGCACCCACCAATTTGGCCGTTACACCGCCACCACGTTCAACAATGCTCACCCCTGGTGGTTTTATGGCGTGGCGGTGGTGGTGTTGTTGTTCCCTTGGGTGTTCTTTGCAGGGGCTGATGGTTGGCAGCGCCTGCAAGCGTATGCGCGCGACAAGTTGCACCCCCAGGCGAAGCTCTTGAGCACACCTTCTGGGCAAGCGCTGAGCCCCGGGGCTTTGACCCAAGGCCCTTGGATTTCGTTGTGCTGGATCTGGGTGCTGGCCATCTTGGTGTTTTTCTCCATCCCCAACTCCAAATTGATTGGGTATGCCTTACCGGTGATCCCACCGTTGGCGGTGTTGGCGGCAGTCTGGTGGCAGCAGCATTGGGCCAGACGTGCATGGGGGCGGCGTGTTTTTGCTGTGCTGGTAGCGCTGGCGCTGGCTGTGGCCCTGGGGGCCAACTTCGTGGCCGCTCGCTATACCCACAAGCGCAGCAGCGCCGATGTCGCCGCAGCGCTGGGTTGCCTCATCGCGTCAACCGATGTGGTGGCGGTGTTGGACGACTATCCGTATGACTTGCCGTTTTACGCGCAACTCCAGCACCCTGTCGAAGTGCTGCAAGACTGGGACACCTTGCGTCGCACGGCCGGTGACAACTGGCGGCGTGAGTTGTTTGAAGGCGCAAACTTTGATGCCCAAGCCGCGCGCGTGCTGCAGCCTCTGAGTCGCTTGGAGACTTTGCAGCAGCAAGAGGGGGCCTGGGTGCTCGCACCCAACGGCTCGGCCCATTTGAATTTACAAAGTCACGCTGGCTTTGACTTGGTATTGGGGGGGCAGGTGTGGTCGCTGTACCGCAGCACGGCAGGCGCATCAAGTGCCGCGACGAAAAGCCCACAAGCGGCTGAGCACAAAGGTTTGGGCCGATGCCAGGACCAGCGCCAAGAACAGCGCTAAAAACGACGGCAGCCCCAAGCCGCGCAGCAACACCACAAAGATCAGTTCATTGGCCGCAAAGCCTGCCAGTGCGGTGACGCTAAAACGGCGAAAACTTTGCCACAGCGAGGTGCCTGCATCTTGAAAACTCAACCAGCGGTGACCGGCAAAGCTCACGCCGAAGGCCACCACAAAGCCCACGGCATTGGCCATTTCAGGCCACAGATGGGGTTCGGCCAGAGTGAACACGGCCAAGTGTGTGAAGGCCGCGCCGGCGCCCACCAGCACAAACCACAAGCCCGTGCGCCAGTTGCTCATAAGGGGGTTACACCGCCACTTCTTCGTCGACCGGCAGATCGGGCGGGACAACTGTTTTGGGCGAGGTCAATGCCAAGCCTGCGCCCCAGCGTTGTTGCACCAAGTACATCGGGCGTTGCTTGACCTCTTCGTAGATGCGACCCACGTACTCGGCCAGCACGCCAATGGACAGCAGTTGGATGCCGCTGAAAAACATCAGTCCCACCACCAAGGTGGCATAGCCGGGCACATTGATGCCCCAGAAAAAGTATTCCGCCACCACCCAGGCGCCATAGCCCATGGCCAGGGTCGCCAGGAGCAAGCCCACCAGAGTCAATGCGCGCAGGGGGGCAATTGAAAACGCCAGCACCCCGGTCAGGGCCAGCGCAAACGAGCCCCGCAAGCCAAAACTGCTTTCGCCCGCAACGCGTGGCAGCGGCTCGTAGTCAATCGCCGTGCTGGCAAAGCCCACCCAGGCGTACAAGCCTTTCATGAAACGGTTGCGCTCAGGCAGCGCTTTGAGCGCGTCCACCACCTGGCGGTCCATCAAGCGAAAGTCCCCGGCATGAGGTGGAATCTTCACCCGGTTGCCCATGTTGATGAGCTTGTAGAACATGTCCGTTAGCCCTGCGTGCAAGGCCGATTGGTCATCGCGCGTGCGGCGTATGGCGTACACCACGTCCGAGCCTTCGCGCCAGCGCTGCAACATGTCCGACACCAGCGACACCGGGTGCTGGCCGTCGGAGTCCATCAGCACCACCACCTCACCGCGTGCGGCATCCACGCCAGCCATCAACGCGGCTTCCTTGCCAAAGTTGCGTGACAGGTTGATGCCCACGACCTGAGGGTGGGCCGCACACAGGGCTTGAATCACCTGCGCGGTGTGGTCGCGGCTGCCGTCGTTGATGAGCACCACCTCCACCTGAGAGCTCAGCCCTTGCAGCGCTGAGAGCACCTGCGGCACCAAAGTGCCCAAGTTTTCACCCTCGTTGTAGGCCGGCATCACGCAACTC
>CAIVLE010000013.1 GCA_903906635.1 uncultured Burkholderiales bacterium | reverse complement strand
GCAAAGCCATCAGGCGGCGGTTGCGCAGGCCCTGGCTCAGGGCGCCGTGCAAGGCCACAGCGTCAAAGCCGTCTTGCTGCAAGTCATTGGCCAGACCGTCGCACTCGATTTGGGTGCTGGCAAACACAATGGCTTGGTCAATCGTTGTGTCACGCAAGAGGTGATCCAACAGGCGGCGCTTGTGCGCTGCGTTGTCTGCCCAGTGCAAGACTTGACGAATGTTGTTGTGCTTCTCTTGAGGCGAGTCAATTTGCACACGCTGGGGTTCACGCATCACACGTGTAGCCAATTGTTGGATGCGTGGTGCAAAGGTGGCGCTGAACATCATGGTCTGGCGACGCTGGATGGTGAGTTGGTTGATTTCGGCCAAATCGTCGGAGAAGCCCAGATCCAACATACGGTCGGCTTCGTCAACGACCAAGAATTGCACCTGGTCGAGCTTGATTTGCATCGATCGCTGCAAATCAAGCAAGCGTCCGGGTGTAGCGACCACCAAATTGGCGTTTTGCAATTTGGCAATTTGTAACTGGTAGGGCATGCCGCCCACCACGTTGGCCACACGCAATCCACGGCAGTGGGTGACCAAGCCGATGGCATCGTGCGCCACTTGCTGGGCCAACTCGCGAGTCGGGCACACAATCAAAGCGCCAGGGGTTGGGGCTTTGAAGTTGCGTGGATTGGTGGGGTCTTTGCGGCGCGCACGCTTGGGCGCAGGCTCGCCTTTGGCCGCAGCTTGTGCCACCACCGCTTCCCATTCGGCGGTTTCTTGCGCGTCTTGGGCATGCATTTGAGCAATCAAGGTGTTGAGCACGGGCAGCAAGAAAGCAGCCGTCTTGCCACTCCCGGTTTGGCTCGAGACCATCAAGTCATTGAACTTGCCAGCAGCGCCGTCGTTCATCGCCAAGGGTATGGTTTTGGATTGCACCGTGGTGGGCTGGGTGTATCCCAAATCCCCTACGGCGGCAATCAACTCAGGCGCGAGGCCCAAGAGCTCAAAGCCATTGGGTGCTGCAGGCGCAGCCGCTTCGGCCACCACTGGCGTTTCGGGCGAAAAGCCCAATTCATCAGAAGACATAGAAAGTTCAGCTGGCACAGCAGTGCCCAGCTCAAAAGAGTCGGTCATTTTCACGTCCGCTCGCATTGATGCGGCGGCTCCGTCGAGGGTTGAACAACATCAACCATCAAACGAAGTTCTACGCCGTGCTCGGCGCGGGCGGCTCACTGTGTGAGCCCTTGTGTGTGAGGTAGATGTGCGATAAAGCGTGCACATCACCGTGTGCAGCTGGCTGAATTATGGCACAGATCCGGGGAAACCCGAATTAAAGTTTCAAAAAGTGCTCACGGTAATGCATCAGCTCATCGATGGACTCATGCACATCGGCCAAAGCCGTGTGCTTTTGCGCCTTTTTGAAGGCGTTAAAAACTTCAGGTTTCCATCGACGCGAGAGTTCCTTCAAGGTGCTCACATCCAGATTGCGGTAGTGAAACCATGCTTCGAACTTGGGCATGTACTTGTTCAAAAAGCGGCGATCTTGACCGATGGTGTTGCCACACATGGGCGAGACGCCTTTAGAGACATAGGGCTTCAAAAAGGCCATGAGTTGCTCTTGGGCTTGCTCTTCGGTCAAGGTGGACGCTTTGACTTTGTCAATCAAGCCACTTTTTTTGTGGGTGCCTTTGTTCCAAGCGTCCATTTTGCCCAACAGCTCGTCGCTTTGATGGATGACCAACACCGGGCCTTCAATTCGCGGGGTGAGGTCAGGTCCCGTCACAATGACGGCAATTTCAAGCAAGCGCTCTCGTTCAGGATCGAGACCACTCATTTCGCAGTCCAGCCAGACCAAATTCAGATCAGATTTCGCCAAGCTTGGCACGGGGGTGGGTGAAACAGCATCAGACATGGGTTGGCATTGTCGCCCATCGAGCCCAAGCGGTTCATCTAAACTCCCCCACCATGATGAACCCTTCCCTTTCGATGACCGCTGCACTGGCTGTGGTGCTGCTCGCCAACCTACTCACCAAACTCTGGCTCAGCGGGCGCCAAGTGCGTCATGTGGCACAACACCGCTTGGCCGTCCCCCCCGCATTTGCCAGCACCATTTCTTTAGAAGCCCACCAAAAAGCGGCCGACTACACGCTGGCCAAAGCTCGCGTGGGGCTGATTGACATGGGCCTGGATGCAGTGCTCATCATGGGGTGGACCTTGCTCGGCGGCTTGGATGCACTCAACCAAGTGACGCTAGATTGGTTAGGTGCAGGCCTGGCCCAGCAACTGCTATTGGTGGTGAGTTTTGCCTTGATTGGTGGCGTCATTGGCCTGCCCCTGACCTTGTACCAAACTTTTGGCATAGAACAGAGGTTTGGCTTCAACCACACCACGCCAGCTTTATGGGTCAGCGACCTGCTCAAGGGCTTGCTGGTGGGATTGGTCCTAGGGCTGCCCATCTTGGCTTTGGTGCTTTGGTTGATGGACACCGGTGGTGATGCATGGTGGTTGTTTGCCTGGGCGGCACTGGTGGCCTACCAGTTGCTGGTGATGTGGATTGCACCCAATGTGATCATGCCCTTGTTCAACAAGTTCACTCCCTTGGAAGACGCCACGCTGAAAGAACGTGTAACGGCTTTGATGAAGCGCTCAGGTTTTAAAGCCAAGGGTTTTTTTGTCATGGACGGCAGTCGCCGCTCGGCTCACTCGAATGCGTTTTTCACGGGCTTGGGCTCGGCCAAGCGGGTGGTGTTTTTTGACACCTTGCTCGCGCAGCTCAGTGGGGATGAGATGGAAGCCGTGCTGGCTCACGAGCTGGGACATTTCAAACACCGTCATATTTTGAAGATGATGCTCACCAGCTTTGCAGTCAGCCTGGTTGGGTTGGCCTTACTTGGCTGGCTATCGCAGCAAGTTTGGTTTTATACCGGCCTAGGTGTATCGCCCAATTTGAATGGCAGCAACAGCGCCTTGGCGCTTCTTTTGTTCATGTTGACCCTGCCACTGGTGACGTTCTTTGTATCACCTTTGTCGGCAAGACGCTCACGCCGCTTTGAGTTTGAGGCCGATGCCTATGCCGTGTCCAACAGCAACGCCTCGGCGTTGTGCAGTGCGCTGCTCAAGCTCTACCAAGACAACGCAGCCACCCTCACCCCTGACCCCTGGTTTGTGGCTTTTTATTACTCGCATCCCCCTGCAGCGCAACGCATGGCGCGGATCACCGCATGACGCTCAGCGGCTTGGTGATCGCCACCCATGGCCGACACTGTGTCGTGGAGACGCCCGATGGACAGCGACGCATCTGCCACCCTCGAGGCAAAAAAAGTCAGGTGGTGGTGGGCGACCTTGTGCAGTGGTTGGCCAGCCAGGATGAAGGCACGATTGAAAAGGTTCAACCACGCCACAACTTGTTTTACCGACAAGATGAAATGCGCACCAAGTCTTTTGCAGCCAATTTGGACCAAGTCTTGATTTTGCTCGCCGCTGAGCCCGAGTTCTCAGAAATGCAGCTCGCGCGGGCCTTGATCGCTGCAGAGGCCGAGCACATTCAGCCCGTGATTGCATTGAATAAGCGGGACTTGACCCCTTTGTTTGAGCACGCCCTGGCGCGCCTGGCGCCCTACATGACCATGGGCTATCGGGTGTTGTCTTTGTCGCTCAAGCTGGGGGATTTGAGTGAATTACCACAGCTGCTTGATCACAAAACCACCTTGGTCCTGGGGCCCTCTGGCACGGGCAAGAGCACCTTGGTCAATGCCTTGATTCCTGACGCCAAGGTCGCGACCGGTGAAATTTCACACGCGCTCAATTCGGGCAAACACACCACCACCGCAACCACCTGGCACTGGGTGGACAGGGATCGACACACGGGCTTGATTGATTCGCCTGGATTCCAAGAGTTTGGACTGCACCACATTGATGCCATGCAACTGGCCGCTTACATGCCAGACTTCAAACCCCACGTGGCGCATTGCAAGTTCTACAACTGCACACATTTGCACGAACCCAGTTGCGGCGTTCGTGATGCGGTCAACCTTGGCAGCATCCACGCCTCGCGTTACCGCTTGTATGGTTTGTTGTTTGCAGAACTGACGCAACCTGCGCACTATTGAGCGCGGTGTCTGGCTAACCCAGTAAGCGGGCCAGGGTCAGCAAAGCCAACAGTACCATCCACAACACCACGCTGCGCCACACCAGTCCCACCACACTTGACAGATGCGCCAGCTCAGGGGCGCGACCGGGTGTGCTTTCACTGCCTTGCGTGCCCAAGGATTCGTCACTGAGTAACGCGTGCTCAGGGCTAGATTGGGCATTCAAAGCCTCCCCTCCTAAGCGCACATTCAAGGCTCCTGCTGTCGCCGACAACACCACACCATTGTTGTCATCGGGACAGCGTTGTGCATGGGTGCGCCAACAATCAATGGCTTCCTCAAAATTGCCCACCACCGCAAACGCCAAAGCAGTCACGCGTGCGGGCACCCAGTCCACACGGTACCAGGCCATGTGCGCGGCCGCTTGCAAGGGCTCACTGACCCAACCGCTTTGGGTCTGCGAGGAGGTTTGCCAGGCGCGAGACACCCAAGCGCTCATGCGGTAAAACACAGCACCTGCGGGTCCTAGGCCGAGAGCTGCTAGAACGGAAAACCAAGCCAACACGCCAAAAACGTGGCGATGCGCTGACAGCACAGAGTGCTCAATCACGTGACGCAGCAGTTCGCTGCGCGGCAAACTTCCCACCGACACATGCTGCCATTGAGCAAGCAACTCACGCGCAAGCCGTTCGTCACCAGCATCCAGCGCGTCGCGAATGTCTGTGAAGTGGTGGCTGAATTGACGAAATCCTAAAGAGGCGTAGAGCACGCACACACTCCACACCATGGCCACAGGCCAGCCTAAAAAATACATGAGCAGCCAATGAACCACCAAAGTCACCAGGGTTGGGACACCGACGGCCAAAGACCAAGTGGTCCAAGCCAATTGAGGGTGTCCCGCGTCTAAGGTGCGACTGGTCCAAGAGATCCAGATGCGCAGCAAGCGGCGCAAGCCGTTGTTGGACGACAAGGGGCGGGCTTGTTCAATCAATAAGGCAAAGAGCAGGGCCAAAAAACTCATGGCTCGATGATAGCGGGCCCAACAAGCTCAAGCGTCAAGCCTGCAAAAAACGGTACAAATTACGCAACATACCCGCTGTAGCGCCCCAAATAAAGCGCAGATGTTCGCCTTCTTGGTAAGGCATAGAGAGCCATTCACGACTCACGCCCTCATGTTCAACGCGGTGCCAACGATGGTTGGCTGGGTTCATCAAAAATGAAAGAGGCACTTCAAACGTTTGGGCGACCTCAAAGGGATTAGGTTGCAGTGTCATGTCAGGGGAGATCAAAGCCACGACGGGTGTGACATGAAAAGCAGACCCCGTGATGTAAATCGGCAATTGACCCAACACTTGGACGTGCTGAGTCTCTAGCCCCACCTCCTCGTGCGCTTCCCGCAAAGCGGTCGCAGCAGCATCCACATCCTCGGGGTCTGACTTGCCACCAGCGAAAGCAATTTGACCGGAATGCGTTGACAAATGCGCCGTGCGTTGGGTCAGCAGCACCATGGGCTCATCGCGCATGACAAGCCCTACCAACACGGCCGCTGGCGCGGGTTCACGCGCCATGAAGGGGCGCTCTCTCACCAACTCAGGCTCCCATGGTGGAGGGCTGGCAAATCTCTGGGCCAAGGCATGCGCTGTGAGTTGCTGCGCCGGAACCGGCGAGAGGTGGTGATCGACCCGAATCACCGGAACTTGTAAGGGGTCGAACGAGATGGGTTTGGACATGGAAAAAGCCACCGCAAGCTTGGCACTTGGGGTGGCTTCGTGGGTCGCAGACAGCGAAGGGGTTGAGCCTGCTTACTGTGCAGCGGCTGCGGCTTTGGAAGCTGCGGCCGATTTACTGACCAATTTTTCTTTGATACGTGCCGACTTACCGCTGCGGTCACGCAAGTAGTACAACTTGGCACGACGCACATCGCCACGACGCTTGACTTCGATGCTGGCAATCAAGGGGCTGTAGGTTTGGAATGTACGCTCCACGCCTTCGCCACTGGAGATCTTGCGCACAGTGAAGCCGCTGTTGAGGCCGCGGTTGCGCTTGGCAATCACCACACCTTCGTAGGCCTGAACACGTTTGCGAGTACCCTCAACGACGTTAACGCTCACAATGACTGTGTCGCCAGGTGCAAATTCTGGAATGGTTTTACCGAGGCGAGCAATTTCTTCTGCCTCTAGGGTTTGGATCAGGTTCATGTTTTCCTCTAAAGATCTTGATCGCGCTACACAAAAGGCTTCAGCACGGTGGCTTGAAGCGGCCGATCAGAGGATCGAAAAGCCCACCATTATAGCGATTTTTGAGCCGCCAAGATAGCCTCGTCAGCAGCATCAAGCACCTGGGCAGTGCGCGCGGCCTCAATCAACGCAGGGCGTAACCGCGCGGTCAACAACAAGCGCTGATCGCGCCGCCAACGCTCAATGTGCACATGATGGCCCGACAGCAACTCGCTCGGGACTCCTTGCCCCTGCCAAACCTCCGGTCGTGTGTAGTGCGGGCAATCCAACAAACCATCCAACGCAGGGTTAAAACTGTCCAGTTGATGGCTACCTTCGTCATTGAGAACGCCAGGTTGCAGGCGTGCCACGGCATCCAGCAAAGCCATGGCGGCGACTTCACCACCTGAGAGCACAAAGTCACCTAAGCTGATTTGCAGATCGACATGTGTGTCGATGAACCGCTGGTCAATGCCCTCATAGCGCCCACACAGCAACACCGCGCCAGCGCTGTCAGACCACCGCTGGACCAAGGCGTGGTTGATGACCTGCCCGGTGGGTGAGAACAACACCAATGGTGCGACCTCACGACTTTGTGAGCGGTCACCACGAATGGCATTCAAACAGGCCTGTAAGGGCTCGGCCATCATCACCATGCCAGGTCCCCCACCGAAGGGACGGTCATCAACGCGGCGGTAATTGCCCTGCGCATAGTCGCGTGGATTCCACAGCCGCACACTCACTGCGCCAGACTCGTAGGCACGCCGTGTCACTCCGCTTTTTAAAAACGGCTCAAACAATTCCGGAAATAACGTGATGACGTCAAAACGCACAAATGACCTCAGTCAAACGCATCAGTAATCGGGTTGCCAGTCAGCCGTGATGCGGCGTGCGGCCAAGTCCACCGCATCGATGTACACACCCACAAATGGGATCATGCGTTCTTTGACTGCATCGGCCTCGGTGTAGCTCAACACCAGCACGGTTTGTGGGCCGGTATGCAACAACTCTTTGACTTGCCCCAAGGCAATGCCTTCACGGTTGACAACATCCAACCCAATCAAGTCAACCCAGTAATACTCGTCAGCTTCAGGCGTAGGGAAACTCGAGCGAGCAACAAAAATGCGCGCGCCTTTGAGTGCCTCAGCGGCGGTTCGATCTTGGACCGTTTGAGCACTGGCCACCACCGTGTCGGAATGCTCTTTGGCCTCGATGATTTTCATCAGTAGCGTGCCTGAAAAGGTCTTGGCACCTTTTTCGGCAGGCAATAAAAACCAACGTTTGGAAGAAAAAAGCGCTTCCGGAGAAGCGCTGTAGGGCAGGACTTTGAACCAGCCCTTGATGCCCCAAGCATCGGCAATTCGCCCGACTTCAATGGCGTCTGCAGGCAAATCTGCAGGCTCCAAGCCCAAGGTCAGCGCCATGCTTGGAGTCTGATTAAGCGGCTGTTTTGGCAGCTTGCTTGATCAAACGCTCGACGGTGGGCGAGCACTGAGCGCCCACGCCAGTCCAGTGGGTCAGTCGGTCTTGCGCAATGCGCAGGCCTTCTTCGCCGCCTTTGGCAATCGGGTTGTAAAAACCGATGCGCTCGATGAAACGACCATCGCGACGAACGCGCTTGTCTGCCACAACTATGTTGAAAAACGGACGGGCTTTAGAGCCGCCGCGGGAGAGTCGAATGACGACCATGATGAATCCTTCGGGTGGGTGGGTGTTTTCAACGTTTGAGACACGCGCTAAGGCCACCCGGCCTGCGACACGCTGAAAAGCTCTCCATTATAGCCGTCTACACTTGGGTCATGAAAAACAAAACCATTGCAGCTTGGATCACCTTTGTGGGTGGCCCGCTGGGACTGCACCGCTTTTACCTTTTTGGCCTCAATGACACCCTCGGATGGTTGCTGCCCATTCCGACCGCGTTGGGGCTTTATGGCATTGAACGGGTGCAAGAAAACGGCTTGGATGACATGGCCAGTTGGTGGCTCATCCCCTTGCTGGGATTCACCATCGCGGCATGTGCACTCAATGCCATTGTGTACGCCTTGAAGACGCCTGAAGTTTGGAACAGCCAATTCAACCCACAGGCGCAGGCTCAAGATCCTGCTGGACAAACCCACTGGGGCACCATTGGAGCCATTGTGGTGTCACTGCTAATTGGTGCAACCGTGCTCATGTCGAGCATCGTTTTTAGCTTTGAGCGCTACTTTGAGTACCAGATCGAAGAAGCACAAAAAATATCCCAATGACTCAGTACAACGTGAAACTGACCCAGTAAGCGACCCCTGCCACAAACGCACTGGCAGGGATGGTCAAAATCCATGCCCAAACAATCGTGCCGGCCACCCCCCAGCGTACCGCGCTGGCCCGCTGGGTAGAACCCACACCAACGATAGCACCCGTGATGGTGTGGGTCGTGGATACGGGAATGCCCAAGGCTGTAGCCAAGAACAAGGTCATCGCGCCCCCTGTTTCTGCACAAAAACCACCCACGGGTTTGAGTTTGGTGATTTTTTGCCCCATGGTTTTCACAATACGCCACCCCCCAAACATGGTGCCAAAGCCAATCGCAGCGTAGCAACAAATGATGGTCCACGTCGGTGGAGAGGCGTCAGCAGTGGACGCATAACCTGTCGCAATGAGCAACATCCAAATGATGCCAATGGTCTTTTGCGCATCGTTGCCGCCATGACCCAAGCTGTAAGCACCGGCCGAAATCAATTGCAAGCGGCGGAACCACTTGTCCACGCGCGAGGGGCGAAAACTTCTAAAAATCCAAGCCACCGCCACCATCATCAGCGAACCTAGCAAGAAGCCCAAGACTGGCGAGACAAAAATGAACGCCACAGTTTTCAAGATACCGCTCGCAATCAACGCACTGGTACCAGATTTGGCAATCACGGCGCCCGAAATTCCACCAATCAGCGCATGAGATGAACTGCTGGGAATGCCGTAGTACCAAGTGATGATGTTCCAGGTGATAGCGCCCAACAGGGCGCCAAACACCACATGGGTATCCACAACACCCGGCTGCACAATGCCTTTACCCACGGTCGCAGCAACACTGAGGTGGAAGATGAAAATTGCCACAAAGTTGAAAAAAGCAGCAAACAAAATGGCCTGCCCCGGCTTTAAAACTCCTGTGGATACCACCGTGGCAATCGAATTGGCTGCATCATGAAATCCGTTCATGAAGTCAAAGACCAAAGCCAAGGCCACCAACAAGGCGACCACCCAGAAGGCGGTTTGTACGGTTTCCATGTCAGCCCTGCGCTCAGGAATTTTCGAGGACGATGCCCTCGATCAAATTGGCCACATCCTCACACTTGTCGGTGATGGTCTCCAGCAATTCGTAGATGGCCTTGAGCTTGATGACTTCTCGCACATCAGACTCTTCTCGGAACAATTTACTCATGGCGCTGCGCATCACGCGATCGGCATCGGACTCCAGCTTGTCAATTTCTTCGCAGGTCTTAAGAGCGGCCTCAGCCGTCGCTGGGTCGGTGATTTTGTCAAGCAACTTGACCGCATGGCGCACGCGCTCGCAACACTTTAAGCTCAAATCGGTCAGACGTGAGATCTCGTCGGTCATGTGCCGCACGTCATACAACGCCATGGTCTCGGCAGAGTCTTGGATCAAATCTGCCACATCGTCCATGGTGTTGATGAGAGAGTGGATTTGCTCACGGTCAATCGGTGTAATGAAGGTCTTGTGGATCGCACGGTTGACGTCATGCGTCACGCGATCAGCAGCACGCTCGGCGTTGTCCACCTCTTGGTTGTATTTGTCCCGCAAGATAGGGTCGTTGTAATTGGCAACCAAATTGGAGAAAGCCACGGCCGCCTCAACGATGCGATCGGCGTGTTGGTTGAACATTTCAAAAAAATTGCCCTCTGTGGGCAACAACTTTCCAAATAGCATGGGTACTCCTGAGGACCAAACCGTATGTGACATTTTGATGACAGGCGAAAGTGTAATCGGTGCTCGCCCCTTCAAAACCATCAAAAGCGACTCTCAGGCCAAGCCAGGAATCTGTACCTTTAAGACCTACTTACAAGAAGGTGCGATCGATAGGCGTTCAATGTCTTGGTGCGCAACGCACGCCAGCATGTCAGCGCTGACGCGTTGCGGACAGACCTCAGACAAAGGCAGCAAGACAAACGCACGTGCTTGCCAGCGAGGATGAGGCAAGGTCAACTCAGGCGTCGACAACTCACAATCACCATAAAAAATCAAATCAAGGTCCAGTGTTCGGGGAGCATTTGTGTAAGGGCGCTCTCGACCCGCTTTGTGCTCGAGGGCTTGCAAAGCGTGCAGCAAAGCAAGCGGTGAGTGCTGCGTCTGTATCAGCGCCACCGCATTGATGAAATGTGGGCCGTGCGCTTCGAGGGGGGCCGTGCGATAAAACGACGACACGCGCAAAACGCGGCCCAAGGCGGCATTGTCTAAATCACGCAAGGCTTGCCGCACGGCTCCTAAGGCATCGCCCAAGTTGGCCCCTAAAGCCACACAAGCTTGCACTTGGGGAGCGTGCATGGATCAGGCCCTTATTCGCCTGTCACAGCGCCGTCAGAACCACCGGTAGGTTTGCGGCGACGGCGACGGCGCTTCTTGGGGGAAGCATCGGCGTCAACAGCTTCAGCGGGGGCGACCACGTCATCTTCACGAAAGCGCGGATCTTGCGCGGGCTTGTCTGCTCGGCGCACCGTGTGCACGCGCGGGGTGCGCGGCGTCTTTTGGCTTTCTTGGCGCGCTTGTTGTAACAAGTCTTCACGGGTGGCGTCATCTGCCAAGCTGAACTCTTGCCACCAGTCAGCCAGCGCCTCATCAACTTCGCCCACATCGGCGCGCAAGCGCATGAAGTCAAAACCCGCACGAAAACGTGCTTGCTCGACCAGGCTCCAAGGCCCACTGCCCACCCGCTTTTCAAAACGGGGTTGCATCATCCAGATCTCGCGCATGTCTGCGGCGAGCTTGCCACGTCCCGACACATCACCAATACGGGACTCAAACACTTCATCTATCGCATCTTGCAACGCAGGAAACGGCGGTTGTTTGACGCGCCGATCGGCCCATGCCTCGCGCACGTCCGACCATAAGACACACGCCAACAAAAAGCTCGGCGCCACCGGCTTGCCTTCGCCCACCCGGCGATCGGTGTCTTGAAGCGCCGTTTTCACAAACGCTTGGTCTGCTCGCTCCACCACGATGTCAAGCAAAGGGTAAATACCTTTGGCAAGGCCTTGCAACTTGAGCTGCTCCACACTGGCCAGCGCATGACCGGTTTGCAACAGCTTGAGCATCTCGTCGAACAAGCGGCTCTGGGGTACGTCGGCCAAAAGCTTGGCCGTTCGCTTCAAGGGAGCGGCAGTTTTAGCTTCCAGCTTAAAGCCCAGGGCCGACAACTTAGCGGCAAAACGCACGGCCCGAATGATGCGCACGGGGTCTTCACGGTAGCGCATGGCGGGGTCGCCAATCATGCGCAAGACTTTTTTCTTCGCGTCCGCGATGCCACCGTGGTAATCGATGACATGGCCCGTTTCTGGGTCGTAGTACATCGCATTGATGGTGAAGTCTCGCCGGGCGGCATCTTCATCTTGTGGGCCCCAGACGTTGTCACGCAAGACACGACCACTGGCGTCCACAGCGTGCGTCATGCCCGCCAGCTCTTGCTTGCTGCTGCGCTCGTTGCCTTTGACTTGATTGGCATCGGCGCTGTCGAGGTGCGCGCGAAAAGTCGACACCTCAATCACTTCATGCTCTCGACCACGGCCGTAGACCACGTGCACGATACGAAAACGCCGCCCAATGATGAAGGCGCGACGAAAGGCGGCCTTGACTTGTTCTGGCGTGGCATTGGTAGCCACGTCAAAGTCTTTGGGCTTGAGGCCAAGGAGCAAATCTCGCACAGCGCCACCCACCACATAGGCCTCAAAGCCGCGGTCTTGCAGCGTGCGCACCACATTCAGTGCACGCTCATCGACCCAATCGACGTTGATGCCGTGGACTTTGGCAGGCACCACATGGCGCTTACCCAAAGAGGGTTTGGAGCTGGTGGACGTTTTGCCCATCAGTTTGTTGATGAAT
This sequence comes from uncultured Burkholderiales bacterium, assembly GCA_903906635.1. GTDB lineage: Bacteria > Pseudomonadota > Gammaproteobacteria > Burkholderiales > Burkholderiaceae_C > Limnohabitans. The sequence continues at coordinate 9,593 of CAIVLE010000013.1, read as the reverse complement.
TGTTTGATCATTGTTGAGTGAACAGTTCCAAGATCGGCCAACCTTGTGCCGCGGCTGCCGCACGAAGTTTGGCATCAGGATTGGTCGCCACCGGATGGTTGACGCGTTTGAGAAGTGGCAAGTCGTTGCTGGAGTCGCTGTAAAACGTAGTGTCTACATCACCCCAATCCAAGCCTTGCGCTTGCAGCCATTGTTGCAGACGTTGCACCTTGCCTTCGCGGATCGAGGGCACACCATTGATTTCACCCGTGAACCAGCCATCGGCGCCTCGCGAGAGCTCCACCGCGATCAACTCAGCCACACCCAAGGCCTGTGCAATGGGTCGGGTGACAAACTCGTTGGTAGCGGTCACGATCACCAGACGATCGCCAGCCTCTCGGTGCCGCTCAAGCAATGCGGTGGCTTGGGGGCGAATCGCAGGCAAGATCACCTCTTGCATGAACTGCGCGTGGGCTTGCGCTGCTTTTTCAGGGCCTTGCAGGCGAAATGCTTCAGTGGCAAAACGCACATAGTCGTGGATGTCCAAAGTACCCGCTTGGTAGTGCGCGTAAAACGCGTCATTCTTGGCTGAGAACTCAACCGGATCGGTCCACCCGATGCGAATGCTGAACTCGCCCCAGGCGTAATCCGAATCAATGGGCAGCAGCGTGTGGTCCAAGTCAAACAACGCAAGTTTCATGTCACAGGTCCTCGAGCATGGATTTCAGCAAAGGGATGGTGATGGCGCGTTGAGTTTGCAAGGCATACCCATCGAGTTGGTCCAGCAGTTGGATCAAGCTGGCCAGGTCTCGGCTGAAGCGATGGAGCATGAAGTCCATCACCTCATCGCTCAAAAACACACCCCGCTCATCGGCCTGTTGGCGCAAGACGGCCCGTCGCTCAGTGTCGCTCAGCACATGCAAATGGTAAATGTGGCCCCACCCCAAGCGGGTGCGTAAGTCTTCACGCAATCTCAAATCATGGGGAGGTACCAATCCCGCAGCCAACACCCACCGCTGCTGGCCGTCACCGGGTGTGGTGGCATTGACAAACCAATTGAAGGCCGCTTGCTGTTGCACCGCTGTGTACAAATGCACATCATCGAGAATCACCACACGCCATTTTTCGTCAAACGCGCTCGGGTCTGGCTGTGCTGGGTCCATCCACCCCACAGGGCAGCCCTGATCCCTCAAAGCCACTTGAACGCCGCGCAGCAAATGGGTTTTTCCGCTGCCAGACTCCCCCCAGACATAACAGGGCACTGGCGAACGCTTGTCATTGCCCACCCACAACTGCAGGTGCTGCAGCACCGCCAGATTGGGGCCCGCTAAAAAATTTTGCAAGCTAGGGCCCGTGTCCAAGCCAATGTCAAGCGCGAGCTGCTTCATGCGGTCTAGGCGCCCCGGTACAAAGCGCTGGCTTGGTACTGGTGGCGCACACGGCGAATGGCGACCAACAACACAGCGCTCACAGGCAAGGCCACCAACACACCGACAAAACCCAACAGTTGACCAAAAGCCATCAAGGCAAAAATGACATGCAGAGGATGCAGCCCAATGCGCTCGCCCACCAAGCGAGGCGTCAAAACAAAGCTCTCTATCAATTGACCGAGGCCATAGACAACAGCGACCATCCACAACGCCTCGGAGGGAGTCATTTGCAACAAACCGGCTAAGGTAGCCAAGCACAAACCCAAGCCAAAACCCACATAAGGCACAAAGACAGCCAGTCCAGTGAACACACCAATGGGCCAGGCCAACTCCAAACCAAACCACCACAGCGCCAGCCCGTAATACAAGGCCAGAGCCAACATCACAGACAGCTGCCCGCGCAAATACTGCCCCAAAACCAAGTCAGCCTCGGCCACAAAGCTGTCGTAAGCGCCGCGCATGCCTAAGGGCACCAAAGCCTCAATGTGTCTGACAAAACGCCGCCAATCCAGCAACAAATAAAACAACACAACGGGCACCAACACCAAGTTACCCACCACGGCCAAGGCCACGCTGCCGCCAATGCGCAAGGAAGCCAAAGCTTGCAGCACCAACTCGTCAAGCGATGTATTGAAATGGGTGAGCACAAAGTTTTTAAGACTCGCCGCATCGAGCTCAATCGACACCCCCAGGGTCTGTAACCACGGATTCAAGAAGGCTTGCGCTCTTTGGATCAAAACTGGCAGCTGATCGCGCATGCGTGGTACTTCGCTGGCCAAGATCGGAAGCAACAAAAGAATCAGCGCCATCACCAACACGATGAAAAGAACTTCCACCACCAGCACCGCGACCACCACCGGCAGATGGCCAGCACACAGGCGCTGCAGCCCGCGCACGAGAGGACTCAAGGCATAGGCCAACACGGCTGCCACCACAAAGGGCATGAGCACAGGCCCCAGTAACCAAAGCAACAAAGCTGCCAGCACCGCAATGACCATCCAGGTCAGGGTTTGTCGTTGTCCAGGTGTGAATTGCATACAGCAGGTGAGTCAAGGGCTTTAAAATCGCAACTCGATTCTATCGGCGTGTATCTTCTGTCGCGCCAAATCACCCTCACCCACTATGAACAAACCCCTTTCTTACAAAGACGCAGGTGTCGACATTGACGCAGGCGATGCCTTGGTCGAACGTATCAAACCGCTGGCCAAAAAAACCATGCGCGAAGGTGTGCTGGCTGGCATCGGGGGATTTGGTGCCTTGTTTGAAGTGCCCAAGCGTTACAAAGAACCGGTCTTGGTGAGCGGCACCGATGGGGTGGGCACCAAACTGCGACTGGCGTTTGAGTGGCAAATGCACGATACCGTGGGCATTGACCTGGTGGCCATGAGCGTCAACGACGTGCTGGTTCAGGGGGCAGAACCGCTGTTCTTCCTCGACTACTTTGCCTGCGGAAAGCTCGACGTGGACACGGCCGCTGCCGTGGTGGGCGGCATTGCCAAAGGCTGCGAGTTATCGGGCTGCGCCTTGATTGGCGGCGAGACCGCTGAGATGCCAGGCATGTACCCCGACGGCGAATACGACCTGGCAGGTTTCGCAGTGGGTGCTGTTGAAAAGTCAAGGATCTTGACGGGACAAAACGTCCAAGTGGGCGACGTGGTGCTCGGGCTGTCGTCTGCTGGCGTGCACTCCAACGGCTTTTCACTGGTTCGTAAAGTGATCGAACGCGCGGGCTCCAACACCCCCGCCACCTTGGACGGCCAACCCTTTAAACAAGCCATCATGGCGCCCACCCGCTTGTATGTGAAAAGCGTGTTGGCCGCACTCGCGACTCAGCCCATCAAGGCTTTGGCGCACATCACGGGGGGCGGATTGCTTGAAAACATTCCCCGTGTGCTGCCCGAAGGCTTGGCGGCTCACTTGCGCAAAGGCAGTTGGCCTCAAACCGAGTTGTTTGCCTGGCTCCAAAGCACAGCGGGCATCGATGACATCGAAATGAACCGTACGTTCAACAACGGCATTGGCATGGTGGTGGTGGTCGATGCGGCCCACGCACCCGCATGTGCCGAAGTGTTGCGACAACAAGGCGAAGAAGTTCACACCATCGGTGTCATCGCCCAGCGCGGGGTGGGGCCGGCGGTCTTGGTAGCTTAAAGCCTGCTCAGGGCTGGTCGCTGGCTTGTGGCAGCAAGACGGCCAGGCGTTTTTTGACCCAGGTTCGGCGCACCACATCACCGTGGGTGATGTAAATCTCATCCAAATTCCGAAGCATGCGCACCACAATTTCGCGCGGGGTAGCAGGGCGCAAGTAGTGCTTAAGCAACGCATCGGACACATCCCCATCGCGCACCAGTCCGGTTTGCGCATGCAGAGGCGCCAAACGCTCTGATAAATCCTCTTTGCTCAACGACTGACCGGTGAAGGGGTCCATCACCACTTGCCCCTCGTGTGGAAAAGGCAGCTTGACTTTGAGCAAAAAGTGCCCCGGAAAACTCACCCCTGAAGCATCAAGCCCCAATCCACTCGCCAACTCCAACCAAATCACGGCCAAGCTGATGGGAATGCCTCGACGGGTGTGCAACACGGCATGGACAAAACTGTTGTCTGGGTCGTAGTAGTTGTTCAAATTGCCCGCAAAGCCCAAATCATCAAAGAAAAAGCTGTTGAGCAAGCGCAGTTTGTGCAACCCACCGGCATCTGTGGGCAAACGGCGTTTGATGCGCTCGCCCAATTGGTCGACTTGACCGAGCACTTGCTCGATATCGAGGTCGGGGTACTCGTCTTGTGCCAAGCTGGTGGCCGCTTCCAGCAAAGGAAAGTGTGCATCGCTTTGCACCAGCGAGGAAAAATAGCTCAAGGCCGTAGGAACTTCGAGTTTGAAATCCATCTCTATACCCCTTCCTTATCGACGCCACAACGAGCGCGGCTTAAGCCCCAAGCTCACCAAGCAGGCAAAGTACAACACTGCACTGAGCACCAACACAGCGCCCATCAGGGCCACGCGCGACCAAGGGCTGACATGCATCGCCGTCCAGTCCCAGTGCGCGCTGGCCCAACACAGCCAAGCCCCTAGCAGCGTACTGCTGAGTGAGACTTGTCCGGCCAAACGCCACCAACCGGGGCTGGGTTGGTAAGTCCCCGTTTTGCGCAGACCCCACAACAACCAAGCCGCGTTAAGCAAAGCGCCCAAACCAATCGACAAAGCCAAACCTGCGTGTGCCAGCGTCGGAACCAACAGCACATTGAGCAACTGTGTCACGACAAGCACCACCACCGCAATGCGCACCGGCGTACGAATATCTTGACTGGCGTAATAACCCGGCGCCAGCACCTTGATTGCCACCAAACCCAACAAACCCACGCCATAGCCCATCAAAGCCCACGTGGTTTGTTGCACATCTTGAACTCCGAATGCCCCGTAGTTGTAGAGCACGGCCACCAAGGGTGTTGAAAACCCCAACAAAGCCACTGAACACGGCACCGCCAAAACAAGCACCAGACGCAAACCCCAGTCGAGCATGTCTGAATACTGGGCGGTGTCATTTGCGGCTTTGGCCGCAGAAAGCTGGGGCATCAAGACCACACCCAAGGCCACTCCCAACAAAGCGGTCGGGAATTCCATCAACCGATCCGCATAACTGAGCCAACTGACACTGCCGGGCATCAGATGCGACGCAATCTGCGTGTTGATCAATAAAGAAATTTGCGCCACCCCCACGCCCAACAAGGCAGGCGCCATGAGTTGCAAGATACGTTGAGGCCCGTGCGAAGAGCCCGCCTCGCGCAACGCATGCCAACCCACGCCAATGTGCGGCAGCAAACCGAGTCGCCGCAAAGCCACCAGTTGCACGGTCAGTTGCAAAGCGCCGCCCAACATCACCCCAGCTGCCATGGCATAAATGGGAGGCCATCCCCACATGGCAACCCATGGCCCCCCCCACCAAGCCGCCATGATCATGGACACATTCAGCAACACCGGCGTGGCAGCGGGAACCGCAAAACGCTTCCATGTGTTGAGCACGCCTGCGGCCAAGGCTACCAACGACATGAAGGCGATATAGGGAAACATCCATCGCGTCATGACCACTGCCATGTCAAAGCCTTGTGGCGACTGCTGCAAACCGCTGGCCATCACCCACACCAAGGCAGGGGCTGCCAACACACCCAAGGCACTGACGCACAACAAGATCCACACCAACAAAGTTGCCACTTGGTTGATCAATACATGGGTGGCCTCATCTCCTTGCTGCTGCCGACTAGCGGCCAAGACAGGGACAAATGCCTGACTGAACGCACCTTCGGCAAACAGGCGGCGAAACAAGTTAGGAATACGAAACGCCACATTGAAAGCGTCCGTCAAGGCGTTGGCACCAAAAATGGACGCCATCAACAACTCGCGCATCAGCCCTGTGATGCGGGAAACCAGGGTCAGGCCTGAGACGATAGAGGCGGATTTGAACAAAGACACCGTCACAGTGTAGCGAGGGGACAAGGACGACTCAGGAGGAGGCACCTCAGGATCAAGGACGGTTTGATATACTTGTGGGCTTTGCTGCATCATCCTCAAACCCTTAAGGAACTCTCACCATGGCATCAGCCAAACCCAAGAAAAAGAACCCACGCCTGGCGTCGGGCCGTAAACGCGTCCGCCAGGACATCAAAATCAACGCAGCGAACACCTCACTGCGCTCCAAATACCGCACCGCTGTGAAGAACGTTGAAAAAGCCGTTCTCGCTGGCGACAAAACCAAAGCCACCGAACTGTTTGCCAAGATGCAAGCTGTGGTGGACACCGTGGCTGACAAAGGTATCTTCCACAAAAACAAAGCAGCTCGTGACAAGAGCCGTCTCTCCACCAAGGTCAAAGCCTTGGCAACCGCCGCCTGATTTTTCAGGCAAACAGCCCGGTCTGAGACCTCAGACCGCCGTTTGTATCGGGTGCGCTGCAGCAAAGTAAAAACCGCTCCTAGTGAGCGGTTTTTTTATGGGCCGAGAAGTCGTAGGCTCAGTTTTTAGGGGGGGGATCGGGCAGCAAACACGCCTCCACCACTTGCAGACCATTGTCTCGGGCAAAGTTCATCACAAAGTCCCATGCCATGGCTTCTTCATCACGCAAATCGGTGTGCACGATGACGCATTTGTTGCCATCGAGTGTGTTGGGCACACACCAAGGCGAGTAGCTCAAGTGGCTTCCGGGCACGGCCCCGCCCGGTCTGAATTGGCTCATCACCCCCGCCAAACGCTCGGCCCAATCACTGGGCCGGAACGTCTTTCCGTCTTGGGTGATCCCAAGGATAAAAACTTCTTTGGCGGAGTGGGAAACCATCGGGTAGAGGCTGAAAACAAGTTCTTGGTGACTGGGGATCTGCCTGTGTCACCGGGGTTACAACTATTGTATCTTATATAAGACTTGTGACGATCAAGTGTCACGGCCTGGGGGCCCAAAGTGGCTAAACCCAATGCCCACGGCTTGTCACACAGCACCCTCTAAAATCACGTTTCAACGGCTCAACCTTCGTTGGGTCGTTTTCATTTTCAGGGAGTTCACGCATGTCCGTTTTCATTGAAGCCGCCTCACCGCACACCATGAACACCTATGGCCGACTGCCCATTGCGCTCAGCCATGGTCAGGGTTGCCGAGTCTGGGACATCAATGGCAAACAATACCTGGATGCCCTGGCTGGCATCGCTGTGAACACTCTGGGACACAACCACCCAGAGTTTGCGCCCGCGCTACAAGATCAAATCGGCAAGATCATCCACACGTGCAACTACTTTCACGTCCCTGATGCTGAAAAACTAGCAGCCAAACTGGCTGAGTTGTCCCACATGAGCAATGTGTTTTTCTGCAACTCAGGGTTGGAAGCGAATGAAGCTGCCATCAAACTGGCCCGCAAATTCGGTCATGACAAAGGCATCACACATCCCAAAATCGTGGTGTATGAAAAAGCCTTCCACGGCCGCAGCATTGCCACGCTCAGCGCCACGGCCAATATCAAGCTTCAACAAGGCTTTGGCCCCATGCTCGAGGGCTTTGTGCGCGTCCCACTCAACGACATCGAGGCGTTGAAACAAGCCACACTCAACGACCCAGATGTGGTGGCTGTATTTTTTGAAACCATCCAAGGCGAAGGCGGCATCAACCCCATGCGCGGCGAGTACCTGCGCGAAGTCCGCGCCCTGTGCGACCAACAAGACTGGTTGCTCATGATCGACGAAGTGCAATGCGGCATTGGGCGCACCGGCAAATGGTTTGCCCACCAATGGGCAGGTATCGTGCCTGATGTCATGCCCTTGGCCAAAGGCCTGGGCTCTGGGGTGCCAATTGGTGCAGTGGTGGCCGGTCCCAAAGCAGCCCATATCTTTCAGCCTGGCAACCACGGCACCACCTTTGGCGGCAACCCCCTGGCCATGCGTGCTGGCGTAGAAACCATTCGCATCATGGAGAAAGATGGGTTGCTAGAAAACGCTGCCAAATTAGGCGAGCATTTCCACAACAAGCTCACTGCCGAACTCGGTGGGCTCAAGGGCGTCCAAGAAATCCGTGGCCAAGGCCTGATGATTGGCATCGAATTGGACCGTCCCTGCGGCGTCTTACTCAGGCAAGCGACCGACGCAGGCCTGATCATCAATGTGACGGCAGATACGGTCGTGCGACTCTTGCCCCCCTTGATCATGACCACTGCAGAGGCAGACGAGGTGCTTGACATCTTGGTGCCTTTGATCAAAACCTTTTTGGCCGAAGCCCCATGACCCGCGCGTTGAAACATTACCTGCAATTCACCGACCTCAGTGCCGACGAATATGCCTACCTGTTCGCGCGCGCTGCCTTGATTAAAAAGAAGTTCAAGGCCTACGAAAAACACCACACCCTGGCAGACCGCACGCTGGCGATGATTTTCGAAAAAGCATCCACCCGCACGCGTGTGAGCTTTGAAGCAGGCATGTACCAAATGGGCGGCGCGGTGGTTCACCTGACCACGGGCGACAGCCAGTTGGGCCGCGCAGAACCGATCGAAGACAGCGCCAAAGTCATCAGCCGCATGGTCGATTTGGTGATGATTCGAACCTACGGACAAGACAAGATCAACCGCTTTGCCGCCAACTCACGCGTGCCCGTCATCAACGGCTTGACCAACGAGTTTCATCCATGCCAAATCATGGCCGACCTGCTCACCTTCATTGAACACCGCGGGGACGCAGCTCATCCCCTGGAATGCCTCAAAGGCCGGGTGGTTGCTTGGGTGGGAGACGGCAACAACATGGCCAACACCTGGCTGCAAGCTGCTGACTTACTGGGCTTCACGGTGCATGTGAGCACGCCCAGTGGCTATGAGGTTGACCCCTCCATTGCCGGCTTGGTCACCCACAGTGAGTGCTTCAAAGTATTTGCAGACCCCATGCAAGCGTGCCAAGGGGCCGACTTGGTGACCACCGATGTGTGGACCAGCATGGGTTACGAGGCTGAAAATGAAGCCCGTCAACGCGCTTTTGCCGACTGGTGTGTCGATGCCGAAATGATGGCTGTAGCCCAACCCAACGCCTTGTTCATGCATTGCCTGCCGGCCCACCGGGGCGAAGAAGTCAGCGCCGACGTGATCGATGGCGAGCAATCGGTGGTGTGGGACGAGGCCGAGAACCGCATGCATGTCCAAAAAGCCTTGATGGAGTACTTGCTGCTAGGCCCTCAGTGATGTCGGCTTGCACCACGTGCGGCGCCTGCTGCGCCAGCTTTCGGGTTGATCTCTCGGTATTCGAGCGCGATGACCACGGTGGCGCTGTGCCCTGTGGTTTGGCTTTGGATTTGACCGACACGCTGTGCCGCATGCGTGGCACCGACCACTCACCGCCTCGCTGCGCAGCGCTCGTGGGTCAGGTGGGTCAACAAGCCACCTGCGGTATTTACGAGTGGCGTCCTTCGCCTTGTCGTGAGTTTGAACAAGGCAGCAACGCCTGCGAGCTGGCGCGTCGTCGCCACCACCTGCCCCCGCTGGACGCGTCTTAGACCGGCAAACGGTGGTCGTACAACCAGGGCACGTCCATCAGCCGAGAGCCCATCGCTCGCAGACTGGCGTCCCGAGCCCATTGCAGAGGGCCACGCAGGTGAAAAATCTCTCCGTTGCGAATGGCGCGCGCTTGCACACGCGCATTGCGTTGCCAACGCGCTTGGGCAAACGCCTGCAACCG
>CAIVLE010000012.1 GCA_903906635.1 uncultured Burkholderiales bacterium | reverse complement strand
GGGCGAACCCACGGCTTGGCGCAGCTCCTCAGCCAGCAAGTCGGGGTAGTGTGCGTGGCAGGACAAACCAAAGTCGAGCAGCACCGCATGACCTGCAGGGTGCAGCAGCACGTTAGCGGGCTTGATGTCGAGGTGACAGGTGTTTTGTTGATGCAGACTGTGCGCGGCACGCGCAATGGCGGCACCCATGTGCGCCATGTCCGCAACGTGCGCTTGGGTACGCGCTTGCATGTGTGTGTCGATGACTTGTTGCAGCGTTTGGCCGGGCACATGCTCCATCACCAAATAGGGCAGGTTGACCAAATCACCCGCCGCCACAAAGCGCGGCACATGCGAGCCTTGCAGCACTTGCAAGATTTGGTGCTCCACTTCGAAACCCACAATGTTTTCGGCACCGTCGCCGGCGGTCATGCGCGGCACTTTCATCACCATGTCAAAGGGTGCAGATCGTTCGTCGGCGTAGGTCACGGCATAGATATGCGCCATGCCGCCTGCGTGCAAGCAGTCACCGATACGAAACCCGTCCAGCTCGGTGCCGGCTTCTAGGCGTTTCACTTGCCGGTCTCCAAGCGTTGCGCAAAGTACTCTGGCAAGCCGGCCTCGCGCACCGCGCGGGCGGCAGCGCGGTGGTCATAGGCCACGCGGTGGAAGGTGAGCTTGGCCGCTGCACTGTCAAACACGGCGTACATGGCGCGTGGGTTGCCATCGCGAGGTTGGCCCACCGAGCCGATGGTGGCAATCCATTGGCGGTGCTTGGGCGTTGGGATGGGCACGCCAGCGGTGGGCTTGAACGCCATCAGCTGGCGACCCGTACCTCGGTAATAGAGCGACTGTTGATGCACATGGCCACCAAACACGTAGCGCACATCGGGGTGTTCGCAGGCGGCATCTAGGCTGAGACTGGCCATGCGCTCGTCATCCACATAGCGCCATCGATCGGGGGCGTCGGCGCTGGCGTGCACGAAAAACATCTGATCCACGCGCTCGGTCAAGTGCAGCGTTTCGAGCCAAAAACGTTGCGCGGGTGAGAGCTGGCCGTGCGTCCACTCGGCGGTCTGACTGCCCAACGACGGATGGGGGTTGGGCGTGTTGATGTTGTAGGTTTGAATCAGCTCTTCGTGGTTGCCACGCAGCACGATGGCCCCTTCGTATTGAAGCGTCTGACAGCGCGCCACCACCTCTGAAGGAAAAGCGCCATAGCTCACCAAATCACCCAAGATGGCGTAGCGCTCAACCCCCTGCGCTTGCGCATGCGCCAAGCACGCATCCAGCGCATGCAAGTTGCTATGAATGTCGGAGAGCAGGGCGTATTTCATGTCCGTGCCTAGCCGTTGTTGGCAGCTCAGTAGGTGTAAACACCTTTGCCGGTTTTACGACCCAACTGGCCTGCGGCCACCATTTCTTTGAGCAAGGGGCACGCGCGGTATTTGCTGTCGCCAAACTCTTGCAGGTACACGTCCATCACCGCCAAGCATACATCCAGTCCAATCATGTCGGCCAAAGCCAAGGGGCCGATGGGTTGGTTGCAACCGAGTTTCATGCCTGCGTCAATGTCTTCGGCCGTTGCCACGCCTTCGGCCAACACGAAGAAGGCTTCGTTGATCATGGGCACCAAGATGCGGTTGACCACAAAGCCGGGCGCATTCTTCACGGTGATGGGGCTTTTGCCCAAGCGTGTGGACAGGTCGTGCACCGCGGCGTGGGTGGCATCGGAGGTTTGCAAGCCACGGATGATTTCAACCAAGGCCATCATAGGCACGGGGTTGAAAAAGTGCATGCCAATGAAGCGATCGGCACGCGTGGTGACGGCGGCGAGCTTGGTGATGGAGATGGATGAGGTGTTGGACGCGATGATGGCCTCGGGTGCCAACATGCCGTCGAGTTGTTTGACGATCTTGACCTTGAGGTCATAGTTTTCGGTGGCGGCTTCGATGACGAGCTGGGCCGCTTTGAGGTCGTCGTAGCTGGTGCTGGTTTTGATGCGTGACAAAGCAGCGGCTTTATCGGCTTCAGTGATTTTTTCTTTCTTGATCAAACGGTCCAAGCTGCCCGCCACAGTGGCGAGGCCTTTGGCTACGGCTGCGTCAGAGATGTCAACCATCACCACGTTCACGCCAGATACGGCACAGGCTTGTGCG
>CAIVLE010000011.1 GCA_903906635.1 uncultured Burkholderiales bacterium | reverse complement strand
GGCAGTAATCCAGCAGTTCAACCCGGCTGTCGTAGCCTCGCCCCAAGCTGGTGTAGCGCACATCCTGTTCAAAGGCGTCCAGCAAATCATGCAGAGGTTGCACTGGCAGTCCATGCGCTTGAACGACTCGCGACAACGCACGAAATAAGGTGGGCCAGCGTTGGCTTTGGGCGCTTGTATTCACCAAACAGTTTGACAGATCAGCACGGTATTGGGCCAACTCCACCAGCCTGAGCTCGGGTGTGGCGTCACCTTCATCTGCGACGTCGTCAGCCGTGCGGGCAAAGTTGTACAACGCTGTCACTGCGGGCCTTAAATGGGCCGGGCACAGCCAAGACGCCACGGGGAAATTTTCGTAATGTTCAATGCTAGACATGGTGTCCAATGATTGTCGCTTGACAGGTGGGGCGCCTTTGCTAAAATTAATAACCAATCAGTCATTAAATTTTGAGTACTTTATGGCGTATTTCACCGAAAAAGTTGGCCGTCTTGTATGGGTCACAGTCCTTTTGCAAGCCTTGGTGGCTTGCCACAAAGCTGAACCGCAAGAAGACCCCGTTCGCGCCGTCAAGGTCATGACGGTGGGGGCCGCAGCGTCTGATTTGGGGCTTGAGTTTTCAGGCGATATACGGGCTCGGTTTGAGACAAGTTTGGGGTTTCAGGTGGCGGGCAAATTACTCAGCCGCTCGGTGGAGTTGGGCCAACGTGTCCAATTGGGCCAAGAGTTGGCCCAAATCGATCCCAAAGACTACCAGTTGGCTGCTCAAGCCACAGCGGCTCAAGTTTTGGTGGCTCAGACCAACCGTGATTTGGCCGAGGCTGACCTCAAGCGGTATCAGGATTTGTTCACACAAGGCTTCATCAGCGCAGCCGAGTTGGAGCGCAGACAAGCCACTTACAAAGCTGCTCAGGCCCAATGGCAACAAGCACAGGCACAAAACGCGGTGCAAGCCAACCAGTCCCACTACACGCGCTTGGTGGCCAATGGGGCTGGAGTGATCACGTCGATCGAAGCCAACCCTGGCCAAGTGTTGGCAGCGGGGCAACCGGTGGTGCGCTTGGCGCTGGACGGCGCGCGTGACGTGGTGTTCTCGGTGCCAGAAGATAAATTGCCAGGGCTCAAAGTGGGCGCGCAGGTAGATGTCCGCTTGTGGAACAGCGCCAAGACCTTGAAAGCTCAACTGCGCGATGTGTCTGCCAGCGCTGACCCTGTCACGCGCACCTACGTGGTCAAGGCCATGTTGCCGGCCTCACTGGGAGCCGACGCCCCCGATGTGGTGCTGGGGGCGACGGTCACCGTGACCTTGCCGTCAATGGCCAAGGCCTCAGGCGTGTTGCGGGTGAACCTGCCCACCAGCGCATTGCGTCAGGAGGGGGGCGCAACCAGTGTGTGGCTCCTTGACGCCCAGACCATGACGGTGAAGTCACAGGCGGTGGACGTCCACACCGCAGACGGCAACCAAGCGGTGGTGAGCGCGGGCCTGAAAAACGGCGACCAAGTGGTGATCTCTGGGGTGCATGTGCTCACCCCGGGACAAAAGGTTTCGCTTTACGCCACGCGTGATTGAGAGTTGGTATGAACAAGTTCAATCTTTCACAATGGGCGCTGGAGCACCCAGCGCTGACGCGCTATCTGATGGTGGTGCTGATGCTGTTGGGCGTCGCTGCTTACTTCCATCTGGGACAAGACGAAGACCCACCCTTTACTTTTCGAGCGATGGTGGTGCGCACTTACTGGCCCGGCGCCACCGCCCAGCAAGTGGCTGAGCAGGTGACTGACAAATTGGAGCGGACCTTGCAAGAGGTGCCCTATGCCGACAAGATTCGCAGCTACTCCAAGCCCGGCGAGTCACAAATTATTTTTCAGATCAAAGATTCGTCTCGGGCTGCGGATGTGCCCAACGTGTGGTACTCCGTGCGCAAAAAAATTGGAGACATCCGCTACACCCTGCCAGCGGGTGTACAAGGACCCTTTTTCAACGATGAATTTGGAGATGTGTTTGGTGTCATTTATGCGCTCGATGCGCCTGGTTTCAACCCGGCTGAAGTCAAGCGTTTTGCTGACGATGTGCGCCAGCAACT
>CAIVLE010000010.1 GCA_903906635.1 uncultured Burkholderiales bacterium | reverse complement strand
TGCGCCGCATGCTTGCGCCACTTCTCCCAACACTGCCACCGAGGCGGCATTCACGGCGTGCGCCGTCTCTGGGTCTGACTCGGCCTTGTCGACCGCCGTATAGGCCGCCGCATTGACGACCACGGTTGGCACAAAGCCTGGCACGAGGATCGCCAAAGAATGGCGCAAGGCCTCGGGCTGAGACATGTCAGCCTCGGCGCGAGTGAGGGCTTTGACCTCACCCAAAGCTTGCAGCGCGGTCCTCAGTTCGTAGCCGAGTTGGCCATTGGCGCCGAGGAGAAGGATTTTGTGAGCCGTCATGGTGTCTGTGCAGCATCACGCTGCGTTTTTAAAAAAGGTCGGTCAATGTGGTGTGCAAGTGTCTGGATGTCTGATGGCGTGACACCCTGAAGCACAAAGTGCGCTTGCCAGCCGCTGACCACTTGGGCCACTTCAGCCATCAGCTGTTGTGCCCGCTGCGCCGTGAGGCCAAAAGCCGTGTGCTCTGACAACGCATTGGCCAACGTCGACTCGGCGCCCATGCGCCCCACCCCCATGGATTGGTAGCCCAATCCTTGGCCCGTGGGCACCACATCAAACGCAGGCGCCAAAACATAAGCCTGGTTGACAAAGACCAAGGCGTGGTTTTTTTCATGGTCGTCGGTGTTGTCCATCAAGATGTTGAACACCATGCGACGAAACACCTGCTCCCCGGAAGTTTTTAGACGCCTAGAGTCTCCACAACGCCTGAGCCACAAAGCCAACTCGGCATAACTGTGTGCAACACCTGCCGCCCGCAATGCCACATGCGCCGACAGTGCGTGACAACGCCCATCACCCTCGCGATCAAAGCGTCGCACAGCCACCGCATGACGCGTCGTGCCCAACTGCTCGTAGGCCAAGGCACGTGTCTCACACACGTCAATTCCAGCCGTCTTGGCCAAACTCATGCAGGCGTGCTCCACCATGCCGCTGTCCCATGCCTCGCCGGACTCAGAAAACTTCAAGACCCACGACGCACCCTCCATGTTCAACAACGCCTTGGGCTTGGCTCCACCCAAGGTGGCGCCTGGCGCCACAAAACGCAGCAACTCGGCGGGCACTGGCTCGCCTCGCTCGACTTGCCGAATCAAGTCATGCACCTGTTGCACATCGTGGAGTTGGGGCAGCACGCCATGGCGATAAGGCTGGTACGTGTCATCTGACAATGAGACGCTCAGGGCACCAAACCGGTCATCACCCGCAAAGTACAAATAGTCCAAGGTGGACAGGCGCTCGGGCTTGATCACAAAGCGAATCACGCGCTCCCCCCATCGGTCTGGGCGCGCATCGTCCACCGCACCTACAGCTGCATCCGGTGCTGAGGGTAAAAACTCTTGGTCGCGTAGTGGAAGGTCTTCACTCAAAGCGAACCCATGCGTCAACCATTCAGGGCAATAGTGCAAGGCCACCCCTGCGTGCTGCATGGCGCTGCGCCTGACCCAACGCAAGCGGCCCACGCGCTGCGGCGCTTGAGGTTGACCCAACCACCACAAAAACAACACCTCAGGCAATGCTTGAGCCGTCATATGTAAGCCCTCATCACTGAACCTTCATGGATGGAGCCTTGACGCTTGAAGCACGGCCTCGATTCTTGGCAATTTGCAGCTCCAAGTCCAATGCGCCCATGTCGTTCTCGGGCAGCGCCATATGGGCCATCTCTTGAGAGCGGCCCATCATCCAAAGTGCCAAGGCATACACGCCCATGCCCACGCCTGGGTCGCCCTTCTCCATGCGCTGCACCGTGCGCACCGCCACCCCCATGCGCAGCGCCCAACTGCGCAAGGACTCTTTGCGGCGCAAACGTGCCAAGGCCAAGTTTTGCCCCAGCGCCGCAATGGCCTGGGCGGCTTGAGGTGGTAAGAAATCGTTGTGGGCGGACGACTTAGGCATGACTAAAGATAGCACAAAGAAGGATTTTTATGGCTTTTAATGTCACCATCAAGAGTCTTAGGCTTTCACAACCTACCCGTATTGCTTGCCCACCCACTGTCGGTAGTTGCCACTGGTCACGCCCTCCACCCAGTCTTGGTGGCTCAAATACCACTGCACGGTTTTGCGGATGCCGGTCTCGAACGTCTCTTGGGGCTTCCAGCCCAACTCGCGCTCGATCTTGCGCGCATCAATGGCGTAGCGTCGGTCGTGGCCCGGACGGTCTTTGACGTAGGTGATTTGGCTGGCATAGGACTGGCCATCGGCGCGGGGCTGCAACTCGTCGAGCACCGCGCACAGGGTGTGAACCACCTCCAAGTTGGGCTTTTCGTTCCAACCGCCAATGTTGTAGGTCTC
>CAIVLE010000009.1 GCA_903906635.1 uncultured Burkholderiales bacterium | reverse complement strand
CGAACGTAAAAGCGATTTACTCGCAAATGGCACTGGCAACGAATGACAGAAATTCGACAATTGCCATGCAGCAACTGTCTACCGGTAAGAGGATCAACTCTGCCAGGGACGATGCTGCGGGTGCGGCTATTTCAACTCGAATGACCAGCCAGATTCGTGGTCTGAACCAAGCGGTGAGGAATTCAGGAGATGCGATCAATCTGATTCAAACCGCTGAGGGTGCAACCAATGAAATCACCGACATGCTCCAGCGCATGCGTGAGTTGGCCGTTCAAGCAGCCAATGATACCAATAGCGACTCACAAAGAAGTTACCTGGATTTGGAGTTTCAACAATTGAAGAAGCAAATTGTTCAAATTTCCAACAATACAGAATGGAACGGTTTTCCTATTCTGAATGGTTCAGCTGGTGAGCGTGTAGGTATCAAGCCTGTTTATAAAACAGTGTCTGATATCAACTATCAATCCAGTCCTCCCTTTGCTGCTGGAACCTATCTCAATGGCTTGAACACCACCAACAATGCCGTTGGCGGCATGTCTGTTGGTGGATCTGCTGCTTCCCTAACTTTTGGTATGGCTGGTCAGTTGACTGTCAGTGTCGGATCTAACGGCACTGATATTAATTCAGCTACTTTTACCAAACCCGATGGAGCTGTTTTAAATCTATTGCAAGATCCCTCAGGAAACCCAGTGGCTCCTTTCACAGCTACAGGCGGTATGGTCACCATAGATACTTCAGTGGTTGCATGGCCCAATGTGTTTACTGCCACAACAGGCAATATTACTATTTCTCAAAAAACAGCCGGCGGAGCGCCTGTAGATTTCAACAACGACACCGTCACTCTAAGTTCTAACTTTCAAACATTGAACCCCTTAACGGCCAATGATTTGGTGATCAATGGTGTCAATGTCGGTGCTTCCTTTGCGAATACAGATAGCAAATCATTGCCATTCAATGCGGCGGGCAGCGCAATTGCCAAAGCTGCAGCCATTAATTTGGTCACGCCGCAAACAGGTGTATCTGCCGTTGTCAATCCCAATTTGATGGCTGGAGCATCCATGACTTTGGGCAATGCGGCGGTCTCTGGCACAGTATCCATCAACGGTTATACCAGCCCAGTGATCACGTCTGTGCCCAACAATCCCCGTGAATCCAGAGCCGCTGTGGTCAAAGCCATCAATTTCATCTCTCAATACACGGGTGTCAAAGCCATTGATACCAACAGCGATGCTCAAGGTGTGAGCTTGGTGGCCGAAGATGGTCGTAATATCCAAATTTCTTTCAATACAGCAGACAACACATCTGGTGCCAATGCGGCTTTCTCGGCCAATACGGGCTTGAAGCAAGGCATTCAGGCTGGTTCGTACTCTTTAGAGAGTGCGGTCAATATGCCCGTGAATGTGGACACCACCAGCAAAGGTGACATCACCAATGCAGGTCTGCAGATTGCAAATTACACAAGTCAAATCAACTCTTCATTGAGTACTTCTCCCCGTGCAACAGTGGTCCCTTTCTTGACCACTACTCCATCAGCTGCAGTCTCTGTCGGGGCTACCACCTTCAGCCCTGCAAGTGCAGTTGGTCTTGCAGTGGGTGACATTATTTCTGGCCCAGGTTTTCCTGTGGGTGAAACTGTGAAAGCCATCAATGGTGGCACGGTGACGTTGGGTTTACCCGTCACGGCAAACCTATCCACTTCGAGTCCCGTCACGTTTACACATGCCACTGACATCAAGTCTTTGGGTGCCAATGATTTGATTTTGAATGGCATTGCCATTCGAGCCTCTTTGGCTTCCGACGACGCTGTGAGCAACACTCAATCTGTCAGCAGCTCCAAGCAAGCCAGTGGCATTGCAATTGCAGCCGCGATTAATGCAAGCTCTCAGCAAACGGGCGTCACAGCTACAGCCAACCCTGTGGTGATCACTGGCTCCAAATTGGATGTGGTGAATGTCAGACCCGCTGATGCCACAAAAACGCCCAATCTCTTTATCAATGGACAAGGTATTTACGTCGATTTGTCCTCGACCAATTCGACAGATCGCCTGAACTCAGTGATCAACGCTGTGAATCCACAAGTGGGCAGCACCGGTATTTTGGCATCGATGAATGTGAGTGGTGGCATCACCTTGACATCTGAGGACGGTCGAAATGTATCTGTTTGGTACGACACCACGCCTCCTGGTGGTGGCGGTGTTGCACTCTCTGCTGCAATGTTCGGTTTGGGCGTAACTGCAGGTGACCCTCCTGGCGTTAAAGGCGACGTTGGAGCAGGAGCAACCTACACTTCAGCTAATACCTTGTATGGCGGTGTGACATTGAAATCCAGTAAACCTATCGTGGTCACCCCTGGAAGCAATGGTTACAACCCCGACATCAGTAACTTCACCACTCTTGGGTTCCAAGAGGGTAATTTTGGTGGTG
>CAIVLE010000008.1 GCA_903906635.1 uncultured Burkholderiales bacterium | reverse complement strand
TGACGCTCAAAGCGGGCGGCTTGCACGAGCAATTGCTCGGGGCGCTGCCTTTTGGGCTGACCGGCGCACAGCGACGCGTGGGGGAAGAAATTGCCCGTGACTTGATGCGTCAAGTGCCCATGCACCGTTTGCTGCAGGGCGATGTGGGGTCTGGCAAAACGGTGGTGGCCGCGCTGGCCGCAGCGGTGGCCATGGGCAGTGGCTGGCAGTGCGCCTTGATGGCGCCTACAGAAATTTTGGCTGAACAGCACTTTCGCAAACTCATTGGTTGGCTCGAGCCGTTGCTGACTCCCTTGGGTAAACGTGTGGCGTGGCTGACCGGGAGTCAAAAGAAAAAAGAGCGCACCGAAATGCTTGGCTTGATCGCCAGCGGTGAGGCGGCGCTGGTGGTGGGCACGCATGCGGTGATTCAAGAGCAGGTGGTGTTCAAAAACTTGGCGCTGGCCATCATCGACGAGCAACACCGCTTTGGCGTGGCGCAGCGATTGGCGTTGCGCGAAAAAATGCAAAACAAAGAGCTGCCAACTGCCTTGGCAGGTGCGACACAACAAGAACCCCACATGCTGATGATGAGCGCGACCCCCATTCCGCGCACCCTGGCCATGAGTTACTACGCCGACCTGGACGTGTCCACCTTGGACGAGCTGCCCCCAGGGCGCACACCGGTGGTGACCAAGCTCGTGTCTGAGAACCGGCGGGACGAATTGATTGAGCGCATCCGCCACCAGTTGGCACAAGGCCGTCAGGTGTATTGGGTTTGTCCCCTCATTGAAGAGAGCGAAGCGCTGGACTTGACCAACGCCACCCAAACCCACGCCTTGCTGAGCGAGGCCTTGCAAGCGCGCGACGGACAGCCCGCGGTGCAGGTGGGTTTGTTGCACTCGCGCATGGCGCCTGCTGACAAAAAAGCGGAGATGGCTTTGTTTGAGAGCGGCCAAATGGGGGTGCTGGTGAGCACCACGGTGATTGAGGTGGGGGTGGATGTGCCCAACGCCTCGCTGATGGTGATTGAGCATGCCGAGCGGTTTGGTTTGAGCCAGCTGCACCAGTTGCGTGGGCGTGTGGGGCGGGGCGCAGCAGCCTCGGCATGCGTGCTGATGTTCTCCACGGGTGAGCACGGGCGCTTGAGTGAGACCGCACGCGAGCGCTTGCGCGCCATGGTGGAGACCTCAGACGGGTTTGAGATCGCGCGGCGAGATTTGGAGATTCGCGGGCCGGGTGAGTTTTTGGGGGCTCGTCAGTCGGGCGCGCCCCTGTTGCGTTTTGCCGATTTGGTGGAAGACGTGGAATTGTTGGAATGGGCACGCGCTTTGGCGCCCAAGATGCTGGACCAGCACCCCGAGTTGGCCGAGCGTCATGTCGCGCGTTGGTTGGGTGGAAAATCAGACTTCTTGAAAGCATGAACCCATGACCCTGACCGAACTCAAATACATCGTGGCGGTGGCACGCGAGAAACACTTTGGCCGCGCGGCCGATGCGTGTTTTGTGTCCCAGCCCACCCTGTCGGTGGCCATCAAAAAACTCGAAGAAGAGCTGGATGTCAAGCTGTTTGAGCGCAGCGCCAATGAGGTGACGGTGACGACCTTGGGCGAAGAGATCGTGCGTCAGGCGCAAAGCGTGTTGGAGCAAGCGGCCAACATCAAAGAAATTGCCAAGCGTGGCAAAGACCCCTTGGGTGGGCCTTTGAAGCTGGGGGTGATCTACACCATTGGGCCGTATTTGTTACCCAGCTTGGTGCGTCAGTCCATTGCCAAAACACCGCAAATGCCCTTGATGCTGCAAGAAAACTTCACCGTCAAGTTATTGGAAATGCTGCGCACCGGTGAGATCGATTGCGCCATCATGGCCGAGCCATTCCCAGACACGGGCTTGGCCACCGCGGCGCTGTACGACGAGCCCTTCATGGCGGCCGTGCCCAGCAACCACCCCATGGCCAGCCTCAAGCGCGTGAGCGCCGACGAGCTCAAAAGCGAGACCATGCTGTTGCTGGGCAATGGCCACTGCTTCAGAGACCACGTGCTGGAGGTGTGCCCAGAATTTGCGCGCTTCTCCAGCAGCACGGAGGGCATTCGCAAGAGCTTTGAAGGCTCGTCTTTGGAGACCATCAAGCACATGGTCGCTGCGGGCATGGGCGTGACTTTGGTGCCTCGCTTGAGTGTGCCCAAAGAGGCGCTGGAGAGCCAGGCCAAGCGCAAAAAAAATGAAGAAACCTATGTGCGCTATGTGCCCATAGCCGACACCGAGGGTGGCGAGCCTCCCATGCGCCGTGTGGTCTTGGCCTGGCGGCGTAGCTTCACCCGTTATGAGGCCATTGCGGCTTTGCGCAATGCCATTTATGCCTGCGAGTTGCCAGGTGTCAAGCGCTTGTCTTAAAGGGCGCACCCCGCATGCGTGAGCGACTGGCCCTTTATTTGGATTTGATCCGCTGGAGCCGACCCGCAGGCTGGCTGTTGTTGCTGTGGCCGTCACTCTCGGCGTTGTGGGTAGCGTCTGAGGGCTGGCCCGGGTGGCACTTGGTCTTGGTGTTTGTGCTTGGCACGGTGCTGATGCGCAGTGCGGGCTGCTGCATCAACGATGTGGCGGATCGGGAGTTTGACCGCCACGTCAAACGCACGTCCAACCGTCCTGTGACACGCGGTGCGGTGTCGGTGCGCGAGGCTTTGGGCGTGGGGGCCGTGCTGGCACTGCTCGCGTTCGGGTTGGTCTTGACCACCTGTGTGGCGGCCGTGCTGTGGTCTTTCGCTGCTTTGGCCGTGACGTTGGTCTATCCGTATGCCAAACGCCATGTCTCGATGCCTCAGGCGGTCTTGGGTGTGGCCTTTAGCTTTGGCATTCCGATGGCGTTCGCGGTGGTGAATGGCCAAGGTTTGTCTTGGCATGACCTCGACGGGGCCGCTTTATGGCGCGCTGTGCCTGGCTTTGCTTGGGCGCTACTTGGGGTGAATTTGTTTTGGGTCTTGGCGTATGACACCGAGTACGCCATGGTCGACCGCGATGACGATGTGCGTATTGGCATGAAAACATCCGCCATCACCCTGGGCGCGTGGGACGTGCGCGCGGTGATGGCGTTTTATGTCGTGCATCTGGGG
Organism: uncultured Burkholderiales bacterium; assembly: GCA_903906635.1. Taxonomy (GTDB): domain Bacteria; phylum Pseudomonadota; class Gammaproteobacteria; order Burkholderiales; family Burkholderiaceae_C; genus Limnohabitans. The sequence goes on along the minus strand of CAIVLE010000008.1, from coordinate 166 downwards.
GGTTGGGCGCTGTTGTTGCGCGACCAAGATTTGGGGTGGCCTTGGTTTGTGGCTTTAGCGTTGGGGGCGGCGCAAGCGGCTTGGCACTATCGGTTGATCAAGAACCGCACACGTGAAGGGTGCTTCCTCGCTTTTCGTTTGAACCACTGGCTGGGTGCCACGCTGT
>CAIVLE010000007.1 GCA_903906635.1 uncultured Burkholderiales bacterium | reverse complement strand
GCACGGCGGGGGGTTCTTACCCTATGCCGCCGAGCGCGTGGCACGTGTGTGCTCCCCCGATGGTGGGAACCCAGCAGGCATTGCACGCTTGCAACAGTTTTACTTTGACGTGGCCCTCTCGAGCAGCCCCTATGCCTTGCCTGCCTTGCTGGCATTTGCCCACCCCCACCGCATCTTGTACGGCAGCGACTGGCCCCATGCCCCCAAAGCGCGGGGGCTGCACTTTGGAAAGATGTTGGATGACTTTGCCCTCACCCCTGAGCAGCGCCTGGCCATTGAGCGGGGCAATGCCTTGGCCTTGTTTTCGAGGCTGGCTTGATGGGTGGTTAGAAACGCATCAAGCGCGCAAGAGCTCTCGCCCAATGATGAGTTGCTGAATTTGGGTGGTGCCTTCGTACAGGCGCAGCAAGCGCACATCGCGGTAGAAACGCTCCACGGGGTATTCGTTGATGTAGCCCGCACCGCCATGCACTTGCACTCCCCGGTCGGCCACACGGCCCACCATCTCAGTACAAAAAAATTTCGCACAAGACACGCGCATCGACACCTCAGGGTCAGACACGTGGGCGGGCTTGGCGTCAAAGCGCTTGGCCACGTCTTGCACCAAAGCCCAGCCGGCCAGCAACTCGGCTTGGCTGTCGGCCAACATGGCCTGGATGAGCTGAAACTCACCAATGGCTTTGCCAAACTGCTTGCGCTCACCTGCATACGCGGTGGCCTCTTCGAGGATGCGCTGCGCCATGCCACAAGACACGGCAGAGATGTGCAAGCGCCCACGGTCGAGCACCTTCATGGCGGTTTTAAAGCCCTGCCCAGGGACACCCCCGATGATGTTGGCGGCGGGCACGCGCACGTTGTCCAAAATCACGTCGCAGGTTTTGGTGCCGCGTTGGCCCATTTTTTTGTCGGTTTTTCCCAGCGTGATGCCGGGCAAGTTTGCCGGCACGATGAAAGAAGACACGCCAGCCGCGCCTGGTCCACCCGTGCGTGCCATCAGCGTGAAGGCCCCGGCACGCGGGGCGTTTGTGATGTAGCGCTTGGTGCCATTGAGCACGTAGTGGTCCCCGTCCAAGTCCGCGCGGGTTTTGAGCGAGGCGGCGTCCGAGCCCGCATCGGGCTCGGTGAGCGCAAACGACATGATGAGTTCACCACTGGCCACGCGCGGCAAGATGTCGCGCTTTTGCTCGGGCGTGCCGTCCATCAAAATGCCTTGCGAGCCAATGCCCACGTTGGTGCCAAACACCGAACGAAAAGCCCTCGGACTAACTTCTAATTCAGTGGTACGGCTAGTGGGGGCAGGTCAGATGGTGGATGGACCGCGTTTGGCGGCTCACCGGCGAGCTTGCCTGACGCAGACTAGGCACTGATCCAAGAGCCTGCAGCGGATGCGATAGAAATGTCTTCTTTCTGTGTAAGCCAGGCACGCAGTATTCAGCGAGGGAGCGATCTTGAATCCAGTTGATGGGTTAAAGAGCTTCAGTGGATAGTGGCAACAATGCCAAACACGCCCTATGGATCGCTTTTTAATAAACAGTATTCACGCTAGACCGGACCATATTGAAAGCCCTCCACCATGTCTGACGATCAGCCATTTTTTAACAAGATCGCCGCACATCGTTTTAAGGGTATTGGGGCTTGCACCGTGCGCCAATAACCCCTGTAAGCACTACAAAATTCGGCAGGTTTATGGGTTCAAATGACGTGACGGATTTAAATCTACGGTTAAAAATTAGCCGCATCTCGCTGCCTTGTATTTCGTTGTTCTTCGAGACTATTTTTTCTGAAGTCTCTGTTTTAACTCGTCGTACTGGAGTTGAAATTTTGTTGGATTTTTTGACTTCAGATTACTTAAATTTCGTAGTTTCCATTTGATGGCTGGCAAGCCTTGCAGATGGGTGAACGGCAGAAGTGACCAGTCTGGTTGGGCTTCTACCAGCGACAACAGGAAATTTCTGTGGTTTGGAGTCAACGCCTGTGGAAGTTCGGTCATCAGTCGTTTCTGGGTATTGAACAGGTCATCCAGGTTGATGGGCTCTGATGTCATGCCTACAAACTCGTTTTTGAAAGTCTCTTCGATCGGCTGAGGATTGGAAAACAAGACCTCATGCACAGGTCTGTTGTGTCCTGCCAGATAGACCACAAAGCAGTCCAGAATTTCTTGAGTTAACCCATGGCTCTCGTACATTTTTAGAACGTCGAAAAAATCGCGTGGATGCTGTCTGTCCATCGCAGCAACCAGTTTGCTGCCATAAAGTTCAGAGGGTGAGAGCACTGGTACCTGGATATTTTTGGAGAACAGCGCTTGTGTTTTTTCTGATAGCGAGCGTGTCTGTACCGCAAGGACCGTGCCCCTAAAAACGAAATTCACTTCAACCTTGACTTCAGCTTGTGCGCTGAAGATGTCAAGCTTGACTTCATCTCCACCATGCACTTTCCTAGTTCGAGTTTCATAGCCCATTGCTGCGATCGCTGCCTCAATGCGCTGGAGCTCCTGGGCAATTTCTTGCAAGGCTGTACCCCTGTCAGCCCGGTGATTGATGAAGACGACGTCAATGTCCACTGAAAGACGTGGCAGGTCCTGCACGAATAAATTCAGAGCTGTTCCACCCTTCATCGCAAATCGAGTGGTTTGAAACACTGTGGGGGCGATGTCCAACAGCAGGTTGACTGTTTGTACTTAGGTGGGATTCATTTTTTGAGATGAAGAATTTTTTTGTCCCTGGTCACAGCAATCCAACGACTTGAACTTCCAAGTCGCTCACTGTGTTTCCTTGCAATCTCAAGCCAAGGTAGCTCAAGGCTTTCGGCCAACGATTTGGCCAATCGCACTACCTTTACACGTGTCGTGTGGGTCAACAATGTTTCAAGTACATCAGGTCGTAGGTGCCGAACGCTTTCAGCGACGTTCAACGTCTCTTCCAGTGACTGAAGTTTGCCCGTGTCGCTGAAGAGTTCCAGCAACGCTCTCTCCGGGACGGAAACCATTACTTTTGGGTTCCCTGCCGGAAGTGGTGCAAGACCGAACCCTTGGGGCAGTGTGTTGTCAAAAATCCTGGTTGACTGGTAGGTCACATTGAACAGGTCGGTGAACCATGCCGGGAGTCGTCCAGCCTTGAGGCCCCATAAGTTCAACCGCTCTTGATGTGCAAGGTTGTGGCGTGTCCCTCGCCAAGCCAGGGCGGTTTTCCCCCCGACGTGCAATTGCGGAACTTCGAGCGACAGGTACGCCAATGCCTTGTTCATGTCCAGTTTCGCGTTTGGCACTTGGTAGACGCCACGTCCCAATCTCTTGAGCCAGCCGGACTGGGCCAAGCGGGCTGCAGCAGTCGAAGGTAAGCCCAGAGCCTGTAGGTCGCTGGAACCGTATGGCGTATCCCAGTCCAGCTTGCTCAGCAGCTCTTTGATTGAAATATTTTCAGAAACTCTCATTTGAGGTGAACTATCGCAAATATTTCAAACAATAGCAAGGGATCCTGAGCGTAGATGTTTGAAATATTCGTAGAAAACAATATTCAGGAGTGAAATTCATCAAATATTTCAATCATCTGGCGTCCAGATGTCGGTTCTGGGATTAAGGAGCTGGAGATATCGCCAAAGTTCCCTGATCAGCGCCTTATCAGTTCCCCATTGATTTTTTGAATCAGCAGCGTTGTCCCTCAACTCTCTGGAAGGAGTCTCCCCCAATGCTGCTAACAACACCAGCACGATCGACGGCCTACCCTCTGAGCGTCAAGGCCCCAGAGCCACCCATGCCCCTACGGCAACTCCTGAGTGAGGCTGATTTGGCCTTGCGATGGGGCATGAGCCCCAAGACCCTCCAGCGCTGGCGAATGCAGGGGCGTGGACCGCACGACCTGAAGCTCGGCAAGCGGGTGAACTACCCACTGAACGCCGTCATCGCTTTCGAGAACTGCGTCCAGCACGTCGACACTGGAGTTGGCAAGGATGAGGCCGCCAGATTTCGCATCGATGACGGCGACCTACAGATCGATGACTCGCAGCCCAAAGAAATCATCTGGGACCAGCAGCGTTGGACAGCAGCTTGCATCCGCTGTGTGTGCGCCGACTGGTGGAGCATTTTCAGAACCCCACGGTTCATAAAAAGGGCACGCAGTTAATTTTCACGACCCATGACACCTCATTGTTGGATCCGGATTTATTCCGGCGCGATCAAATTTGGTTTGTCGAGAAAGACCGAGGTCAGGCTTCAAAGCTTTACCCGCTGTCAGATTTCAGTCCTCGCAAAAATGAGGCGCTTGAACGCGGCTATTTGATGGGACGTTACGGCGCACTTGCGTTTCTCGGTGATTGGGGGGGGGTTGACATCCATGGCCCGCGAGAACTCACCCAAAATCCGACAGCGCGCTCTAGCTAGATGTGCCTGGTTGTGACCGGGGATCGCCATTCCAAGTTCGTTTGCCCTCTGGTAGCACACCACCACCACCACGCCCAACAAATTGCTCAGCTCATCCAAGTGGTCACGCTCGATCAAAATACCCAACGAACGGGACACACACAACAGTTGATGGTCGGAATTTGGCAGGGAGTGCACACATGAAAGCAGTGGTCATCACCGGACACGGTGGCAATGAGGTGGTGCAGGTTCGCACCTTGGAGCGACCGGTGAGACAGCCCGGTGAGGTGCTCGTACGCATGGCGGCCGCCACCTTGAACCAGGTGGACTTGTACATGCGCAACAGCGGCGCGGGCATCACCCACCAACTGCCGCAGATCATGGGCTTGGATGGTGCGGGCACGGTGCAAGAGGTCGACGCCCAGGAGCGTGTGCTCACGGTGGGTCAGCGCGTGCTGATTCACCCAGCCGTGACCTGTGGGCGTTGCGAGTTTTGCCAACGCGGCGACAACGTGTTGTGCATGCAGATACAACTGCTGGGCGAACACCGCCACGGCACCTTTGCCGAGTGGGTCAGTGTGCCGGCATGCAATGTGTTTGCGATGCCGCCTGGCCTGAGCTTTGTGCAAGCTGCAGCACTGGGCGTGAACCACATCACAGCGTGGCGCATGCTGGTGACCAAGGCGCAGATCAAGCCTTGGGAGACGGTGCTGATTTTTGGCATTGGTGGCGGCGTGTCGCTGGCCGCCATGCAGTTGGCCAAAGCCATGGGCGTGCGTGTGGTCGTCACCTCGCGCGACGACCAAAAATTGCAACGCGCTCAGGCCCTGGGTGCCGACCACACGGTCAATAGCCAAACCCACGATGTGGCCAAAGCCGTGATGGCATACACCCAGGGGCGCGGTGTGGATGTGGTGATTGAAAACGTGGGCCAAGCCGCTTGGTCAGCGGCCATGAAGTCACTCGTGCGCGGCGGTCGCTTGGTGACCTGCGGCGCCACCAGCGGCGACCAACCCCCGGCAGACCTGCGGCGTATTTTCATTCGCCAACTGCAAATCTTGGGCTCGACCCACGGCAACTTCGCCGAATTCCACGACATGCTGGCCTTTGTGGCGCAGCACCGCATTGAGCCCGTGATCGACCACGAATACCCCATGGACCAAGTGCACGCCGCGCTCGATCGACTGGCCTCACAACAGCAGTTTGGCAAAGTGGGATTAAATTTAACGCGCCCCACCGACTGAGCGTGCTTGCACGGCGCACCTCGCGGGCCAACGCTTGACAAGCCAAAACAGCGTGACAATAATTGAATCGATTCAAATCAGAAACATTGTTTTACTAAAGAAACAACAAACAGGCTTGAGACGCATGCACCTACTCGGCATTGACGAAGTCATTTTTGGCGCCAGCGATCTGCAGACATGTCGCCAGTTCTTTTTAGACTGGGGACTGTCTCTCTATAGCGAGTCAGCGCAAGAGTTGGTGTTCACTTCGCTCAATGGCTGCCGGGTGGTGGTGGCGCATTCCGACAAGCCCGGCTTGGCCCCAGGCGTCGAGGCAGACCCGACCTTGCGGGAGGTGGTCTGGGGGGTGGCCAACACCGCTGAGCTCGAGCGCGTTCGACAAGCCCTGCAACAACAACCTGGCTATGTGGACCAGGGGGGCCGCGTGGGCTGCACCGACCCCACGGGGCTGGCCGTGCGTGTGCAAGTGACTCAAAAACACGCACTCCAATTAGAGTGCGCCAAAACCAACACCTGGGGCGAGCGCCCACGCGTGGACCAGGCCAGTCCCGCTTACGAGCGTGCGACCCCGATTGAGGTGGGCCATGTGGTGTTTTTTGTCACCGATTTGGCGGCCACCTCGGCCTTTTACCAAGAGCATCTGGGCTTTGTGGTGTCAGACAGCTACCCGGGTCGCGGCTGCTTTTTGCGTTGCGCGCCCCAAGGGGGTCATCACAATTTGTTTTTGCTGCAATTGCCCCAACCCCGCGCTGGCTTGAACCACGTGGCTTTCACCGTGCGCGATGTGCACGAGGTGTTTGGCGGGGGCTTGCACATGTCGCGCTGTGGCTGGGACACCGAGCTCGGCCCCGGGCGTCACCCGATTTCATCGGCCATCTTTTGGTACTTTGTCAGCCCCGCGGGTGCGCTGGTGGAGTACTACAGCGACGAAGACGAGCTCACCCAAGCTTGGCAGCCACGTGAGTTCACGCCCGGCCCCACGGTGTTTGCAGAGTGGGCGATCAAAGATGGCATTGACGGCCACACACGACGTCAAAAAGACGCCCAAGCACCCAGCGGTCGCTTCATGACCGACAAACCCCGTTGAGGCGATTTCAAATTCCTTTTTTCTTTGGAGAGATGTGATGCGCGCACTACCCCCCTTGTCCAACGAGACCCACCAACACCGCACGGCGCCGCCCACGGCGTATGAAAACTTGCTGGGTGATTCGCTCGAGCGCGCGTTTGCCCAGGGCATTCACGAGCTCGACGCGCTGGTTGCTTACTTGAACACCGCAGGCCCCTCGGGCCCCGATTCGCAGCCGTGGACGCCCGCGTCGTTTGAACAAGAAATGGCCCGCTTGGGCGCTTGAACCAGGAGCACTTGATGAACACCTCTGTCATGCATTTCCAAGCCGACCCCACCGAGGCCGTGTTGGCCGAAGGTCTCAAAGACCTGTGGTACCCCGTGTGCCCCAGCACCTTTGTGAAAGAAAGCCCCGTCTCACTGCGCCGCCTGGGCTACAAGATCGTGCTGTGGCGAGACCAAGCCGGCCAGGTGCACGCGCTGGAAGACCACTGCCCGCACCGGGGTGCGCCACTCTCGCTGGGCGTGATCTTGGGTGACCGCATTGCCTGCCCCTACCACGGCGTGGAAGTGCGCTGCGACGGCACCGTCACGCGTGTGCCCGGCAGCCCGGGCTGCAAGCTCGAAGGCTCACGCCAAACGCGGACTTTTCACACCGCCGAATCCAACGGTGCCATCTTTTTGTTCAATGCCACCGACCCCAAACTCGACACCCCGCCTCCCCTGCGTGTGCCCGAGCAGCTGAGCTCTCCCGAATGGTCCACCTTCATTTGCTACACCGAGTGGGCGTGCGACTACCGCTATGTGATGGAAAACGTGATCGACCCCATGCATGGTGCTTACCTCCACAAGCAGTCCCACACCATGGCCGATGGCGAGTTGACCGCTGACTTTCAAATTCGCCCCACAGAAGAGGGCTTTTTCTTTGAGAAAAAAGGCCAGCGCAATGTGAACTTTGACTGGACCGAGTGGATGGCCAACGACGCGCACTGGATGCGCCTAGAGATCCCTTATCCCAAGACCGGTGGCCCGGGGGGCAGCTTCACCATCATTGGCAGCTACGTGCCCATCACCCGCGAGGCGGCAGGCATCTTCTTTTGGCGCTGCCGCAAGGTCTCGGGCTGGCAGCGCCATGTGTGGCGCTTCTTGTACAAAAACCGCTTGGAAGCGCGCCACTGGCAAGTGCTGGAGCAAGACCGTGTGGCCATGGAGCACATGGAGCCCGACGCCAACCAACGCGAGCACCTGTACCAGCACGACATGGGCATCGTGCGCCTGCGCCGCACCCTCAAAGCCCTGGCCCAGCGACAACTCGACCAAGCCGGCGCGCCCAAAGCCTGAGCCAGAACAAACTACGCGGGCGTCAAACGCCAGCGAACGACCCGCCGTCGAGCAACACGTTTTGGCCGTTGATGTAGCCTGCGTGCACGCTGCACAAAAATGCGCAAGTCGCCCCCAACTCGCTGGGTTGACCCAAGCGATGCGCGGGGTGCTTGGCCAAGCGTGCCGCGCGCACGTCCTCGACGCTGCGGCCTTCGCGTTGCGCCTGAGCCGCAAAGTTGCCCGCCAAGCGCGCTGTGTCAAAAGTGCCCGGCAACAAGTTGTTGATGGTGACGCCTCGCGCCACGGTGCTGCGCGCCAGGCCCGACACAAAACCCGTCAAGCCAGCGCGTGCGCCATTGGATAGCCCCAAGCCATCGACCGGCGCTTTGACCGCGCTGGAGGTGATGTTGAGGATGCGACCAAACCCTCTTGCCATCATGGCGTCGACTGTGGCCTTGATGAGCTCAATCGGTGCGAGCATGTTGGCGTCTAAGGCCGCGATCCACGCGTCACGACCCCAGTCCCTGAAGTCACCAGGCGGGGGGCCGCCTGCATTGGTGACCAAGATGTCGGGCTGCGGGTGCGCCGCCAACACACGGGCTCGTCCTTGGGGTGTGGTCACATCAGCGGCCACCCAGTCAACGTGGCCTGCGTGCAAGGCACGCAAATCCTCTGCGGCTTGGCGCAGCGGGGCTTCGGTGCGGGCCACGATGACCACGTGAACGCCTTCACGCACCAGGGCTTGTGCACACGCCAAGCCCAGGCCCGCACTGGCCCCGCAGACCAAGGCTTTTTTGCCAGCAATTCCTAAATCCATGGGGTGCTTTCTGTCAATCAGCTTCGATATGTCGGCTTTGGATCACGCGCCGCCATGTGAGGGTTTCCTCACGCAGGTGCGCTGCAAATTCGTCGGGGGTTTGGGTCGCAGGCGTCAGGCCTTGCGCCTGCAGTAGCTCGCGCACCGCAGGGCGAGTCAAGATCTCGGCAGCGTCTTTGGCGAGTTGCGCCAACACCTCGGGCGGTGTGCCACTGGGCGCGAGCAAGCCGTACCAAGAGGTGACCACCACGCCTGAGACGCCTTGCTCGGCCAGGGTGGGGATGTCGGGCGCCACCGGGGTTCGGGTGGCGTCGGTCACACCCAAGGCCACCAACTTGCCACTGCGGATGTAGGGCAAGGTGGCTGGCAGGTTGCTCAACATCAAAGGCACGCTGCCACCCAACACGTCATGGAGCGCGGGCCCCGTGCCCTTGTAGGGCACGTGCAACCAGTCTGCGCCCGTTTGTTGCTTGAACAGTTCACCGGCCAAGTGCAAGCCACTGCCCACGCCCGGGGACGCGTAGGACAAGCTGTGGGGTTTGGCCTGCGTGAGCGCCAACAGGTCTTTGAGGTTTTTCACCGCCACACCTGGGCCGGCCACCAGCACATTGGGCGCTTTGGCCAGCATGGTGATGGGGGCAAAGTCCTTGTCGATCTGAAACGGGAAATTGCGCATCAGCGTGGGGTTGATGGTGAGGTTGCCCGCTGGCACCACCAACAAGGTGTGGCCATCGGGCTTGGCGCGCTTGACTTTGTCCATGCCTAAATGACCTGCCGCACCGGCCAAGTTCTCCACCACCACCGAGGGGTTGTAGCGCTTTTGCAAGCCATCGGCCATCAAGCGGG
>CAIVLE010000006.1 GCA_903906635.1 uncultured Burkholderiales bacterium | reverse complement strand
GCGCATAAAAAGGAATTCAGGTGGAATTTTTCAAGATTCGCAAAGACATCCCGTTCATGAAGAACGCGATTGCGTTCAACGCGATCTCGTTCGTTACTTTCCTCGCGGCGGTGTTCTTTTTGTTCAGCCGCGGCTTGCATCTGTCGGTCGAGTTCACGGGCGGCACGCTGATGGAAGTCAGCTACAGCCAAGCGGCTGATTTGAATGTGGTGCGGGACCAAATTGCCAAGCTCGGTTTGAACGATGTGCAGGTGCAAAACTTTGGCACCGCTCGCGATGTGATGATTCGCATGCCCGCGGTGAAAGGCCAAAGCTCAGCCCAGCAAAGCGAGCAGGTCTTGACCGCCTTGAAGGCCAATGATGCCAACATCCAGCTGCGCCGCACCGAGTTTGTCGGCCCCCAAGTGGGCGACGAGTTGGCCATCGACGGCTTGAAAGCCCTGGCGTTCGTGGTGGTGGGCATCATGATTTATTTGGCCATGCGCTTTGAGTGGAAGTTTGCGGTGGCGGCCATCGTGGCCAACTTACACGACGTGGTCATCATCTTGGGCTTTTTCGCTTTCTTTCAGTGGGAGTTCTCACTCCCCGTGTTGGCGGCCGTGCTGGCGGTGCTGGGTTACTCGGTCAACGAGTCGGTGGTGATTTTTGACCGGATTCGCGAAAACTTTCGCCGATACCGCAAGATGAACACCGTGGCGGTCATTGACAACGCCATCACCTCGACCATCAGCCGCACCATCATCACTCACGGCTGCACCCAACTCATGGTCTTGTCGATGCTGCTGTTTGGTGGTGCCACGCTGCATTACTTCGCGTTGGCACTGACCATTGGCATCTTGTTTGGCATTTACTCTTCGGTGTTTGTGGCCGCAGCCATCGCCATGTGGTTGGGTATTCGCCGTGAAGACTTGATCAAGCCCACAGCCAACCCATCGTCAGGGGACCCAGACGACGAAAACGCTGGCGCGGTGGTTTAACGCACCCGCTCAGTGCGCCACGCGGTCGTGGTCATCGCACAGCTCATCGAGCACCAAGGCATCGGGCTCTAGCCCGACGCTCCAGTAAACCATCAGCACGATGATCTTGAGGTCGTCCAAGGACACGGGTTGTCCGGGCACGGCCATGGCGCGGTCCATCACGATCTCGCGCATGTGGGCCGAGAGCACGCCCGCAGACTCTAAAAAGTTAACAAACCCCAAGCACTCGGCGCCCAGGTGGTCTTGTTCGGCCACCGAGTAAACGCGCAAGCTGTGTGCCGATTCGGTGTGGACTTCGGGTGCGCTTTGGCTGATGTCAATAAGCTCGGTGGTGTGCGACGCCAAGTTCAACCCGGCCAGCCACTGCAGGGCTTGTTGGATGTCGTCTGATTCAAACCCAACGGCGCTCAATTTGCGGCCCAGCTGTTGCAGCTCTGGGCACGCATCGCCTCGCCAGTAGTTTTCATAGACGAATACGAGCACTTCAAACATGGCTTCAATATACATGGTTTTGGGGTCTTGGCCATGTCCGTTGGGTGAGTGTTTGTCCTTGTGTCCGTGTCACCCGCTTGGCGCCTTGAAGGTTCAAGGTGGGGCAAGCGGGTGACTGGGGGCCGTGGATAGAACCTGCAACGGCCAGCGCACGCCTCAAGTCCAAGGGCCACACGTGCCCTGCGTGGCCTTGCATGGGCGTCACCCCACGTGATGGCCGCCACGGCGTGGACTCCTCGCACGGGGGTGATTTCCCGCAAGTAGAAACTCTCAAAACCGGGGACAATAAGTCCATGGCAAAGCTAGACATTCTTCGATTTCCGGACCCCAAACTCCACACCGTGGCCAAGCCGGTGCAGGCCGTGGATGCACGCATTCGCACCCTGATTGCCGACATGCTCGAGACCATGTACGACGCCAATGGCATCGGCCTGGCCGCCACCCAAGTCAATGTGCATGAGCGCTTGGTGGTGATGGATGTGTCCGAAGACCGCAATCAACCCATGGTACTGATCAACCCGCGCATCACCTGGGCCAGCGACGAACGCGTCAAAGGCGAAGAAGGTTGTTTGTCGGTGCCCGGCATTTACGACGGAGTGGAGCGTTCGACCTCGGTGATCGTGGTGGCCCAAGACGGCGAAGGCCAAGAGCGCGAGATTGCTGCCGAGGGTTTGCTGGCCGTATGCATCCAGCACGAGATGGACCACCTCATGGGCAAGGTGTTTGTCGAATACCTCTCGCCTTTGAAGCGCAACCGCATCAAAACCAAGATGCTCAAAGCCCTGCGCGACGGCGACTGAGGGGCTGCCCATGCGCGTTATCTTTGCGGGCACGCCCGAATTTGCGGCCGTGGCCTTGGCCCGCATCCACGCGGCGGGCCACGCCGTGCCCTTGGTGCTGACCCAGCCCGACCGCCCTGCCGGGCGAGGCATGAAGTTGCAAGCCTCGTCCGTCAAACAGCTGGCCTTGGCGCACGGCATGCCTGTGGCGCAGCCGCGCAGCTTGCGCTTGGATGGCAAATTCCCTGACGAGGCCTTGGTGGCCCAGCAATCCATTCAGGCCGCGCAAGCGGACGTGATGGTGGTGGCTGCTTACGGTTTGATCCTGCCCCAATGGGTGTTGGATCTGCCACGACTGGGCTGCCTCAACATCCATGCCTCACTGCTGCCGCGTTGGCGCGGTGCAGCGCCGATACACCGCGCGATTGAAGCCGGTGACGCGCAGACAGGTGTCACCATCATGCAAATGGACGCCGGCTTGGACACGGGTGCGATGTTGCTGACCCGCACCGTGCCGATAGCACCCGACGACACCACGGCCAGCTTGCATGACCGCTTGGCCGACTTAGGGGGCGAATTGATTGTTCAAGCCCTGGTGCACGCCCAAACGGGCGCCCTGCAGCCCGTGCCTCAACCTGAGGTGGGCGTGACCTACGCGCACAAGATCGACAAGGCCGAAGCCGCGCTAGATTGGACCCAAGCCGCCGAGGTGCTGGCGCGGCGTGTGCGTGCTTTTAACCCGTTCCCGGGGGCCACCGGTGGTGTGGGCGGAGACGTGGTCAAGCTGTGGCAGGCCCATCAGCAAACGCGTGCACACAGCGCGAAACCTGGCACCGTGTTGAGTGCCGATGAACATGGTGTTTGCATTGCGTGCGGCCAAGACGTGCTGTGTGTCACCCAGCTACAGCGTGCCGGGGGTAAGCGTTTGAGTGCGGCAGATTTTTTACATGGCTTTGCCCTCAAGCCCGGTCAATGTTTGGATGCGGTGGTGACTTGATGTTTTGGCGCAAGACGGTGCGAGAGCACCCTGAATTCAAAATTGGCATGGCTGACTTTGGGCCCCAGGCTTTGGGCATCATCGCTTGGGGCTTGATGATTGGGGTGGCCATGGTCAACTCCGGCATGGGCACTTTGCCCGCTGTGGCCATGGCCTTGTTGGTCTTTGCCGGCAGCTCGCAGTTGGCGGCCATTCCCCTCATCGTGGCGGGCGCCCCGGTTTGGGTGATTTTGGCGACGGCTTTTTGTGTCAACCTGCGCTTTGTGGTGTTTAGCTTGCACATGCGCTCGTACGTGATTCACCTGCCACGTTGGAGTCGACTCGCGGTGGGGTACTTCATCACCGACAACGGCTACGTGTTGTTCACCAAACGCTTTCATGCGCCTGGGCGCAACGATGACGAACGCTTGGCCCAAGTGGCGTATTTGGCAGGCGCCAACTCCTTGAACTGGGCCAGCTGGATGCTTTCAAGCTTGGCGGGCATTGCGCTGGCGCACAGCATCCCGGCTGCGTGGGGCTTGGGCTTTGCGGGCATTTTGTGTTTGTTGGGCGTTCAATGCTCGTTGGCAAGTTCGCGCCTGCGCATTCTTGCTGCGCTCGTGGCAGGCGTCACCGCCGTGTTGGTGTACCACTTGCCGCTGCGCTTGAATATCGTGACTGCCATCGCGGTGGCCGTGGTTGTGTGCATGACGGCCGAGCGGTTTAAGCCCTTGCCAACGACAGGAGTGCAGCCATGAGTGGCTCAGACATTTGGACCTTGGCTGTGATCGTCGGGTTGGCCTTGGTCACCGTGGTGGCGCGCAGTTTTTTCTTCATTTCAGACACCGCCTGGCAACTCCCGCACTGGGCCCAGCGCGGTTTGCAGTTCGCGCCGATTGCCGCCCTGTCTGCGGTGGTTGTGCCGGAGGTGGTGATGAGCCATGGGGCCTTGATCACCACCTGGCAAGACGCCCGTTTGTTTGCGGCCGCGGCAGGCGTGGCGGTGTACTTTGCCAAGCGCAATGTGCTGTTGACCATCATGCTGGGCATGGCGGTGTACTTGCCCATGCACCTGGGGTTGGGCTGGTAAAGCCTTGCTGCACACGGGCTGTGCAGCGGCTTTTTCAGTGGGCTTTCAAGCCCTTGAGCGCTTGTGCGGCATCGGGGCTTGCTTGCGCGTCGGCAATGTATTGACGAATGATGTCTTCAAAGTTTTTCTCAGCCACCAGTCCCAGGGCGTTGGCGCGTTTGGCGGTGGTGGCCTTGGCCCAGCGCGAGACGATGCCAATGATGGCCTCGTCGGGCTCAAAACGCACCCGCGCGCGCACCTCGGGTCCGGCCACCGCTTGCAAAGCGTCGAGCATCTGTTGCACGCTGACATTCAAGCCGGGCAGGTTCATGGCGGTGCGACCACCGTAGGCTTCGCGGCTGCACTCAAACACGGCGATCAAGCCCTCGACCGTGGCGCGGGGCGAAGAAACCGAATGCGTGAGCGTGGGAGGCACCGGACAAATGGCCTCTAGTCCTGCCAGCGGTTCGCGGATGATGCCGCTGAAAAAAGAGGAGGCGGCCCCGTTGGGTTTGCCCGGGCGGGTGGTGACAGTCATCAGGCGTGCGCTGCGGCCATCGATGAAGCCTTTGCGGGTGTAGTCGGCCACCAAAAGTTCGCAGATGTGTTTGTGAATGCCATAGGAGGTTTGTGGCGTGCACAAGGTGTCGTCGTGCACCACGTCGGGCAGAGGCACGGCGTCGTCTGGTCCAAACACGGCGATGGAGCTAGAGAACACCAAGCGGGTGGGCGCTGCGCCGGCTTGTTGCACGCGCGCGCGCAAGGCGTCAAGCAGTGCGCGGGTGCTGTCGAGGTTAGAGCGCAGTCCTAGGTCAAAGTCGCTCTCGCATTCGCCCGAAACGGCTGAGGCGAGGTGAAAGACGCCTTCGAACTGCTCATGCTGTAGCGCTTGGCAATGCGCGAGCAAGGGGCCTGTTTTCACGCGCACGCGGGGGTCGGCTACCAAGTCGGCCGGGGGGGCAACTTGGTCGGCCAAGACCAGCTCGGTGATGGGTTGCGCAGCCAATTGACCACGGGCAAGCAAGGTGCGGGCGAGTCGAGCGCCTAAGAATCCGGCGCCGCCGGTAATGAGTAAACGCATGGAGTGTCCTGAGATGAAGGTGTTGTAAATCAGCCGCGCACAAACAGCGTGACCAGCTCATCGGTGCCGACTTGGCGGCTCCAGTGACCATGCACTGCGGGGTCAAAGGTGGCGCCTGCGGGCAACACATCGGCTGAGTAAAAGTGCTGACCTGGACCAAAGATGCGCGAACTGCCGTCTTGCAAGCCGATCTCCATCTGGCCCTCCAGCACAAACAACCACTGGGGGTTTTCGGTGCAGTGAAAAGCGCTGCGAAAGCCCACCGGGCTGCGACGCAGCTGGTAGCCACCGCTGGTCATCAATGTGGACAAACGGGCCTGGGGTTTGCCCTCGCTCAGGCTGAGGGTTTCGGTGCGAAAGCGGGCGTGGCCGTCGCTGTCGGTGAAAAGAATGGTTTTTTCAAAAGTGCTCATGGCGCCACTTTAGCGTGAGTGACAGCTGCCTCACAGCGCTCGCGAGACAATCCAGGTTTTTTCACCGATGGAAGTACACACCATGCGCAAAGTTGCCGTTGTCACAGGAGCGAGTTCTGGTATTGGAAAGGCCTGCGCCTTGGCCTTGCTGGGCGAGGGTTGGGATGTGGTGCTGGTGGGCCGTCGGGCCGACGCCTTGCAGGCCACCGTGCTAGAAGCCGGAGCGAATGCCGCGCGGGCTCATGCGGTGCCAGCCGATGTGGGACAAGAAGACTCCGTGGCCGCCTTGTTTGATACTGTGCGGGAGCGCTTTGGCCGTATCGATTTGTTGTTCAACAATGCGGGCATCTTTTTGCCCAGCACCTTGCCCGGGGACATCTCGGCATCCGATTGGCGCCGTGCGGTGGACATCAATTTCAACGGCGCGTTCTTTTGCTTGTCTCAGGCGTTCAAGCTCATGCAAACCCAAACCCCACAAGGTGGGCGCATCATCAACAACGGCTCGATTTCGTCGCATGCGCCTCGCCCTGGCTCGATCCCCTACACCGCCACCAAACACGCCATCACCGGCTTGACCAAAGCGGCCGCGTTGGACGGCCGTGCGTTTGACATTGCCGTGGGGCAGATTGACATTGGCAATGTGGCCACCGACATGACTGAGCGTATGGCCAGCGGCGTCTTGCAGGCCGACGGCAGTGTGCGACCCGAGGCGCGCATGGACATGTCGGCCGTGGTTGACACCTTCATGGCCATGGCCCGCTTGCCACTGACCGCGAATGTGCTGTTCATGACCGTCATGGCCACCAAGATGCCGTTTGTGGGTCGCGGTTGAAACCTGGCAGCAAGCCTGGACTTTTAAAATTTATTTTTACCTTCTAACTTTGGCTTCCCCATGAACGTCATTCGCTTCTCTGATTTGTGTGCCAGCGGCAAAGCCCGTGGCCAACGTGTTTTCATCCGCGCCGACCTCAACGTCCCACAAGACGACCACGGTGCCATCACCGAAGACACCCGCATTCGCGCGTCTGTGCCGTGCATTCAGATGGCCTTGGACGGTGGTGCCGCCGTGATGGTGACCAGCCATCTGGGCCGACCCACCGAGGGCGAGTTCAAAGCCGCCGACTCGCTGGCTCCGGTGGCCAAGCGCCTGGGTGAGTTGATGGGCCGCGAGGTGCCCCTGGTGTCCAACTGGGTGGATGGCGTGTCAGTGGCCCCGGGCCAGTTGGTGATGCTGGAGAACTGCCGCGTCAACAAGGGTGAGAAAAAAAATGCCCCTGAGCTGGCCCACAAACTCGCCGCCTTGTGCGATATTTTTGTGCACGACGCTTTTGGCACCGCCCACCGCGCCGAAGGCACCACCTATGGCATTGCGCAGTTCGCGCCCATTGCCTGCGCGGGTCCCTTGTTGGCGGCCGAGATGGACGCCATCAGCCAAGCCCTGGCCAACCCCAAGCGCCCCTTGGCTGCCATCGTGGCGGGCAGCAAAGTGTCTACCAAGCTCACCATTTTGAAGAGCCTCGCCAACAACGTGGACCAGCTGATCGTGGGTGGCGGTATTGCCAACACCTTCATGTTGGCCGCGGGTTTGAAGATTGGTAAAAGCTTGGCCGAGCCCGATTTGTTGGCCCAGGCCCAAGCCGTGATCGAGATCATGAAAGCCCGTGGCGCTGAAGTGCCCATCCCCACCGATGTGGTGTGCGCCAAAACCTTTGCTGCCGATGCGCCCGCCACAGTCAAGAAAGCCACTGACGTGGCCGATGACGATTTGATTTTGGACATTGGCCCCGAGACGGCAGCCAAATTGGCCGCGCAGCTCAAGGCCGCAGGCACCATCGTGTGGAACGGCCCGGTCGGGGTGTTTGAGTTTGATGCGTTTGAGAATGGCACCAAAGTCATTGCCCACGCCATTGCCGAGTCCAGCGCCTTTAGCATTGCGGGCGGGGGCGACACCTTGGCAGCCATTGCCAAATACGGCATCGAGAAACAAGTGGGCTACATCTCCACCGGGGGTGGCGCTTTCTTGGAAGTGCTCGAAGGCAAGACCTTGCCTGCGTTTGAAATTTTGACCCGGCGCGCCGCGGCTTGAGTCCGTCTCACCAAGCGCAAGCAAACCCAAACAACTGTCGACTCATCTTGTCTTGACTCACCGACATCCAGCCAGCGGCTGTGGGCAGTGACTTGATGGCGGGGCCATTGCCCATTTTGTTGGGATGGCTGGTGGCGCTGAGGGTTTTGTACTTGCCCTCGGCGCAGTCGTACTCCATGTAGGACTTGACCGATTGCTGCCCGGTGGTGTCGGGACTTTTCAAGTCGTAGACCACCCAGACGCGGCGGTTTTGGTTGATGCGGGCAATGGACGATGAGTCCACATACACCGTGGCCACTTCGTTTTGTGTGACGGTGACCCACATGGCTTGGGCGCTGGCACAGGTCAACACAAATAAAACAACAACAAGACGTTTCATGGGTGTGAAGCGAACAAGAAAAAGCCCCGCAAATTCTGGTGAGCTTGCGGGGCTGAGGGGTTGAGGCGTTTACGCTGCCTTCATGGCGCGAGGGCTGGTGGCTTTGCCGGCATAGTCGGTCCAGCTGTTTTGCTTGAAGTCATACAGCTTGCAGTCGCGTGCAGTTTGGAAATACCACCTCCACGAGAAAGGCTGAATGATGATGCGCTCGGGCAACAACTCTTCAAGTTTGCTTTGTGCCTGTTTGAGTTTGTACAGCGGGATGCTCATGTCCAAATGGTGAGCTGTGTGCTCCATGATGTGGTGCATCAAGGCGCCAATGTTCAATGGGAAGGTCAGGTGCACGGTGGTGGAGACAAAGGGGGAGGCCTTGGACCAACCGGTGCGCTCTTCGTGCCACGACACGTCCACATGGGTGTGGTGGACGTACACCACAAAGCCGATCATGCTGACCCAAAAGAAGAAGGGGACGACAACGCCCATCAGCAAGATGAAAGCCACCGACTGGTCGCTGGCCCATGCGGCGCCCACCATGGCTGCCACCCAGGCCAAGCCAAACGCGCTGATGAGCAGGCAGTCTTTCATGAAAATCGGACGACGCGTGGGCATGTTCTTTTCATTGGGGAACACCATCTTGTTCCACCAAATTTCGATCATGTAGTACAGCCCCGGTGCCCAGCCGCTGCGGTACACGCGGTCTTTGAGTTGTTCCCACTTGCTCAGGGCAGCGAATTCTTCAGGGGTGCAGGGCGCCCACACGAAGTCGAAGTTTTTGAGGTTGGTGTAGCCGTGGTGCACCACGTTGTGACCGATGTCCCACAAGCTGTAAGCGGTCAGCGATGGCAAAAATGCGATGCGGCCCAGCCATTTGTTGAGGTTGCGGTGTGGTGTCAGGCTTTGATGGCAAGCGTCGTGCCCAATGATAAAGAGACGACCAATCACAAAACCGGCGGCGCTTCCGCTCAAGAGTTTGGCCCACCAAGATTCCAGCAACACTGTGCCGGCCAGCAGGGCGCCCCACAAGGCGTAGTCAACCACCAGCATCACAATGGCCAGCAAAGTGGTGCGCTCGGCCAAAGGAATGAGCCACTCGCGCATGACTTTGCGGTGTGGCATGGGCTCGTGGGGAAGAATGGGTTTTTGAGTCAGGTTCATGGTCAACAGTCAAATGAGGCGACCCACAGCGGGCGACTCATGAAAGATCTTAGATTGGCAGGGCGATCAAGCACTGATATGTATCAAACGTCGCTCAATTATCCCTTTTTGCAACACCGTGTTGGCAAGCCAGGCCCAAGTCTCACTTGGCAGCAGGGATAACCCACGTCATGTCCTCATAAAGTCGAGTACTTTTGGTTGCCTTCAAAAAGCAAGCCCTGGGTCATTCGCTCAAGCCGTGGTGCAGGCAATACATGTGAGAATTGCCCCAATATTCACTAGGAGACTTTGCATGATGACCCGCGCCACCAAAATCGTCGCCACCCTAGGCCCGGCCTCCAGCGACCCTGATTTGTTGGAGCAAATGATCCGCGCCGGTGTCGACGTGGTCCGCTTG
>CAIVLE010000005.1 GCA_903906635.1 uncultured Burkholderiales bacterium | reverse complement strand
GTGTTGCCGCTGATGGCGTAATTCGCAGCACTGGCCCCCTGTTTGGCCAACAAATCGGGTTTGCTCATCTGCACATAATTATTGAAATCAATGCCATCGTTGGTGCCTGTGCCCAAGTTGGTAGCGCTGCCGCCAGTCACGGCCGCAGGTTGCGATGTCCGGACATCGGTCAATTGGTCCAGCGAAAACTTGTAAGTTTTCTTAGAAAAACTACTGTTCAAGGCCGCAATTTCATCTGGAGTTTTGAAATCCGATTTCGCTTTGAGTTCACCGTATTTGTTCACATACATCACATCACCCACCTTGTTGGTGGCTTGCTGAAGGGAGGCATTGACCAATTGATCCCCCACATAGACAAAGGTTTGCCATTTGTTGTTGGGAGTGGCTTGGCTGGCGTTTTGTGTTTTGACGTAATACACCGTGGCCAAGTAACCGTTACCGCCGCCGTCATACACCGTCAAAGCGGTACTCTTGTTGTAGGTGGTCGGATCGTTGCGGTTGAAGTCTGTGGTGATCACCGGCGCATCAGCGGGGAAGTTCAAGCCCAGTTGCACCTTGCTGGTTTGCGTTGCCATACCAGTGGTTTTCTGGGGGATGGTCAGCACGTTCATGTCGGTCAAGTTCGCCTTGCCGGACGAGTCAACGGACGCCGCCATCAAACGCTGACCGGCTGAGTTCACCACGTTGTACTGATCATTCATCATGAACGAGCCGTTACGCGTGAAGATGTCTTGGAAACCGTCTTGCGATTTGAGCGGGAAAAAACCGTCACCGCTGATGGCCAAGTCCAACGTGTTGGAGGAGAAGGTCATGTTGCCTTGACCAAACTCTTGGGTCACTTTTTTGAGCGACACACCTTGACCGATGGTGGACGATGCTTTTTGCAAAGGCGAGGTGGCAAAAATGTCGCCGAAGTCGGCCCGGCTGCGCTTGAAGCCCACGGTACTCACGTTGGCAATGTTGTTGGCGGTCACGGCCAACTGGGCGGTGGCGGCATTCAAGCCTGTGAGGGAGGTGTAAAAAGACATGGTGTGTTAACTCCGATGAGAAATTTTTAAATGCTGGATCAAGAACCGACGCGCTTCACATTGGCCAAGCTGACGGTCTTGCCGCCATCGACTTCGAGCAACAAGGTGCCGTCCCCTGTGGACGAGCTGACCACACTGCGCACGGTGGCGTATGTGTTGACAGTTGGGGTCGTTGTCTTACCTGCACTGTTGACCGTGGCGACATAGCGGTAGGTGCCATTGGGTGCAGCAGCTCCTGCGTCGGTCATACCATCCCATGCCAGGGTAAAGTCGCCCACCGGTTGTGCACCAATGATTTGCGAGCGCACCTGGGCGCCTTTGCTGTCAAAAACTTGCAATTGAATGCCATCGGCCCCTGTGGGCAAATTGATCACGCCTTGCGCCACCGTCGTGTCTGTCACAGTCACAGGACCATCTGGCACAGAAACCGTTTTGCCAATCAACGCGGAGGCGCCCAAGATGCGATCTCCCGTCATGGATGCAGACAAGCTTTGCATGCTGTTCTTCATGGCAGTTGTGGCTTCGAGTTGTGAGAATTGCGCCAGCTGCGCCACAAAGGCCTCGTTCTTGACCGGGTCGGTCGGGTCTTGGTTGGTCAACTGGGTGGTAAAGAGCTTGAGAAAAGCGTCTTGGCCCATGGTGGCCCCAGAGGTGGCGGCCTTAGTGGCATCTTGCTGTGCTTTGAACTGCGCACTTGTCAAGATGTTGCTGGGCACTGAGCTCAGGCTGGATGTGGTGTCGATTGCCATAGGTATTTCTCCGTCGCTTTAGCCGTTAGCTCTTGATGATGTCGAGCGTGCGCGACATCAGTTGCCGGGCGGTGTTGACCACCTCGACGTTGTTTTGGTACGAACGCGAGGCGGCCATCATGTCGACCATCTCGGACATTTCATTGACATTGGAATGAAAGACATAGCCTTCCTTGTCGGCCAATGGGTTGCCAGGCTCCCAGGTTTTGCGCACCGGCGCGGTGTCGTCAACGATTCGGTCAACCTTGACACCCCCCACAAATTGGGCACCCGCGTGGGTCATTTCCTCTTTCATCAAGGCCTTGAAAAGTGGACGTTTGCCACGGTAAGCCTCAGCCTCCGTGCCGGCTACCGAATTGGCGTTGGCCAAGTTGGAGGCGGTGGTGTTCATGCGGATGGACTGTGCGTTGAGCGCAGTGCCGGCGATGCCAAAGACGTTATCAAGTTGCATATGTCATCACTCCCCGCGCATGGCTTTGCGCAGACCGCCGATGCGGTTTTGTAAAAATTGCAAGGTGGCTTGGTAGTCCGTGGCTGCCTTACCGTATTGGGCTTGCTCGACGTTCATCTCGACGGTGTTGCCGTCAAACGAGCTGTTGAAAGGGGTGCGAAAGCGCATGCCGTTGTCAGGTGCTTCTTGAATGCCAGCGAAGTGTTTTTCGTTGGTGGCCGTCAAGTACTCGGTCTTGACTTCTTTGAGCATGGCCTTGAAGTC
>CAIVLE010000004.1 GCA_903906635.1 uncultured Burkholderiales bacterium | reverse complement strand
CCTGTGTGGCGCGCTCGACGCCGTCATAAATGCCGGGCACCGACAAACAGCCTTCGTCACCTTTGACGCGCTCGTCCCCCATCCACGTGATTTTTCTGAGAAAGCCAATCAAGATAACGTCGTCACCCCTGAGCCGCGACCCTGTCTGCTTTGCTTTGGAGTTTATTCAAGGCCGCCAAGTATGCCTTGGCGGATGCAACCACGATATCAGGATCGGCCCCTACGCCATTGACCACGCGTCCACTGTTTTGCAAACGCACAGTGACTTCGCCTTGGCTTTCTGTCGATCCACTGATGGCATTGACCGAATACAACACCATTTCAGCACCACTCTTAACATGTGACTCGATGGCCTTGAGGGACGCGTCTACCGGGCCGTTGCCGTCGGACTCTCCACGGACCTCTTGTCCAGCCACGGTGAAGACGACGACCGCCTGAGGGCGTTCACCAGTCTCGCTGTGTTGTGACAACGACACGAACGCAAACTGCTCGTTGTCATTGAGCACGCTTTCTTCACTCAGTAAAGCCAAGATATCTTCGTCAAAAATTTCACTCTTGCGATCGGCAAGCTCTTTGAATTTGGCGAATGCCGTATTGATCTCACTTTCGCTTTGCATCTCGACACCCAGGTCTTGAAGGCGTTGCTTGAAGGCATTACGACCACTGAGCTTGCCAAGAACAATCTTGTTAGCGCTCCAACCCACGTCTTCAGCTCGCATGATTTCATAGGTATCGCGCGCTTTGAGCACCCCGTCTTGATGGATTCCTGAAGCATGGGCAAAAGCATTTGCGCCCACCACAGCCTTGTTGGGTTGAACGACAAATCCAGTGGTTTGGCTCACCATCCGACTAGCAGCCACAATTTGACGGGTGTCAATGCCCAATTCCAATTTGAAATAGTCTTTACGCGTTTTGACCGCCATGACAATTTCTTCCAGGGAACAATTGCCCGCTCTCTCGCCCAAGCCATTGATCGTGCATTCGACTTGACGGGCTCCTCCAATCTTGACCCCGGCTAAAGAGTTCGCAACAGCCATCCCCAAGTCGTTGTGGCAGTGGACCGACCAAATGGCTTTGTCACTGTTAGGCACTCGTTCACGCAAGGTTTTGATGAAATTGCCATACAACTCGGGCACGGCATAACCCACGGTATCGGGCACATTGATGGTCGTAGCGCCTTCCGTGATGACTGTCTCGATCACGCGACATAAGAAATCCATATCGCTGCGATATCCATCTTCGGGGCTGAATTCAATTTCAGACACCAAGTTACGGGCAAAACGCACCGATTGCTTGGCTTGCTCCAGCACTTGATCTGGCGACATGCGCAACTTCTTTTCCATGTGCAAGGCTGAAGTCGCAATGAAGGTATGAATTCGTGCGTTATTGGCTCCTTTCAGAGCCTCAGCAGCACGACTGATATCGCGGTCGTTGGCACGGGACAAAGAGCAAATCGTAGAGTCCTTGATGGCTTTGGCGATAGTCTGAACAGCCTCAAAGTCTCCGTTTGAGCTGGCCGCAAAACCTGCCTCAATCACATCGACTTTGAGCCGCTCTAACTGGCGAGCAATGCGCAGCTTTTCGTCACGCGTCATGGATGCACCGGGCGATTGTTCGCCGTCGCGCAATGTGGTGTCAAAAATGATGAGCTTGTCAGTCATGGTCAGAACTCCTTGATTTCAAAAAATCTACAACGCTTGTAAAGCCCCAAAGCAAAAGGCCCGCTGCAGATGCATACGGGCCTTGTTTGGTTTCGCACGTGCGCTACCAACTCCACCCGCAAGAAGGTAGCAGTAGTAGGGACAGCGAAATTTTTTTCATGGTTGTAATTTATCACAAAAAAATGAACTGCATGCGCAGGTTGTCACTTGTGCAATCCGCGCTCATCAGGCTCATCCGTTGAGGTACTGATCACACTGGTGTGTATGCCTTTGGTACGTCGCCAGACATACAAGACATAGCCACTCAAGCCATACAGCACGAACAATGCAAACAGCACAATAGGAGGATGGATATTGATCACTGCGATCACCAAGGCCAGCAAGACAATCACCGCAAAAGGAACACTGCGACGCATTTGAACGTCTTTGAAACTGTAAAAAGGAACATTGGT
>CAIVLE010000003.1 GCA_903906635.1 uncultured Burkholderiales bacterium | reverse complement strand
TACATCATCCAGTCCTACGACTGCGCCACGTCAGACAAGACGCACAACGACCCGACGGGCTGCATCACCATGGGTGCGTTCAAGCCATTGGACGGTGGCATGTGCATCATGATCATCGACTGCTGGCAAGAGCACCTGCAATACCCTGACCTGCGCCCCAAGGTGATCGAAGAGTTTGAAGTGGTGTACGGTGAGGGCAAAGACAAGAAGCTGGTGGACCTGCTGCTGGTGGAGGACAAGAGCGCCGGCATCTCGCTGATTCAGGACTTGCAGCGCGCACACCTGCCGGTCATGCCGTACAACCCTGGCCGTGCCGACAAGATTCAGCGCCTGAGCATCGTGGCCAACATCATCCGTGCTGGCCGCGTCTGGGTACCTGAGAGCGACAATAACAAGGGCTTCGTCAAGAACTGGGCCGAGGGCATGGTCAGCCAGATATGCTCATTCCCCGAAGGCACGGCACATGACGAGTTCGTTGACTGCATCTCACAAGGGCTGCGCTACATGCGTGATGCTGGATGGGTGAGCATCGACGCACCACCGCGGGAAGAGATCGAGCAAGAGGACATCACCGACGCCGAGATATACAACATGAGGCAGCGTGGCAACCCGTATGCGGTTTAACCGCACTGAGGCCGCGGTTGCATTGTGTGCACAGTTGTGGACGCCGCAACATGACGAAGGCATAATTGGGGCAATTCCCCCATCGAGGTCCACATGGCACTGACACCTGAAAGAATCGCGGAGCTTGAGCGCCTCAAAGAGATGATGCGCCAGCCTGCACTTGATGCCCAACGCAAGGCACAAGCCATTTTCAACGCAGAGAAGAACGCAGGCACACCAGTCAGGTTGCCAACAGACAGAGCCAAGGGTGGATCAGTTAAAGACAAAGCCCTCAAGCTGTTCATGAAGGGCACTAAAGCCAAAGAGCGTTTGTATCACGGCACTGGCAATTTGGAAGGCTTGACATCGTTCGACCCAGCCATGACAGGCAAAGGCGTTGATCAATTGGGCAGCGGCTTTTACTTGAGCAATGACCCAGAAGAGGCTAGTGGGTACGCTGGAAAATTTCACGCCCATACTGGTGAAGAGAACAAGTCGCCTGGTGTCGTTGCCGCGCACGTCGCCATTCGCAATCCAATCAAAATCGGCAAAAAAGGCATGAGCCTCAAAGATGCACGCATCAACCTGAGCCATGACCAAGTCAAGCAGATCATGGAGCATGTGCCAGACCTTCGTCATCCAGAGCGTTCACCGTTGTACAACCACGTGGACACAAGCCGCGGCGTCACTCCACACATGATCAATGACATTGCAAAGCTGTACACGGGCAACACGTTGCATGCGCTTGAGAACGATATGTTCTATGACAATCCCACCGCATACCGCACCGCATTGAACAAGGTGCTGGGCTACGACGGCGTAGTCAAAGACTTTGGCAATGGCCGCAAGCATTATGTGGCATGGTTTCCAAACCAAATAAAGTCCGCCATCGGTAACCGTGGCACATACGACCCAAATGAAACAGACATCACTAAAGCCAAAGGCGGCACGATCAGCCAAGACGCCATGCAGTTGGCGCTGATGAACAAGAAACACATGGCCTATGGTGGCCCAGCACGCAACTGGGCACCTGGCCAAGAGGAAAAGCTGAAAAAGGCACTTTCTCCGCTGAAGAAAAAGGTTAGGACAGAAGGCATCAACAATCACACGGCTGAAGATGCAGCGCATGACATGGCCATAAATCAGTGGCTGGACAGTGTGGCTCACAACTACATCAAGAAGCAGATGGCCACTGAGAAAGACCCAGTGCGTCAACAAGCTGAGAGCGATGTCTTTCACTTGAACGTGCCCGAAGAGCCTGGCTACTGGCAACGCAAGGGTGAGACGCGTCGAAAGATCAGCGGCGGTGAGCAGATGGCCAAGTCGGACAAGGCAAAGACTTGGGAAAACCGCACTGACGCCATGCTTGAAGCTGAAGAGGCGCAGGCGCATCAAGACATGATGCACTTGGCTCCTGGCATGTACAGCGACAAGGATGAATGGGTTAAGAAGCTCGACCCCAAAGCAAAGCTGTGGAACCTGACCGAGCACTTTGACCCAGCCGACTTGGGGCTCGATCACATCCGCGACGTGTTGCATGAAGACTTAGTGTCTGGACGCATTCGCCCTGAGCAACTGAGCAAGATCAGCATGGCTCAAGCAGTGCAGCGTGCGCACCAGTACGACCAAGAGATGGAGAAAAAACGTCAAGAGACGGCCATCAAACAAACAGAAGGTATGCCCACTGTGCACGACTACCCTGAAGAGG
>CAIVLE010000002.1 GCA_903906635.1 uncultured Burkholderiales bacterium | reverse complement strand
TCGTGGAGAACTCTTTCTCCAAGGGCAAAGCCACGGAGGCTGCCATGTTTTCTGGGCTCGCGCCCGACAAGGTGGCCGAGACTTGAATCACGGGGCTGTTAAAGCTAGGCAGCGCCGCCACGGGAATTTTGCTGTACGCGATCACGCCGGCCACCACGGTGGCCATGGACAGCAGAATCGTCATCACAGGACGACGAATGCACAGTTCAGAAATCGTCATTTGTTGGCTTCGGCTTTGGTTTCTGGCTTGGCTTCTGGCTTGGCCTCAGGGTTGGCGTCGGTCTTGGCCACCGCATCTTTGACTTTGCCGTTGGGGCGAAGGTTTTGCTTGCCTTCGACCACCACTTTGTCGCCTGCATTGATGCCCGAAATGACCGCAAATCCTTGGCTCTGCGTTTGAACCTTGACGGGCTTGAGGCTCACCGTGTTTTCTGCATCGACCACAAAAACTTGGTCACCACGGGCGTTCGTCACCACCGCTTGTGAGGGAACCACCAACACATCTTTGAAATTGCCCGCTTGAACTTGCAGGCGGACAAATTGACCCGGAATCAATGTGTGGTCGGCGTTGTCCACCACCGCTTTGATTTTGACGGCGCCAATCGCTTGGTCCACTTGGTTGTCAATCACGTACACCTGCCCTTTGCGGCTTTTACCATCGCCCATGTCAAAACTGATGGTTGGCGTCTGCCCCTTTTGCTGTGCCGCAAACAAGGCGGGCAAGGCGCTTTCTGGCACCGTGAACTGCACATTCATGGGGTCTAGCTGGGTGACTGTGAGCATCGCGCCTTGCGTCGTCGTGGTCGTCGCCGTGGTGCTGGTTGACACGGTGTTGCCCGGCTGAACCAAGGAGCCTGGGAACACGTTGATGATGCCGGCACGTCCCGTGATGGGGGAGCGGATGTTGTCATAACTGAGTTGCGCTTGCGCCGCACGCGCGGCAGCCAGAGCCGCTTGTGCATTGGCACGGGCGGTATCTACCGCGCCTTGGGCGACAAACTGTTGGCGTAGCAGTTCTTCGGCACGAAGGTATTGACGCTGGGCATCATCAGCAGAGGCTTGCGCTTTTTCGTAATTGGCACGGTCAGCACGGTCATCCAAGCTGATCAACAGGTCGCCTGCTTTGACCATTTGGCCTTCTTTGATGTGAATCTTCGACACCACGTTGGTGACTTGCGGGCGAATATCCACGATGTTGGCTGCAACGGTGCTACCGGTGGCATCCAAGATGACAGGAAAGTCGCGTTGCTCCACCACAAAGGTGGTCACCGTTTGCACAGATGATTTGCTATCGGCGCTGCTGGCGGGCCAAAAATACTTGGCGGCACCGCCCACGACAGCCACTGCCACCGCCATCCAAATCAAACTTTTTTTGGTAATTCTCTGAGACTTGTATTTCATAATGACCAGGAGATTTTTTGCTTTTTTTGACAACAACGCGCAATGTACCAGTTACGGCACCTTGGGAACGCTGTAAGAGTCGTCAAGATCGTCCGAAAGAGAAGCCTTTACAACAGCTTTATACAAAGTGTCACTTGGCTGACAGCGCCAACGCCACGCCTCGGTTAGCCAACTCGTCGGC
>CAIVLE010000001.1 GCA_903906635.1 uncultured Burkholderiales bacterium | reverse complement strand
GGCTGATCTTGCCTTTTATTGCCTTGTTGTCCAGGCCGGCGCTGGTAACGACCAACAGTTTTTGTACAAGCCTGCGTTGGCTTGGGTTGCACCTCCCATATAGCCAAAGATGGCACCCACGGTGGCGATGATGGCGGTGAACATCGCGATCTTGTTGGTGAAGCTGTTGCCATGCCCTTGCGCGGCGTGCTCTAACTCGTGGTCGTGCGGACCATGGACGTGAAAATCGTGTTCAGACATCCCAATATTCCTGCTTAGCGTGTTCGCGTGAGAGTGACAAAGCTGTAATTCAAACCATTGGCTGCAACATGGCTGCTGCGCGCAGTCTCTTGCCAATGGGCGTCAAAGGTGGGGGCGAAGGCATCGCCTTCAAAGTCGGCCTCAATTTCGGTGATGATGGCGCGCGTCGCCAAAGGCATGGCTTGTGCATACACCTGCGCACCGCCAATGACCCACACCTGCGCATCGTTGGGACACTGTTGAATGGCTTCTTCGATGGAGTGGGCCACCACTGCACCCTCGGCTCGCCAGTGGGTTTGGCGTGTCACCACAATGTTGGGGCGGCCCGGCAAGGGACGAAACTTAGGAGGCAATGACTCCCATGTTTTACGGCCCATCACCACGGGCTGTCCCAAGGTGGTTTGTTTGAAATGGGCCAAGTCCTCAGGCAGGTGCCAAGGCAAGGTGTTGTTGTGGCCAATCACGCCATTGCGTGCCCGCGCAAAAATCAAATTCAAGGCCATGGGTTAAACCGCGACTGGGGCTTTGATGGCGCCGTGACATTCGTAGTCCAACACTTCAAAGTCTTCAAACTGGTAGTCGAAGATGGAGTCAGGTTTGCGCTTGATCTGAAGCGTGGGGTAGGCGAAGGGTTCGCGGCTGAGTTGCAGTGCGACTTGCTCGTGATGGTTGCTGTAAATGTGGCAGTCGCCACCAGTCCAGATGAAGTCACCGACATCCAAGTCACACTGTTGGGCCACCATGTGGGTCAGCAGGGCGTAGCTGGCAATGTTGAACGGAACGCCTAAGAAGATGTCTGCACTGCGCTGATACAACTGGCAGCTCAAACGACCACGCTCACCAGGGACTTGGGACGGCGCCACGTAAAACTGGAAAAACGCATGGCAAGGCATCAGCGCCATTTTGTTGAGCTCGGCCACGTTCCAAGCACTCACGATGATGCGGCGTGAATCGGGGTTGCTTTTGAGGGTCTGGATCACCTCCGAGATCTGGTCGATGTGCCCGCCATCGGGGGTGGGCCAACTGCGCCACTGAACGCCGTACACCGGTCCAAGGTCACCATCGTCTCGCGCCCATTCGTCCCAAATGGTCACGCCACGTTCTTTGAGCCAGTTGTTGTTGCTCGAGCCCGTCAGGAACCACAACAACTCTTGAATGATCGAGCGCAAATGAACCTTTTTGGTGGTCACGAGCGGAAAACCCTCGTTCAAATCAAAGCGCATTTGGTAGCCGAACACACTCTTCGTGCCTGTGCCTGTGCGGTCGGTTTTAGGCACGCCATGTTGGGCGACGTGCTGCATGAAGTCTTCGTATTGGCGGCGTATGGGGCGCATGGCTGGGACAACTCGGGTGGGTCACAAAGCGTCAAGTTTAAAGGCTGGCGTTTGACCTCCCGCAAACTCGACGCGAGCTCTGTCGTGCCTGGGATGTTTCTTATTGACGTCACATGGATAAACTAGAACACTAGGTGATTCGGTTTTACTTGCCCCGATTTCTCACAAACCATTTCATGAATGCCTCAGAATTACCGACAGACATGCACCGCGTCTATGAAGACTGTGACCCCGTGTATTTGCGCCAACTGCGTGAAGCGGCTGGTCTGGCAGTCACTTCGCTGGCGCGTACCGCTTGCTTGTCAGTGGCGCAGGTGCGCCATTTAGAGGGGGATGGCGAGGGGCAGTTTTATTCCCCGAGTATCAAACGCCAAGCCTACAAGCGCTTGTTGATGATTTTGGGCGCTGAGCCACCGATGGCCCGTGCAGAGGAGGCCATTCAGGCAGCGCAGCACGGCCTGGACAAAGAGAGTCACGACACCGTGAACCGTATCGTGGCCTTGGCCGAGCACACCCAAGCCTTGCCATCGACGTCGAGCGAGCCGCGCTCTTGGCTCACCTGGCTCGCCAATGTCTCGCTTGGGCCAAAGGCACTGGCTTGGATGGCCACGCTGGCTGCGCTGTTGGGGGGCGTCTACCTGGCCCGTGAGTTGGCACCCGAGCCTTTGACCTGGCAGAGCGCAACTTCACTCTTTAACCCAGCACCCAGCCCTGTCGCTGCCAAGGAGATGCCAGCCGAGCACGCGCAAGAGCCGACCTCGCTCGCGCAGGCGCAAGATTCGGTGGTGGCCGCTGTTCCTCTTGCTCCCCCTGTTTCTCAAGTTTCCCCAATCCAGGCCATTGCAAGCGCATCCTTGCCCGCGGCGGCCCCTCTCGCCAAAAGCAACACGCTCGCCTGCGCATTCAGCGCGGATGCTTTGCCAGATCTGTCAGTGGAGCGAGCCTCTAAAGCTGGCAACTACGTGTACGTGGTCAGCGAGCTTGCCATGACAGTGTGTGTGGTCGATGGGGCCCAGCAAGCCACGTTGTTGGAGCTCAAGCCCTCAGAGGGTCGCACGGTCTCAGGCAAGTCGCCTTGGCAGATCGCAGGCACGCAACTGTCTCAGGCGCAGATTTATTTCCAAGGTCGGCGTTTGGCCTTGCCCGAGGGCAAGCCTTTGCGTGTGAACTTGGTTGAAACGCCCCTGGCACGTTGATCAGCGCGCTGATGCGGTCACCCGGTTTTTTTTAGGGCTGTCGCACCACTCGCCCTGGGTTCAAGATGCCCTGGGGGTCCAAGGCCTGCTTGAGCTGGCGCATCATGGCCAAGGCCGTGGGATCTTTGTACTCGGGCAGGGTATCGACTTTCAAGCTGCCCACCCCGTGTTCCGCCGAAATGGACCCGCCAAAGCCGCGCACGGCGTCGTACACCAAGGTGTTCACGCGGTCTTCTTGGGTTTTTAAAAACAGTGCGTTGTCACTGCCCGCAGGCGCTTGCACGTTGTAGTGCAGATTGCCGTCGCCCAAATGCCCGAAGTTCACCAAACGCACGCCCTCAATCTCGCGGGCCAGCATGGCATCGGTTTGAGCCACAAATGCCGCAATGGCAGACACCGGCAGCGAAATATCGTGCTTGATGTTCAAGCCCTCTTGGGCTTGCGCGAGCGTGATGCTCTCGCGGATGTGCCACAAGTTGCGCGCCTGCGACAGGCTCTCAGCCACCACGGCGTCGCTCACACAACCTTGTTCAAACGCCACCTCCAGCACATGCTCAAAGCGTTCACGCGCGTGCGCTTCAGACTCGGTGTCTGAGTTCTCCAGCAACACGCAATACGGTGTGTCTTGCCACAACGGCACCCGCAACTGCGGGAAGTGCTTGTCGACCAAGCTGAGCGCAAACTGTCCCATCATTTCAAACCCGGTCAGTCCAGCGCCCAGATGTT
The DNA here is from genome assembly GCA_903906635.1 of uncultured Burkholderiales bacterium. Classification (GTDB taxonomy): domain Bacteria; phylum Pseudomonadota; class Gammaproteobacteria; order Burkholderiales; family Burkholderiaceae_C; genus Limnohabitans. The sequence goes on along the minus strand of CAIVLE010000001.1, from coordinate 5,314 downwards.
GGTGCGCCAAGCCTAAGAGTTTCACGGCATGCTCCACCGAGGGCACCGCGGCCCAAGCCGTGAGCTTGGCCGCGGGCAAGGGGTACAGCTTCATGGTGGCGGCGGTGATGATGCCAAGCGTGCCTTCGCTGCCAATCATGAGGTGGCGCAAGTCGTAGCCCGTGTTGTCTTTGCGCAGGCCCGTCAAGCCGTGCCAGATCTCACCTTGTGCATTGACCACTTCTAGACCTAAACACAGCTCACGGGTGTTGCCATATCGCACCACTTGCGTGCCGCCCGCGTTGGTGCCTAAGTTGCCACCGATGGTGCAACTGCCCTCAGACCCCAGGCTCAAAGGAAACAAAAACCCTGCTTGCTCAGCCGCTTGTTGCAGTTGTTGCAACACACAACCGGCTTCCACCGTGATGGTCAAATTGTCGGCATCGAGCTGTCGCACCGCATTCATGCGCTGCAGGCTCAGCAAAACCTGCGTGCCCGAGGCGTCCGGAATGGAGCCCACCACCAAGCCCGTGTTGCCACCTTGGGGCACGATGCTCACACCCGCTTGCGCGCAGGCCTTCACAACGGCGGCGACTTCGCTCGTGCTGCCAGGGCGCACCACCGCAAGTGCTTTGCCCCGAGAGCGTTTGCGCCAGTCTTGTTCAAAGGCCGACAAGTCGCCTTCGGTCAATACGTGGGGTTCTCCCACCACTTGGCGCAGGGTGCTTAGCAATTGGGGCAAGGACAGGGTCGTCATGGTGGGATCAAAGACTTCAAGAGTGAACGGGCGCAACCGGTGGGTCGATTGGGGCTGCCAATTTGGCATGTTGCAAGCGCAGGCGCACGTGCAGCGCGCAGGCCGCAAACAGCACCACGCACAGCAGCACCTCCAACAGGGCCAAGTAATTGCTGGGGGCACGGTCGCCGTAGGCGCGCACCACGCCTTCGGTGAAGTACAGCCATATCAACAGGCTGAGCCAGCGGTAGGTGTACATGCGGTTTTTCAGCAAGCCCGTCAGCGGGATGCACAGGGGCACTACCTTGAGCGCCAGCAACGTGCCGCCCGGGCGAACCGGAGCCAGCCACAGCTCCCAGGCCAGCCCCAGCACAATCAAGCCCATCAAGCTGGCGACCGCCATCAGGCGGGTGCGTTGCACATGGCGTGGGGTGGGTGTGAGGGCTTGAGACGCGAGCGTGGCTGATGGCGTCATGGCGGGCGATGAGGAGGGGTCAGAAGGGGTGTGCATGGGCAGTGGCATGATTCGGGGGATGATTGTCCCGCAACTGCAGCATCTTTTTGACCGCCTGCGCCGATTCCCTTGGCGCAACACCGCGCGCACCTTGCGCCAGCGCTTCCGTGAGGACCGACTGGGGCAGACGGCGGGCAGCTTGACCTTCACCACCACCATCGCCTTGGTCCCCTTGGTGACGGTGGCCTTGGCCGTATTCACCGCTTTTCCCATCTTCAGCGATTTTCAAACCGTCTTGCAACGCCGCTTGGTCGAGAGCTTGGTGCCCGACAACATTTCGCGTCAGGTGTTGGGTTACCTCACCCAGTTCGCCAGCAAAGCCAGCCGCCTGGGGGTGGTGGGGGTTACCGCCTTGGTGCTGTCGGCCATTGCCTTGGTGTTCACCATTGACCGCACCCTCAACGCCATTTGGCGCGTGCGCAAGCGCCGGCCTTGGGCTCAGCGCGTGTTGTTGTACTGGACCGCCCTGACTTTGGGGCCCTTGCTGATGGGCGCGAGCTTGGTGATGCTGACCCAGTTGATCGCGGTCTCTCGTGGCTTGGCCCCCGATGTGACCAGCAGCATGCGTTGGTTTTTCAGCGGCTTGGAGTTCATGTTGCTGGCCTGGGGGGTCAGCGCCTTGTACCGCTATGTGCCTTACACCCAAGTACGCTGGAGTCATGCCTTGGTGGGGGGCGTGTGGGTGGCGGCAGCGACCGAGCTCGCGCGCAATGTGCTGGCCTACTACTTTGGCATGATGCCCTCTTACTCGGCGGTTTATGGCGCCTTGGCCACCTTGCCTATTTTGTTGATCTGGATTTATCTGGCCTGGGTCATTGTGCTGGTGGGCGCGGTGCTGGTGGCTAACTTGCCCAGCTTGCTGGGCGGCATATCACGTGATGGGCGCAGCGTGGGCTGGCGTTTTCAGCTGGCGCTGGAGGTCTTGCAGCGTTTGAACTTGGCACGCCACGCGCCCAGTCACGGTGTGAGCTTGACCCGCTTGTGCGAAGACCTGCACCTGGACCCCTTGCAATTGGAGGAGGTGTTGAGTACCTTGGTCGATCTCGATTGGATTGGCCGCCTCAGCGAGTCGGCCGACTCGGCCCACCACGCCGTCAGCGAGTCACGCTATGTCTTGCTGGCCGACCCACACCAAACGCCGCTCACGCCTTTGATGGAGCGCTTGCTCTTGGTGCGCAGCGAAGCCGGTGAGGGCTTGTGGATGCGTTGGCAAGACCTGCGGCTCAAAGACGTGTTGTGAGAAAGCGCTGCAAAGCATGCAGCGTTTCTTGCGGTGACTCGGTCATCTGGTGGTGGCCCATGGGCACCATCACCACCTCATGCGTTTTGCCTGAGTCGCGGGCTTGCTGGATCAAGCTTTGAGCGGCACGCGGCGTGGTCATCTGATCTTGGTTGCCCAGCACAAACAGCACGGGGCAGGTCAGCTCTGCCATCGCCTGCAAACCGTTGGCATAACTGTCGCAGGCCACAAAGCCGCGGTGCAACACATTGACGTTGGGGTTGCTGGCCAAGATGCGTCGACACAAGGCCGTGTTGGTGCCCAGCACCCAGGTCCCGGGTCCCAGGGCGGAGGGAGGTGCAGCCAACGTGGCGCGAGAAAACACGTTGATCATCTCAATCGCCTTGTTGGGCTGGTTGAGCGAACTCTCCAACAACGCGGGCGACACCTTCATGGGGAATGCCGTGCCCACCAGGGCGATGTGGCTGATGCGATTTTTCAAGCGCCCGGCGGTCTCTAGCGCAATCAAGGAGCCCCAGCTGTGGCCCACCAGGGCAGCGCGCTGCACGCCTGCGGCATCTAGCAAGGCTTGGATGAACTGCGACGCCTCCTCTACGCTGCGGGGTGCCTCGCCCCCACTGCGACCATGGCCCGGCAAATCCACCGCCAGGACATTCAAGCCGTGGTGAGCCAGGTAGCGGGTTTGCAAAATCCACACGCTGTGGTCGCCCAGCACGCCGTGGATGAACACCACTGTGGGTTGGCTCGCGTCAAAGGCCTTGCCGCCGGTGTAGGCATAGGCCTCGTAGGCTTGCCCGGTTGGGTCTTGGAGTGTGAAGTTCATGCGGGTGCTTTCTCGGCGGCCTTTAAGGCCCGCTTTAAATCCTCGATCAAGTCGCTCGGGTCTTCTAGCCCAATGGACAAGCGGATCGTTCCAGGCCCAATACCCGCATCGCGCAGCGCCTCGTCGCTCATGCGAAAGTGGGTGGTGCTGGCTGGGTGAATCACCAGGCTGCGGCAGTCGCCCACATTGGCCAAGTGGCTAAATAGCTTGAGGGCTTCGATGAACGCGCGACCTTGCGCGCGGCTGCCTCGCAGGTCAAAGCTAAACACCGAACCTGCTCCGCGCGGGCCAAAGCGCAGCACTTTGTGCGCCAGCGCGTGGCTGGGGTGGTCTTGCATCAGAGGGTGAGCGACACGGCTGACCAGTGGGTGGCTGGCCAGGTAGTCCACGACTTTTTCGGTGTTGCTCATGTGGCGCTCCATGCGCAGAGGCAGGGTCTCTATGCCTTGCAAAATCAGCCATGCACTGTGTGGGCTCAGGCAGGCGCCAAAGTCGCGCAAGCCTTCGCGGCGCGCCCGCAGCAAGAAGGCCCCCACGGTGCTCTCTTCGCTGAACACCATGTTGTGAAAGCCCTCGTAGGGTTGGGTGAGTTCTGGGAACTTGCCGCTGCGCTCCCAGTCAAAGCTGCCCCCGTCCACCACAATGCCGCCAATCACCGTGCCGTGGCCGCTCAAAAACTTGGTGGCCGAGTGGTAGACCAAATCGGCCCCGTGTTCAAACGGTTGGATCAGGTAGGGCGAGGTCAGCGTGGAGTCCACCAGCAGCGGCACCCCCGCTTCATGGGCGATGTGCGCGATGGTTGCAATGTCCAGCACATCCAGGCCGGGGTTGCCCACCGTCTCGCCAAAAAACAATCGGGTGTTGGGCCGCACGGCAGCGCGCCAGCCGTCCATGTCATCGGGTCTGACAAAGGTGGTTTCAATGCCAAATCGGCGCAAGGTGTAGTGCAACAAGTTGTGGGAACCACCGTACAGTGCGGTGCTGGCCACGATGTGCGAGCCCGCGCCCATCAGCGTGGCGATTGACAGGTGCAACGCGGCTTGCCCGCTGGCCGTGGCGATGGCCCCAATGCCGCCCTCAAGCGCTGCCACTCGCTGCTCCAGCACGGCCGTGGTGGGGTTGCTGATGCGGCTGTACACATGGCCCGCGCGCTCTAAGTTGAAGAGCGACGCCGCGTGGTCGCTGGACTCGAACACGAACGAGGTGCTCAGGTGAATCGGCACAGCACGTGCGCCGGTGCTGGGGTCGGGGGCCGCTCCGGCATGTAGTGCCAGGGTGTCAAAACTCGGGTCGTTGTAGCCAGGCATGGTTTCCTCGGGGCTAGGGTAGGGTGTTTGTCAGCATTTTGAATGCCATTGTGGGCTATATTTCAAGCCCCATCGGCACAGGAGATTCCCATGAAAGTCAGCGACATCTTGCGCGTCAAAGGCGGCGGTACTTTGTACACCATCAACCCGTTTGACCCGCTGGCCGATGCCTTGAAAACCATGTCTGACCATGACATTGGCTCTTTGGTGGTGATGGAGCACGGTGACTTGGTGGGCATGTTGACCTTTCGTGAGGTCATTCAAGCCATCTCCAGACAAGGCGGCGTCATTGGCGACTTCACGGTGCGCAGTGCCATGGACGACCATCCGCTGACTTGTTCACCCGATACCGAACTCGACGAAGTGCGCCGCATGATGCTCGAGAGCCACGCCCGCTACATGCCCGTCATTGGCAACCGTCAACTCCAAGGCGTGATCAGTTTTTATGACGTGGCCAAAGCGGTGGTGGATAGCCAGAACTTTGAAAACAAGATGCTCAAGGCCTACATCCGCGACTGGCCCGAAGGCACGGAGCCAGAGTCGGATTCGCAAACGGTTAACCTTTGAGCACCCGGGGTGAGCTCGCGGCTTGGGCGGGATGGGATAATCCCAGCCCATGAGCGGCAACACCTTCGGAACACTTTTCACCGTCACCAACTTTGGTGAATCCCACGGCCCGGCCATTGGCTGCGTGATTGACGGCTGCCCCCCCGGT